>JAYUEP010000185.1:0-32314 GCA_043739165.1 Hyphomicrobiales bacterium
TCCAAAGCACCCGTGAACACCACTGTCTTGCCCGCAACCGGCGACGATGTTGCCACCGCAGCCATGGCCTGTGGGCGCACTTCTTTAAGCAAGGCATCATAGATGCTGAGATTGTGCGGCTCTTGAAAGAATTCAATCACCGCTTCAGCCACAATCGCGCCAATGCCATCTATCGAATCCAATTCGTGCCGCGCGTCATTTTCCGCGGATGCACCTGCCAGTGTCATCTGATCGCGCAAATGCTCAGGCGAATGATAGTGCCGCGCCAACACCCGCGCCGTCGTCTCGCCAATGTGGCGGATACCCAGCGCGAAGATGAAACGATCCAAGGCAATCTCGCGCCGCGCCTCAATGGCAGCAAAGAGATTGGCCACCGAGCTTTCGCCCCAGCCTTCACGTGTAGCCAGCTTTTTCAATGAACGCGCATCGCGCTTCTGCAACGTGAAAATATCCTGCGGCGCCGCGATCAAACCCTCATCATAAAATTCCTGAACAATCTTGTCGCCCAGACCCTCAATGTCAAAAGCATTGCGCGAGGCGAAATGTTTCAGGCGCTCCACGCGCTGCGCCGGGCAGATGAGACCACCTGCGCAGCGCCGCACCGCATCTGACTTGCCCGTGTCGCGCTCTTCCCGCTCAGCATGGCTGCCGCAAGCCGGACAGATATGCGGGAACTGATAAGGCACCGATCCTTCACCACGCTGCGCCACGCCCACGATCTGCGGGATCACATCGCCGGCGCGTTGCACAATCACCGTATCGCCAATGCGCACATCCTTGCGGGCAATCTCGTCTTCATTATGCAGGGTGGCATTGGAAACCACCACGCCGCCGACAGTGACGGGCTTGAGCCGCGCCACAGGCGTGAGCGCTCCGGTACGCCCCACTTGAATGTCGATGGCCTCGAGAACCGTCGTCGCTTGCACAGCGGAAAATTTATGGGCAATGGCCCAGCGTGGCGAACGCGACACAAAGCCCAGACGTTCCTGCAATTTGAGGTCATTGAGCTTGTAAACCACGCCGTCAATATCATAGCCCAGCGTGGCCCGCTGCGTTTCGATCTGGTCATAATGTGCCAGAAGCTCAGCGCCTGAATGGCAAAGCACCATCAACGGATTGACCGGCAATCCCCAGTCCTTGAATGCTTGCACCACGCCCCATTGCGTATCAGCAGGCAACTTCGGCGCCTCGCCCCAAGCATAGGCGAAGAACTTCAGCGGACGCGACGCAGTGATCGAAACATCCTGCTGGCGCAAAGAGCCCGCCGCCCCATTGCGCGGATTGGCCAGAGGCTTTTCACCTTCCGCCACCAGACGTTCATTGAGCGCCGTGAAATCCGCGTTGGACATGTAAACCTCGCCGCGGACCTCAATCACGTCTGGCGCAGCGGCAGGCAATTGATGCGGAATGTTCTTGATGGTGAGGATATTCGCCGTGACATTCTCGCCCTCAGCCCCATCGCCCCGCGTGGCGGCCTGAACCAGCTTGCGGTTCTCATAGCGCAATGACATCGAAAGCCCGTCGATCTTGGGCTCTGCCGTCACCGCCAATTCTGCGGTTTCCGACAGGCCCAGAAACCGTTTCATCCGCGCCAGAAATTCTTCAACCTCTTCGTCGGCGAAAGCATTGGCCAGCGACAACATCGGCACGGCATGTTTTACCTTGACGAATTTACCAGAAGGGGCCGCCCCCACTTTCTGCGAAACTGAATTCCTCGCCAGTGTTGGATATTGCTTTTCAAGTTCCAGCAACCGCAAACGCAGCTTGTCATAATCGGCATCCGAAATCGTCGGTGCGTCATGCTGGTGATAAGCCAGATCATGCGTGGTGATCTCCGCCGCCAGCCGCGCGTGTTCCTCTGCAGTTTCTTTCCGGCTCATCCCCGCCCCGCCAGTAATTCTTCCGCTTGAGCGCGCGCCGCATCCGTCACCGAAGCGCCCGACAACATACGTGCCAATTCTTCGCGGCGGCTTTGGGCAGACAAGGGTTGAACCCGCGTCACCATGCGCTTGCCGCCGACATCTTCCATTTTTGAAATCAGCAGATGTTGCGAAGCATTGGCCGCCACTTGTGGAGAGTGCGTGACAGCGAGAACTTGCAATCCCTTGGCGAGGCGTGAAAGCCTCTGGCCGATGGCATCGGCCACCGCGCCGCCCACGCCTGTATCAATCTCATCGAAAATCAATACTGGTGCCGAACCCTTGGCCGCCAAAATCACTTTCAGCGCCAGCATGAAACGCGCCAACTCGCCGCCCGATGCCACCTTCATCAAAGGCTGCAAAGCCGTACCGGGGTTGGCCGCCACCACGAATTCCACCCGGTCGATGCCGTCGCTTTGCGGCCGCGCCGCATCACTCGAAATCTCCGTGGCAAAGCGGGCCTTTTCCAATTTGAGCGACGGAAGTTCGGCCAGCACGGCCTTGTCCAAAGCCTTGGCCACTTTGCGCCGCGCCGCGCTCAACGCATCAGCCGCCTTTTCATATGTACCTTTGGCTTCGGTGTGAGCCGCTTCCAGCTTTTTCAGTGTGGCCCCACCATCAGTGATGGATTGCAGCTCCGCCTCAAAGCCAGCGCGCTTTTCCGCCAACTGGTCCACTGTGCATTTGTATTTTCGCGCCGCCGCCCGCAGCGCAAACAGCCGCTCTTCCGATTTCTCCAGATCCCTGGGATCAAACTCAAACAGCCGCCGCGCCTCGCCAATGGCCCGCTGCGCTTCGTTCTGTTCCAGCAACACCCGCTCCAGCGCCACACAAACTTGGTCGAGCCGCCCACCCGCCCCTTCCTTGCGCCGCTCCAGCTTACGCAAGGCCGCATTGAGCCGGGCTTCGGCATTCATCTCACCGGAAAGCGCACTTTCAGCTTCGTCCAAAGCCGAAGCATATTGCTCAGCCTGCATCATCAATTGGCGTTTTTCCGCCAGCTGCATTTCTTCATTGGCTTCTGGTGACAAGGCCGAAAGCTCCTCTGCCGCATGCTCGAGATATTCACGTTCCGCTTCAGCCTTGGCCATTAAAGCCTTGTGGTGATTCAAACTTTCAGCCGCAGATGTCATCTCCCTCCAGAGGGCCGAAAGTTTCTCGACTTGAGCTTCAAGCCCGCCAAAGGCATCCAGCAGGCGGCGATGTTCCGCCACCTCCACCAGTGCACGGTCGGCATGTTGCCCGTGAAGTTCAACCAAAAGCGCCGCCACCTGCCGCAGCAAGTTCAGGCTAACAGGCTGGTCATTGATCGTGGCCCGGCTTGGCCCATCGGCATTCTGAATGCGCCGGATAATGATTTCGCCCTCGGCCTCCACATCATGCTCGGCCAGCAAAGCCAAGGCAGCATGGCCCTTGCTGAGTGAGAAAGATGCCGCCACCGAACCCTTGGTCTGCCCCGCCCGCACCAAAGCGGAATCGCCGCGTGCCCCCAACGCCAAACCCAGCGCATCCAACAGAATGGATTTTCCCGCCCCCGTTTCGCCCGTCAAAATCGTCAGGCCATTGTCCAGGGCCAGATCGAGCTTCTCGATCAACACAATGTCGCGGATGGAAAGGGCGTTCAGCATGAGAATCTTATAGCCAAGCCAAGGCCCGCTGGCGAGATGTTCTTGTAATGTTTTCGCGTCCAAAGATGGCCAGCAGGCGCAATTCATAGCCCCTATGCCGCGCTGGTGGTTGACCAATCACCCAGCACTGCTCTTTATGCGCCATGCCTTCGAAACACCTCTGGCCGGCCCTCGCGCTGTTGGCCACCATCATCGTATGGAGCGCTACGCCAAGCTTGGTGCGCGACTTTGCTTTGGAAGCCGGGCCCGCCGATTCCATCGTCATCCGCATGTGGACCATTGCCGTCTTTTCCCTGCCCCTGTTGCTTTGGCTCGGCCCCCGCATTGACCGCACGGACATCAAAACCTTTCTGTTGATCGGGGTGATCGGCAATTTCGGCTATTACATTGGCTCCAACTTCGGCTTCGCCAATCTCAGCCCCGGCGCTGGCGGCATGATCTATGCGACCAGCCCGCTGCTCATCGCTGCCCTCGCCATCGCGGTGGGCGCAGAACAGCTTTCTTTGGCAGTGATTCTTGGCCTGCTCATTTCCTTTGCAGGCACGCTTTATCTTTTCACTGACGGCCTCGACAAGGGTGGCGACGGCGATCCTGTCTTCGGTGGCTTGATGATGTTGGCGGGCTGCGCCGCCTGGGCCGTCTATGTCATCTTCGCCCGCCCCCTGATCAAAAAATACGGCCCCATGAAAGTCACGCTCTGGACATCGATGCTCTGCGCGCCGCCGTCATTATTTTTTGCCAATGGCCAAACGCTGCATACATTTCTCAATCTCAGCCAAGGTGCCGTTATCGCGCTGTTGATCATGTCTTTGATCGGCACACTGCTGAGTGTGAACCTGTGGAACTATGCAGCCGGCCATTTGCCACCAACATCCGCTGGCGCAGCACTCTATGTCGTCCCGCCCTGCATCGCCCTTTTCGGCTGGCTCTTTCTGGGCGAGGCAACGGGTGCCAAAACCTTGCTGGCGGGACTGATCATTTTGATCGGTGTGGCCGTGGCGGAATTCGGCAAATCCTTTAAACTCTCTCTCAAGGAGCAAACATGACGACCCAAGCTGCGCCTTCGACCACGCCCTGGTATTTCCAGCCCTCGACCATCATCGTGACTGGTTGCCTCATCGCCATTATCAATTTCGGTGTTCGTTCCACTTTTGGGCAGTTCACATTGCCGATTTCCGAGGCCCATCAATGGCACCGCGAAACCTATTCGCTGGCCATCGCCTTGCAGAACCTGTTGTGGGGTATTGCCACACCAGTCGCTGGCGCGCTGGCAGATCGTTATGGCTCGGCCCGCGTATTGATGGTGGGTGCCTTGTTCTACGCGATTGGCGTTGCGGTGATGAATTATGCAGGCTCTCCCCTCATGCTCAATGTTGGCGGCGGCATTCTCGCGGGCATCGGCATTGCCATGTCGTCCTTCTCGATTGTGATGGCGGCGCTGGGCCGCCTGGTGCCGCCGGAAAAACGCTCCTGGGCGTTCGGCATTGCCACGGCCTCAGGCTCCATGGGCCAGTTCGTTTTCTCGCCGATCGCAGGCGGATTGATCTCGGCCTATGATTGGCACATCTCGCTACTGGTCATGGCGGCCTCAACCTTGATCATTATTCCACTGGCACTTCCTCTGCTGATTCAGAACACGTCGACCAGTAAAGTCGAAGCAGGCGAAACAACCCTCACCATGCGCCAAGCGCTGGGCGAGGCCTTCGGCCACCGCTCATATTTATTGTTGGTTGCGGGCTTCTTCGTCTGCGGCTTTCAACTGGCCTTCGTCACGGTGCATCTGCCGCCCTATCTCGCACAGCATGGCATCTCGAAGGAGTTTGCAGGCTGGGCCATGGCCTTGATCGGTTTGTTCAATGTCGTGGGCTCCTACACCTCCGGCATCATCGGCGGGCGCGGCGAAAAGCGCGTGCCGCTGAGTCTCATCTACATTCTGCGCTCTGTCGCAGTGACGGCCTTCATCCTGCTGCCGATCACGCAAACATCCACAATGGTCTTCACCGCCACATTGGGCTTCCTCTGGCTATCCACCGTGCCGCTTACCATGGGTCTGGTGACAGTGATGTTCGGCACCCGCTATATGGCCACGCTCTATGGCTTCGCCTTCCTCAGTCATCAGATCGGCTCTTTCCTCGGCGTGTGGCTGGGCGGCAAATTGTTCGACATGTTCGGCACCTATGATCCCGTCTGGTGGATGGGTGTTGCCCTTGGCCTTTTTGCAGCACTGATCAATCTGCCGATCCGTGAAACTCGTGCCCCCGGCTTTGCAGTGGCATGATATGGCCGGGCCACCGCTTTGCCTTGACCTTCTTCGGTGGTGTGCTGGTGGTGTGGGCGGGGACGATGACATTCCTCATGCACCGCTCTGCCCTGCCACCCGAGGCCACAGGTACCATGCTCGCGGTATTCCAGCCTTCAACCAGCGCCGACAAAGCCTTCGCCACCATCGTGGCCGCTGGCGGCAATGTGGTGCGCAAGTCGAGCTTTGATTTCATTTGGGTGGTGACCAGCGACCAACCGGGCCTCGCCGGGCGGTTGCATGAGAATGGCGCACTGGGCGCTTACCGCGAACTCCCGATCAGCCCAACGATCGCCGGGTGTTTCGCGCTGGCGGATGCAAAAGTCGAAGAAGCCTTTCAATAATGCGGTGGCTTGTCCACCGGCACGGAGGCTGATCCCAAATCCTGCATCTCTTCGCCCATGCGGTTGAGCTGACGCTCGAGCGCCTCGATCTTGCGCCACTGCGCCAGGACCATTTCGTTGAGATCGCTGATCGTCTTATCCTGATGCGCCAAGCGTAGCTCAAGCTCTGCGATTCTTTCGGGAACATCTGTCATCAGCCACATATACCCCATTCCGTCATGCCAGCGAAGGCTGGGAAGGGAGCCAAAAGCAAAACGGCGAGGTTTCCCCCGCCGTTCAATCTCAAAACACGCCGCAAAAATTAGCGCGAATAATATTCAACCACCAGGGCGGGCTGCATCTGCACCGGATAGGGCACGTCTGTCAGCGTCGGGATGCGGGTCAGCTTCGCCGTATCCTTGCCATTGGTTTCGATATAGTCCGGCGTTTCGCGTTCAGATGAAGCCAGCGCTTCCATAACCACCGGGAAGTCCTTGGCCTTGGCGGTCACTTCAACCAAGTCGCCCACTTTGAGCTGGATGGAAGGGATGGTCACGCGCTTGCCGTTGACCTTGACGTGGCCGTGCGACACAAACTGGCGCGCAGCGAACACGGTGAGAGCGAACTTGGCGCGGTAAACCACCGCATCCAGACGGCGCTCAAGAAGGCCAATGAGGTTTTCAGAAGAGTCGCCCGTCAGACGCAGAGCTTCCTTGTAGTAGCTCGAGAACTGGCGCTCGGAAATGCTGCCATAGTAGAACTTCAGCTTCTGTTTGGCGCGCAGCTGCGTGCCGAAATCTGAAATCTTGCCCTTGCGGCGTTGGCCGTGTTGGCCGGGGCCATATTCGCGCTTGTTGACAGGAGACTTGGGGCGGCCCCAAATATTCTCACCCAGGCGACGATCAATCTTATATTTCGCGGTTGCACGCTTTGTCATTTACGGTTCTCCGATGGTTAAATGGAAACCCACCCTCCTCTTCCGGTTTCCCGGCCGACAGACGCGCTGACGATTCAGCCATCACGGGCAAGCAAAAACAGGGCCGAAGCCCTGCTGATGCGGCGGGTGATAGGCGAAGTGGCGGCGGATGTCAAACCGAGTTCTAAACCGGCAGATCAATGATCTCATGCTTCGGAAACCCCATGCTGCCATAGGCGGCCAGCGTTTCTGAGGTCTCACTCCGGGCCGCGGTCAGCAGCACTGTGCCATGGGCAGGCACATTTGCATCTGGCCCCTGCAAGACCGTCTCCTCCGCCACATCGGCCGCACGCCGTGCAATGGCAGGTGATGGATCAATGTAGATCACTGGCCAGGGTGCCACTTCGGCAATCTCGCCCGTCAACAGTGGATAATGCGTACAGCCCAGCACCACCACATCTGTCTTGCCGCCATCGCGCTTGCGGAACACAGGAGCCACTTCATCGGCCAGTTCCGCCATATCAACCTTATGCCCGCGCAGCTTCTGCTCGGCAATCTCAGCGAGGCGCGGCGCGCCATGCAGGAACACTTTGCAGTGATAGGCATAGGTGTGGATGAGCGAATGCGTATATTCGCGGTTCACCGTTCCCGGAGTAGCGAGAACGCCGATGATGCCGGATTTGGTTTGGGCCGCCGCAGGCTTGATCGCCGGAACTGTGCCTACAAAAGGCACGGAGAAGGAGGCGCGCAAGTCAGCAATGGCAATGGTGGAAGCCGTGTTGCAGGCGACAACCACAAGGTCAGGCTTGGCCCGCGTAATCAATGCGCCCATCACTGTCCGGATGCGTTCAACAAGTGGCTTCTCTTTCCATGCACCATAGGGAAAGCCAGCATTGTCGGCAGAATAAATCAGATGCGCATCCGGCATCTGCGTTGCCACAGCCCGCGCCACCGTAAGGCCACCCATGCCGCTATCAAAAAGCAAAATCCGTGGCCGCGTCATTTCCCGCGCTTCTCCTTGCGCAATTCATGCACCCGTGTGAGCGATGAAACAATGCCGCGTAAGGATCGCACTTCCTGTTCCGTCAATGCCGCCCGCGCAAACACGTTGCGGATATTGCGCATCATGCCGGGGCGTTTGTCGGCGGTTTTGAAAAAGCCCGCTGTGGCGAGTTCGCCTTCGATGTGATCGAAAAAACCATAAAGCTCTTCCTTCGTGGCAGGCCGCGTGTCCGGCATCTGCAAACCGGGGCCTTCGAGTGCTGGCAGCTCTTGTGTTTCCATGCCCAACGAAGGCGCCACGGGCTTGAACCATTCATAACCCACCAGCAAAACCGCCTGCGCAATGTTAAGCGATGCATAGGCCGGGTTGACGGGCGCCGAGATGATCACATCGGCCAGCGACACTTCATCATTGGTGAGACCAATCCGCTCACGCCCAAACAGGATTGCCACCTTTTCGCCGCGCGCGATGCGGACATGCATGTCAGCGCTGGCCTGTTCCGGCGTCATCACATCCTTGGTCATGCCGCGCGGCCGCGCCGTGGTGGCATAGACATAGTTGAAGGGCTTGAGCGCCTCTGAGAGCACGGGCGCAACTTTCGCATTGGCCACGGTTTCCGCAGCGCCCGATGCAGCAGCCAAAGCTTTGTCCTTGTCCCAGCCTTCGCGCGGGTCCATCAGCAACAGGTCCATCATGCCGAAATTCGCCATGGCCCGGGCCGCCATGCCGATGTTTTCACCCAGCTGCGGGTTAACCAGCACCACCGTGGGTGAGGGTCCAAGATCGCGCGTCTGGGTCTTGTCGGTGCCGGCCACTATTCGCGCCCCGTCATTTTGCGTTGCTCGCGCAGCTTGGGGAACATCCAGCTCCACAGGGCCGCCACTGCAACCGTGCCTGCTCCGCCAATCACCACGGCAGGCACAGCCCCAATCGCCGCCGCCACAAACCCGGCACGCGCCTCGCCCAATTGATTGGAGGCACCAATGAACACATTGTTGACGGCATTGACCCGCCCGCGCACAGAATCAGGAATCCACAACTGCATCAGAATTTCACGGACATAAACGCTGATCATGTCAAAGGCACCATAGAGCACCAGCATCAGGATGGAGAGCCAGGCAATTCGCGAATAGCCAAACACCACAATCACCGCACCGGAGAGCGCCACTGCGATAAACAACCACCAGCCCGCCCGGTCCTTGATGCCAAATTTCGCCAACCACAAGCCAACGGCAATGGCACCAATCCCCGGCGCGGCACGCAGCAGTCCATTGCCCAACGCACCCAGATGCAGGATGTCGCTGGCATAGATCGGCATCAAGGCAACCGCGCCGCCCAACAGCACGGCGAACATGTCCAGCGATATTGCCCCTAACACAATGGGCTCCGTTACCACGAATTTGAACCCGGCCAGAACTGCGCCAAACCCAGCGTCAGGGTTTTCATGATGGGTCTGCTTAACATGGCCCATGGCCAGAACCAGCACAGTCGCGGCCATCGTCAAGCCCAGTGCAACCAGATAGGTCGCAACTGACCCGAACAACAGCAACAACCCGCCCAATGCAGGCCCGATCACAGAGGCGGATTGCCAGGTCATCGTATTGACCGAGATGCCATGCGCCAGCTGCCGAGGTGTGAGCATGTTGGGCACCAGCGACGATGCGGCCGGATTGCCGAAAGCCGAAGCCACACCAATCAGCACGAGACAGAGATAGACCAACCAAATCAGCGAGCCACCCATCAGCGAGAACACCAAAAGGCCGAACGCCGCAGCCGTATCAAGCGCCATGCATCCTGCAAGGATCAGCTTCCGGTCAAAGCGGTCTGCCGCCAGCCCGGCAGGCACCACCAAGAGCAGCACTGGCAAAAACACAGCAAGCCCGATCCACGCCAGATAGCGCGCATCATGCGTCACATCCCAAACCTGCCAGCCCACCGCAGTCGTCATGATCTGCATGGCAAAATGATGTGCGATGCGGCTGGGAAAAAAGCGGGTGAAGGCGCGGGATGAAAAGGCGCTGGTCGAAAGGGATTCTGCCGTCATTCCCCTGCCCTGCCATGATTGGCCAAATCTGTCAAAAGACAAAGACGCCGATGGCCGCGCCGAACATCACTACAATCGTCAAGGCCACCATGAACTGGCTAAAAAGCGAACTCGGCTGGCCCAGCATGATCCGATTGTCCCGCGCCACAAGCAGGATGCCAATGAGAAGGAAAGGCGCCAACATCCCATTGATTACCGCCGTCCAGAACAGGGCCGAAACCGGGTTGATGCCGATGAAATCCATGGCAATGCCAACGGCGGTCGAAAGCACGATCACCCCATAGAAGGCCCGCGCCTGTCGCCATTTTGCGTCCAGCCCATGCCGCCAGCGAAAGGTTTCCGAAAAGGCATAGGCCGCAGAGCCTGTCAGCGTCGGAATAGCCAATAGCCCGACGCCAATAATGCCAACCGTATAGAGCAGCATGGCAGCATTGCCAGCCAGCGGCTTCAGGGCTTCAGCGACCTCGCGTGAGGTTGAAATCTGCGTGATGCCATGAGCGTTGAGTGTCATCGCCGTACATAGGATCACGAAGAACATGACCAGGTTGGAGAAGAATGTGCCAACACCAACGTCAATGACTCGGTCTTCAATCTCCTTGCTCGTCGCTCCTTCCCGGCTTTTCAACATGCGCCGGCCCATGGCCTTTTCTTCTTCAACTTCCTGGCCCGCCTGCCAGAAAAACAGATAGGGGCTGATGGTGGTGCCCAAAATCGCAACCACGGTGGCTGCCCCTCCGTTGGCGGGGATGGAAACATGGGTAAACCCTGCAAACACTGCGGCCCAATCTGGCTTGATCAGAAAACCCGTGATGATGTAGGCCCCCAAAATCATGGCCAGCCATTTGAGCACATTGGCAATCTGGTGATACCGAAAGCGGATCACCGCATAGCTGACGCCAACGCCCAGCAAAACCACATAGATATGTGACGAGATGCCGGTCAAAAGCTCCGCCGCATCAGCCATGCCAGCAAGATCAGAACCGACGTTGATTGTGTTCGCAATGAGCAGGCAAACGCACATCAAAATCATGACCGGCTTAGGGAACTTGACGCGCAATGCGCCAGCAAGGCCCCGGCCTGTCACCATACCGATGCGCGCGCACATCATTTGCACAAAAGCCATCAAGGGCCAGGAGAACCATGCCGTCCACAAGAGACCCAAGCCAAACTGCGCCCCGGCGATTGAATAGGTGGCAATGCCCGATGGATCATCATCCGCCGCCCCGGCAATGAGGCCGGGCCCCAGCTTGGCAAAGAATCCGCGCAGGCCCTTTGGCTCTGGTTTTGGCGCTATAGTGGCAACACTTTCGGTCATGTCTGTGCCCAAATTACTGATCCCTGCCTATCCAAAGGGAATGTGTCTTACCAGTGACAAAATTCAATTCTTGCCGATTGTTATTGTCACACGCGCAGGGCTGGGCCTAACTTTGCGCCCATGGATCTGCTTGTCGAACTCGCCACCCATTTGGGGCCGCTGGGGGCCAAATCCCAACGCATGTTTACTGGAACTGGCTTCATGCTGAACGGCAATCTGGTGATTGGCACGCAGCGTGATGGCCTCATTGTCCGCGTCGGCAAGGAAGACGAAGCCAAGGCCGCCAAATTGCCGGGGGCCTCGGTGATGGAAATGCGGGGGCATAAAATGCCGGGCTGGATCATCGTGGCTGCAGAAGGCTGCAAAACTGGGGCGCAGGTGAAGCGCTGGCTCGCCATGGCACTAGCCTTCAACAAAACCCTGCCGACCAAGGCCGCGAAGAAGGCGGCAAAAAAACCGCTGCGCTGATTTGCAGCCACGCATTGCGCCTGCTATAGCCGCCACAACTCAACACCAGCTAAGGGCCTTTCAATGGACAAGATCAAGGTTGCCAACCCCGTTGTCGAACTCGACGGCGATGAAATGACGCGCATTATCTGGGCCTTGATCCGACAAAAATTGATCCTTCCCTATCTTGATATTGATCTGAAATATTATGATCTCGGCATGGAGAACCGCGATGCGACGGATGACAAAGTCACCGTCGATGCCGCCAATGCCATCAAGAAATATGGCGTGGGCGTCAAATGCGCCACCATCACGCCCGATGAAGCGCGCGTTGCAGAATTCAATCTCAAGCAAATGTGGAAATCCCCCAACGGCACCATCCGCAACATTCTGGGCGGTGTCATTTTCCGTGAGCCGATCATCTGCCAGAACGTGCCGCGCCTTGTTCCGGGCTGGACCAAGCCGATCATCATCGGCCGCCACGCTTTTGGCGATCAATACCGCGCCACCGATTTCACTTTCCCAGGCAAGGGCACATTGACGATCAAGTTCGTCGGCGAAGATGGCAAAGTGATCGAGAAGGAAGTATTCAAGGCCCCCGGCGCTGGCGTGGCCATGGCCATGTATAATCTTGATGACTCAATCAAGGAATTTGCCCGTGCCTCGCTCACTTACGGCTTGCAGCGCAAATTGCCGGTCTATCTTTCCACCAAAAACACCATTCTCAAAGCCTATGATGGCCGCTTCAAGGACTTGACCCAGGCGATCTATGACGCCGAGTTCAAGGCCGATTTCGAAAAGGCGGGCATCACCTATGAACACCGCCTGATCGATGACATGGTGGCCTCGGCGATGAAATGGACGGGTGGCTATATCTGGGCCTGCAAGAATTATGATGGTGACGTGCAGTCAGATCTCGTCGCCCAAGGTTATGGCTCATTGGGCCTGATGACGTCCGTGTTGATCACACCAGACGGTAAGACGGTTGAAGCTGAAGCGGCCCACGGCACGGTGACGCGTCACTACCGCCTGCACCAGCAAGGCAAGCCAACCTCGACCAATTCCACGGCATCAATCTATGCCTGGACAGGCGGCCTTAAACACCGCGCCACGCTCGATGGTAACGAAGCTCTGGCCAAATTCGCCGCAGCACTTGAACGCGTCACTGTTGATACTATCGAACAGGGCAAGATGACAAAGGACCTCGCCGTTCTCGTCGGCCCCGACCAACAATGGCTCACCACCGAAGGCTTCATTGATGCGGTTGACGCCAATTTGAAAAAGGCGATGGCATAATTTCACAACAACCCTCTCCCCGGTGGGAGAGGGCTCGCCCACGCCCCGGAAAAGCCGACCAGGGTCAAGCCGCCTGACGTTCCACGACACCCAGTAAAGCCGCCGGATCCGCCGGCTTGCCAAAAACCCCCATGGCGCCGCCACCGCGCGCCCGGTCCAAAAGTTCACTCTCTGAATAGCCAGTCATGAAATAAACCTTGGCATCTGGATGTGCCCGCTTGATTTCAAGAAAGCTCTCAACGCCATTTTTCACCGGCATCATCACATCAAAAAAGCCGAGATCAAACGAGGCAAGCTCAAACGCATCCACGGCCTGCTGCCCATCATAGGCAATGGTGACCCGGTGATCATCCGCCTCAAACAGTTCCGCTAATGATGCAGCATTCTCCGCATCATCATCCACCACCAAAATATTCAATTGCCTAGCCATTTATCCCCTCACTCAATTCTCTATGCCGCGACCGATTGGACGTGTGACAACACACGGTCTGGATCAAAAGGCTTGCTTAAAATACCCGTCACCAACATGTCATTGAAACAATCATCCCCCTGAAGACTTGGAACCTGTGGCGTTAAAATCGCTGTCGGCGGCAAATCCTGCGCCTTGCGCAAGGTGGAATAGAGACCAATCGTATCGATCAGGGGCTGGTTCATGTTGAGAACCAGCATATCGCCATCTGTACCGTCGCGTTCCAGTGCTGCTGGCGAATTGACAATGCGGCAGCGGGTCTTGCCCTCGCTAGCCAAACGCTGCAACTCGCTGAAAAATTGTGGGCCCTGGCTTTGTGCTACCAGCACACCGTTCTCGCCAATTTCATTGACGGTGGACAAAAGCGTTTGCGGATCAACCGGCTTGGCAAACATGCCGCGCGCACCGTGGGACATCGCCTGACGCAGCAATTCCTCGACGCTATAGCCAGACATCATGAAGACATTGGCCTTGGGCTTCATCTTGCGAATTTCCATGAAGCTCTCAACGCCGTTCATTCCGGGCATCATCACATCGATGAAGGCCAGCTGAAAATCAGCCTCCAGATAGGCGTGGATGGCCTCACGCCCGCTATAGACCACGCGAACCGAATGGCCCTCCATTTCGAACAACTCCCCGAGCGAGTCGGCGTTGTCTTTGTCATCATCAACAACAAGAATTTTTAAATGGCGCATCATGCGGCCTCCCCATGCTTAACCCCAGCCAACGGCAGTGAAATGACAAAGGATGAACCCTTGCCAAGTTCGGAAAATATTGCGAGCGAGCCCCCGTGCTGCGAGGCGATTTGTTCAACGGCGGGAATGCCCAAACCCGTTCCAAAACTCTTTGTCGTAAACAGCGGCTCTCGGATCCGTTCCAATGTCTCCGAAGCTATCCCCGGCCCATTGTCAGTGACTTCAATGCGCACAAGGCCGCTTTCCAGCCTGGTGCCAATCGTAATGCGCGGTGTTTGGGTCTGTCCGGCCAGCGGCACTTCGCCATTGCCCACCATGGCTTCGGCTGCGTTCGCAATCAGATTGACCAGTGCGCGCTGCAAGCGGCCCGGATCAAAAGGCACCATCGCACCCTCCAGCCCCAGATAGCAATCGACATGGATACACGACGGCAATCGTCGCGCCTCATCTTCGACAATCTTGGCCAACCATTGGTCAATGTCATCGGAACGGCATTCCAGCTGTTTGGTGCGGGAGAAATCCAGCAACTGCGTGATGATCGAGTCACACCGCGTCACGCCATTGTTGATCCTCTGCAATTGGCTCTCAACCCCAAGCCCCTTGTCTTTGACCTTGCGCTCCAACAGAAACACGGATGTGCGAACCGCGCCCAAGGGGTTTCGCAGCTCATGCGCAATGGTGGCGGTCAATTGCCCCATCTGCTCCATACGGCCTTTCTTGACCAAGGCGTCCTGCGCATCCTTGAGCTTCTGCATGCTGATCGCCAGCTCTTTGTTCAATCGCAGAATTTCTTCATTGATCCGCTTCAACTCGGCGTTCTCAGAAATATCAACCACACTCACGATGGCAGAGCGATGCTTGTCTTTGGACAACACTAACCAGCCGGAGCTGATCACCAAGACGCGTCGTTCTTGCCCACGCGGGTCAACCAGCGAACATTCGAACCGCGAGGGCTGGCCCGGGAAATGTTCAGGCTTACCCAGAATTTGCGAAAGGGCCTGAAGGTCAAGTGCGTCAGCCGACCCGTGGAAATACGCCAGCAGCAACGGATTGGCGAAGCTCACCTCGCCGCTTTCCTCGATCTGGATGACACCAACCGGCACCGTCTCGGCCAGCGCACGATATTGTTCTTCACGCTTTTTGATCGCGGTCAAATCGAAATTCATGCCGACCAAAAAGGCTTGCCCGTCCGGTCTCACCATGCGCGCTTTGCGACTGAGCACAGGCATGTTCATGCCGCCGTCCAACATCGCAACTTCTTCAACAGTGGAAATGGCACCTGTCTCAATGACGCTTCGATCATGGGCCAAGAATGCCTCTGCCACATCTGGAGGATAGAAATCGACATCTGACTTGCCCCAAAGCTCTGCCTGTGCCTTGCCAACCTGCGCATCATGCTTGGCATTGGAGTAGACAAAGCACGCCTGTTCGTCCTTGGCGTAAATCGGCGTGGGCAGAGAGTCCAAAATCTGCAACAGGAAATCAGCAGTCAGAACGGGGCGTTCAACCTTTCTATCTGGCATGGAAGTCACTCCCCAATATGCGCGCCGGCATCATGCGGCTTCCTCTTGCTGTTTGCGCAACGGCAGTTGAATGGTGAATGCCGCCCCGTGGCCAAGTTCGGATTCAATTTTCAACGTGCCGCCATGTTGAACAACAATTTGCTCTACGGCAGGAACACCAAGCCCGGTGCCGAAATTCTTTGTCGTAAACAACGGCTCGCGTACGCGGCGCATGTCATCAGGCTTGATGCCAGGGCCATTGTCCTTGATTTCAATGGTGGCAAATTCGCCGTTCTGTTGCGTGGTGATGGAGATGTGTGGCTCCGGTGTGGCGTTGCGGTGCTGCCCGTCGCCATTGCCCACCATGGCTTCAGCCGCGTTGGACAAGAGGTTGGTCAGCGCGCGGTGCAGGCGGGAAGCATCGAAGGGCACCAGCAATCCGCCAAGGCCAAGGTTGCAGGAAAGTGAAATGGCGGACGGAAGTCTCTGCGCCTCTTCGCCGATGGTCTGTTCCAGCCAAGCATCCAGATCTTCACTCTGCGTGACAATCTGCTTGCTGCGCGAGAAATCCAATAGCTGGGTGATAATGGCATCGCAACGTGTGACACCATTGTTGATCCGCTTCAGCTGTCCATCAATGCCCAGGTCTTTACCCTTCGTCTTGCGTTCGAGCAGGAAGACGGAGGTGCGCACTGCCCCCAGGGGATTGCGCAGCTCATGCGCGATAGTGGCCGTCAACTGGCCCATTTGCTCCATGCGGTTTTTCTTGATCAACTGGTCCTGCGCGACCCGAAGGGCGCGCAAATTATTGCCCATCTCCACATTGATGCGGGCCATGTCGGCATTCAAGATCGACAGCTCTGCCGAACCCTGCTCCGCAGTGGCACGCGCGTCCACGGCTTGCTGGCGTGAGAGATCAAGATCATCCAACTGCCGCAGCGTTTTACGGAACAGCGAAACCGCCGCGCCAAGGCCCAGCAAAATGGCAACCAGCGAGAAACCCATCGTCTTCAGCGCACTGCTATCCAACTCGCTTTGTCGGCTTTTTGAAATTTCCATCAGCCGCGAGTCAATGTCACTCCAGATGTTGCCAACCGTGCTCACCCATTTGTGGGTTGCACCATTCATGGCACTTTCGAGATCACGCACGGCGCTGGCGCTGTCATCGTGATTTCCAATGGCGATGCCCCTGTTATGGGCCGCATCAAAAGTCAGCCACCAAGTGGTTTGCAGCAGGTGGTTAAAGGCCGAAGGATTGGGGCTCACGGCGCGCGCTTGCACGGTCCCCGTTCCTAACTGCCGGGACATGAACTCAAGTGTGATGGCACCACTGACAATGTCGGGCAACTTTTGCGCGATCATCTCGTGGTCCAGCATCGAGCTTTCAACATTGCGGTGCAACTGGTCATAATTGAGAACCAGATGCGGCAGAAGTTCGCCACTCATCATCGCTAAGCCATTGGCTTCGCGGTCGCCCCCAATGTTCATGCCCGGCCCATCACCCAAGGCAATCATCAGGTTGGCCGCTTTTTGCAGGATATCGTGCTTGGAAGTATCTTGGGAATCGAAAGCTTTTTGCAGAGCCTGGAATTCCGGAATAACGCCAACATCCTTGGCCAACGCAGCACCTTCGCCGATCAATTGCGTGCGGTGATCCGAAGCACTCCCCCCCTCGGCATAATCCAACATGGTTTGGAAGGTGAGGTCCATCAATTGAAGCGCATCGCGATTGGCGCGCAATGCCGCACGCTCATGCACCGCGTTGCTGATCAGAAGAAACGACAGATAAAAAATCGGGACCATCAGGAAAGCAATGATCCGCGCCAAGCGGTATCCAGCAGCATGCGATGCGAGAATTTTGACCATGATATCCTTGGCCCTTCGCCAACCGTGACTTGCCGGGCAGAGCAGAATATCGGTAGCATTGGTAAAGATGACGCTAAGATGGGCGGTTGAAATGAATCGAGAAACACCAACTGGGGGTTGCCAATGCGGAGCGGTCCGCTACGAATTTGCCGGGGAACCGCGCGCTGCCGAAATCTGCCATTGCCGCATGTGTCAAAAAGCCTTTGGCAATTGGGGCGCGGCCTTCATTGAGGTGCCGCTGAAGCGTTTCCGCTGGACGAAAGCGAGCCCGGGCACTTTCCAATCGTCAGCCCGCGTCACCCGCAGCTTCTGCCCGAAATGCGGGACACCACTCGCCATGCAGGAGCAAGGCGATGATTTCATCGACCTCGCTGCCGGAACACTTGATGATCCTTCAGGCATCATCTTCACCCGCCAGGTTGGCGTCGAAAGCCGCTTGCCTTGGTTCAAGACGCTGCATGAATTGCCCGAGATGGAAACCAAAGAGACGCGGAGCGCGGTAGAGCTGCTCCACCTCGCTTCACGCCAACATCCAGATCAGGATTAGAGCAGCGCCCTGATCGCCGCCAACGCCGCTTCGGCTTGTGAGCCGTCTGGCCCGCCCGCCTGCGCCATGTCGGGCCGCCCACCGCCGCCCTTGCCACCCATCGCAGCCGCCCCGGCCTTGACAAGGTCAACCGCGTTGAAGCGCGAGGTAAGATCAGCCGTAACTGCCGCCACAACGGCACCTTTGCCATCTTCGGCCTGTGCCACCAGCGCCACGATGCCTGAACCCAGGGTTTTCTTGCCCTCATCGGCCAACGCCTTCAAATCATTGGCGGCAACCCCTTTGAGAACGCGGCCCATGAATTTGATACCATTAACTTCGCCGACCGTCGCTTCAGCCTTCCCGCCACCGCCCATCGCCAAGGCGCGCTTGGCTTCTGTGAGTTCCCGCTCCAGCTTGCGCCGCTCATCAAGCAACACATCAATGCGCGACACCACATCGGCAGGTGCGACTTTCAGCGCAGCAGCAGCGGCCAACACACGCCGATCCTGCTCGCCCAGATAGGCCCGCGCCGCATCGCCCACCACGGCTTCCATGCGGCGCACGCCGGCAGATGAAGCGCTTTCAGCAACAATCTTGATGAGGCCAATGTCGCCGGTGCGCGCCACATGCGTGCCGCCGCAGAGTTCAAGCGAATAAATCGCGCGCTTCTCGTTGGCACCATTGCGGCCCATCGAAACCACCCGCACTTCATCGCCATATTTTTCGCCAAACAGCGCCATGGCGCCTTCGGCAATGGCAGCATCGACAGACATCAACCGCGTCGTTACGGGCTCATTCTGTAAAACCACGTCATTGGCGATGGTCTCGGCCCGCGCCACTTCATCGGGACTCATGCCCTTGGAGTGAGAGAAATCGAAGCGCAAGCGGCCGGGCTCAACGAGAGATCCCTTCTGCGCCACATGATCGCCGAGCACACGCCGCAGCGCTTCGTGCAGCAAATGCGTCGCAGAATGATGCGCCCGGTTGGCGAAACGGCGCGCATGGTCCACCTCAAGTTCAACCGCCTGGCCGGGGCGGAACGTGCCTTTTTCAACTGTCCCATAATGTACAAACACATCGCCCAGCCGCTTTTGCGTGTCAGTCACGCGGAACATCGCACCATCAGCGCGGCGAATGAGGCCCTGGTCGCCCGTCTGGCCACCGCTCTCGCCATAAAAGGGCGTTTGGTTGACCAGAATGGCACCAGTCTGGCCTTCGTTGAGGGCGGTCACATCCTTGCCGTCCAAGGTCAGCGCCATCACTTCGCCTTCTGCGCGCTCAGTGTCATAGCCGAGGAATTCAGTCGCGCCCACACGTTCGCGAATGTCAAACCAGATATTGTCAGTCTTGGCCTCGCCTGAACCTTTCCAGGCGGCGCGCGCATCAGCCTTTTGTTTGGCCATGCTCTTGGCAAAGGCATCGCCATCCACCGCAATGCTCCGCGCCTTCAACGCGTCTTGCGTGAGGTCCAAGGGAAAACCGTAAGTGTCATAAAGCTTGAAGGCGGTTTCGCCCGAGAACACATCGCCCTTGTTGAGCGTGGCGGATTCGTCTGCAAGAAGTTTAAGCCCGCGCACCAATGTGGCGCGGAAACGGGTTTCTTCGAGCTTCAAGGTTTCGGTGATCATCGGTTGCGCACGGCTGAGTTCGGGATAGGCCGCTCCCATCTCGCGCACCAACGAGGGCACCAGTTTCCACATCAATGGCTCTTTCACGCCCAGCAACTCAGCATGGCGCATGGCGCGGCGCATGATGCGGCGCAGAACATAGCCGCGCCCCTCGTTGGAAGGCATCACACCATCGGCGATCAGGAAGGAAGACGCGCGCAAGTGATCGGCAATCACCCGGTTCGAAGCCTTGGCATCGCCCTTGGCGGCCACCCCGGTGTTTTCCTCGATGTTTGAAATGAGCGCACGGAACAAATCGGTTTCATAATTGTCATGCGTGCCTTGCAGCACAGCGGCAATGCGCTCCAGCCCCATGCCCGTATCGATCGAAGGCTTGGGCAGGCTGACGCGCACATCCTTGCTCTGCTGTTCAAATTGCATGAACACCAGATTCCAGATTTCAATGAAACGGTCGCCGTCCTGTTCAGCCGAGCCCGGAGGTCCGCCCCAAATCTTGTCGCCATGGTCAAAGAAGATTTCGGAGCACGGCCCGCAAGGCCCAGTATCGCCCATCGCCCAGAAATTGTCTGAGGTCGGAATGCGGATGATCCGGCTGTCGGGAATTCCCGCCACCTTCTTCCACAGGTTAAAGGCATCATCATCATTGTGATAGACCGTAACCGAGAGGCGGTCCTTCGGCAGGCCATATTCCTTGGTGATCAGGGTCCAAGCCCATTCAATGGCATCGGGCTTGAAATAATCGCCAAAGGAGAAGTTGCCGAGCATTTCAAAGAATGTGTGATGCCGCGCGGTATAGCCGACATTGTCGAGATCATTATGCTTGCCGCCAGCGCGCACACATTTTTGCGCGGTGGTGGCGCGGGTATAGGGGCGCTTTTCGGCACCGGTGAAAACGTTCTTGAATTGCACCATGCCAGAATTGGCAAACATCAATGTCGGGTCATTACGCGGCACCAAGGATGACGACGGCACAATCTCATGGCCTTGCCGATTGAAGAAGTCGAGGAAGGTGGAACGGATTTGCGCTAAGCCAGTCATGAACATGCCTAAATTGAGTTTGGCCGTTCTCATAAGGTGTCAAAACCAAAACGTCCAGAATTTCTGGCGAAGTGAGACCAGATGTTCGGCAAGCCCACGCCGGGCTCGAAGTTGCACCCTGCCCAACAAAAAAATACCGCCAGATCGACTGGATCTGGCGGCAAGGCGGCAGGGGTTGGTTGTGGGGCAAACCTGCCTAGGGATCAGCCCAACCGGGGCCGAAACTGATTTTCAGTGGTTAGAGAACGGCGGCCTCAAGCCTCGCCGTCATCATCTTCCTTGATCGAACCGTCGATGAGGCCCGCATTGGCGCGGATCGCCGCTTCAATCTTATTGGCCATATCCGGATGTTGCTTGAGAAAAACCTTGGCATTGTCGCGGCCTTGGCCGATGCGTTCGCCCTCATAGGAATACCACGAGCCGGATTTTTCAACCACACCACAGGTCACACCAAGATCGACCAACTCACCCACCTTGGAAATGCCTTCACCATACATGATGTCGAATTCCACCATCTTAAACGGCGGCGCCACCTTGTTCTTGACCACTTTGACGCGGGTCTGGTTGCCCACCACTTCTTCGCGGTCCTTGATGGCACCGATGCGGCGGATATCAAGGCGCACCGAGGCATAGAACTTCAGGGCATTGCCGCCCGTCGTCGTCTCGGGGGAACCAAACATCACACCAATCTTCATGCGGATCTGGTTGATGAAAATCACCATGCAATTAGATTTGGAGATGGAACCCGTGAGCTTGCGCAAAGCCTGGCTCATCAGGCGGGCTTGCAAGCCGGGGAGTGAATCCCCCATCTCGCCTTCAAGCTCGGCCTTGGGTGTCAAAGCCGCCACTGAGTCGACCACCAGAATTTCAACTGCCCCGGAGCGCACCAAAGTATCGGCAATCTCCAGCGCCTGTTCGCCCGTGTCAGGTTGCGAGATCAAAAGCTCATCGATATTGACGCCAAGCTTCTTAGCGTAAATCGGGTCCATCGCATGTTCAGCATCGATAAAGGCGCATATGCCGCCGCCCTTCTGGGCTTCTGCAATCACCTGCAAGGCCAGCGTCGTCTTGCCGGAAGATTCCGGTCCATAAATCTCAATCACCCGGCCCCGTGGCAGGCCACCAATGCCCAGCGCAATATCAAGGCCCAGAGAGCCGGTGGAAATCGCTTCCACCTCAAGGGCCTGATTGGCCCCCAGCTTCATGATCGAACCCTTGCCGAAGGCCCGTTCAATCTGGCTGAGTGCGGCTTCCAGCGCCTTCGTCCTGTCAGTCCCCATATTTTCAACAACCTTCAGCTGAGCTTGCGCCATCTCGCCTCTCCTCTTATCCCATGAAACCAAATCTGTGAACCAACCAACCGCTCAGAACTTTGTTCCTTGCATGTTTTGTTTATGTTCTATTTTAGTTCCAAACACAAGGGAAATCTGCAAAAGACATTTTTGATTTCTATTTCAAACGATTAATAGACATACCTCATATTAGACTGCAACTCTCGCGCAACCCAGGTTGTAACGCTAACCCAATTCCCCTTTGACCTTCTCCACCAACTGTTTGAGCGAGAAAGGCTTCTGCAGGAATGCATAGTCCGTTGGCCCGTCAGTGGCTTTTTCAAAAGCATCCTCTGCATAGCCCGACATGAAGATGAATTTGCTGGTCACATTGCGGCGGCGCAGCTCTTTGAGCATCGTCGGCCCATCCATCTCGGGCATCACCACGTCGGAGAGGATGAGTTCAAATCCGTCTGCATCGCCTTCAACAACTTCAAGCCCCATCTCGCCGCTGTTCGCCTCCACCACGGTATAGCCGCGTGAGGAAAGGGCACGCGCCGCGAAAGCCCGCACAGAATCTTCGTCTTCTACAATCAATACGCGGCCCCGGCCGGAGAAGTCCTGACGCTTGGCTTCAACTTCGACAGGCTTTGGTGCTTCGACCGCCACGGCCTCCTGGATGAGACGCGGCAGGAAGATGCGGAACATCGTGCCCTTGCCCATCTCGCTATCACAATAGATGAAGCCGCCGGACTGTTTGACAAAGCCGTAAACCATCGAGAGGCCAAGCCCCGTGCCCTTGCCCACGTCCTTGGTGGTGAAGAACGGATCCCAGATCTTGCTGACAATGTCCTTGGGAATGCCCTGCCCGGTGTCGACAGCTTGCACCACAACATAGTCACCCACCGGCAGCGGATGCCCCACGTCTTGCGATTTATCAGAAAGCAGGTTGAAGGTCGAAAGCTCCAACCGCCCGCCCTTGGGCATGGCGTCGCGCGCATTCGAAGCGAGATTGACCAAAACCTGCTCCAACTGGTGGATGTCCACCATCACTGGCCAAAGGCCGCGGCCATGGTTGATCGAAAGCTCAACCTTCTCGCCCACCACGCGTTTGAGCAGAATACTGAGATCAGACATCGAGTCCGAAAGGTCATGCGGCTTGGGAAGCATCGTCTGCTTGCGCGAGAAGGCCAGAAGATGCCGCACCAAACCTGCCGCGCGGTTGGCGTTCTGCTTGATACTCATCACATCCTGGAACGAAGGGTCCGTCGGCCGCATCTTGGTCAGCAGCAAATCCGCAAAGCCAATGATCGGTGTCAGCATGTTGTTGAAGTCATGCGCAAGGCCGGAAGCCAATTGCCCGATGGCCTGCATCTTCTGGCTCTGTGCCAATTGCGCTTCCAGAAGCTTGCTCTCAGTCTTGTCGATAGCGAAAATCGAAACGGCCCCGGGCGTTCCCGAAGAACTCAGTGTAAAATGCGCGCTGCGTGGCTCCGGCCCCAGCAGGTTCACATCCATGGGGACGGATTCATCCGGCTTGGATTTGATCTCTTCGCAAGCCTTTTGCAGCCGCGCCCCACTCTCGGCGTCCAGCACAGTGCTCAAGATCGCGCCGCGTGCCAGTTGCGGTGAAAGGCCCAGGAATTGGGCATTGGCATTGACAATCTTGCCCTTGCCGTCAATTTCGGCAAAGCCAATGGGAATGGCCGAAACAAATCGCGCCAGCTGCGCGGAAGTCGCCCCCACCTCGCTGTCTTCGTTGCGCATCACCATGCAGCGAGCAGGCAAGGCCTTGCCATCGGCATCAAAGTCGGCGCGGTTGACCAGTTTGAAAACTTCAGTTTGGCCATTCTTGCGTCGCAACGGCAGGAGAAAACGGTCCACCCGGTGCTCGCCTGAAACTGGGGCCACAGCGCCCAGAACCCTGGCGCCTTCAATACCCAAAAGCTCGTCAAGCTTGAGCTTGCCGGATTGCACATCCCCCAGGTCAAACCCTAACCAAGAGGCCAGGGTGGCATTGACATAGTCAACCTTGCCATTGGGCAGCGTGGAGAAGAAGCCGACGGGCGCTTGGTCAAGATAGGAAATGATGAATTGCAGCCGCGAGAAGGCATGTTCCTGATGAGCCCGGTCTTGCGTGATGTCGATCAGCCGCCACAGCGTCGTGCCGCCGCGACTATTGGCACCGAGCGGCGCCACCGAAAGCCGCAGCCACTTGGCGTTGTCTGCGGAAGCATATGGCGCTGAGGAGCCAGCCGAGAGGCGCAAGTCCCGCGTCGTCACCGCCCCATTTTTTGCGGCCTGCCCCAACTGGTAAATCGGTTCGACAAAATCTGGATACCCAGAATAGAGCACATCAAATCCAACCAGCCGTGAAACTCCGGCCTTGGACGCAAGCTTGAGATAAGGCCCATTGGCGTACACAGCCCTGCCCTTGCCATCGACAACGACGGATGGATCGCCCGAGGCATCCACCAAGACATCACAGAATTGCCGGTCCGCTTCCGGCTGGCGCTTTAACAACAAACGAGACAGGCTGGCGAAGATCCACACCACGCCCAGAAAGCTTAAGATGGTCACCAGCCAGCGCAAGGCATCGGGAGAAATGCTGAAAGGCTGCGGCACCAAATCGTAAAAAGCGGCAAAAGCCAAAGCAGCGGCAGCAAATGGCAAAATCACATTGGCCAAGACTGGCCGCATCAAAGGATTCCCGCTCGTTTCGCCTGTCATTCCCTACCCCGAATCGCAAGCGAATATAGGACAAAGTCATGGGGTTCGCGCTAGCCAATTGCCACAACAGCACACAGGAGCACTGACCCTTTTCGTTGTGCGCAAAAACATGTTAGGGTTGCAGCCCAACAGTGGAGCAAGTGCGATGGCCGAACTTCAACCCTATCTGAACTATCTATTGGCAGCCCTTGCTGTCCTGGCAGCGCTGGTCGTCCTCATGATCATCTTCCGCATGTTCCGGGGCCGTGCGCGTGGCCGCAAAGGCATGCGCCTCGGCCTCATCGAATATTGCGAGATTGACCAATCGCGCCGCCTCGTTTTGATCCGGCGTGACAATGTCGAACATCTGGTAATGATTGGCGGCGGCCACGACCTTGTGGTGGAAAGCGGCATCGGCACAGGCTTGGATGAAGAGCCACCGCACCGTGCCAGACCCGTGGCCTCCGAAGATGTGATCCCGATCAGGCTGCCGCGTGCACCTGTCTTCGGTGCCAAGCGCCCAACGTTGCGCTCGGTCGACGTCTATCCACCCGACGACGATAAGACACCAGCGTAAGCCGGGACCGGCTCGGCTTCACTTTTTCAACTTCAGCGCCACAAAGCGCGTGTCATCGCCATTGCCGCCATGGGCAACCAGCACCAGCAGCGAAGACTTGCCGTCCTTGGTAGCTTGATCAGCAGCGGCCACGACATCTGCGGCACTGGCCACGGGCTTGCCTCCCGCTTCTTCGATCACGTCGCCAGCGCCGATGCCCTTGTCGGCAGCGGCACTGTCCTTGGCCACGTCGCTGACCAAGGCCCCGGTAACTTTCGCACCAATCTTGAATTTGCTGCGCAATTCATCTGTGAGGTCACTCAAGCTCATCCCCAGCACTTGTGCCGTGGCCCCGACGGTGGCCTTCTTTTGTGCGTCCTGCTGCGCCACCTGCTTTTCACCTTCTTCAAGGCGGCCTAGTGTGAGCTTCAGAGTTTGTTCCTTGCCATCGCGCAAAACGGTCAGCGCAATATCCTTGCCAACTTCAGTTTCAGCCACAAGCCTGCGCAACACGCGGGAATCTTCAATGGCCTTGCCATCAAAGCCGGTGATCACATCGCCTGCCTTCACGCCACCCGCTTCCGAAGGGCCGTCTTTGGTGACATCCGCCACCAATGCGCCATGCGGCTTTGTCATGCCAAGGCCTTCGGCCACATCCGGTGTCAGGGTTTGCAATTTCACCCCAAGCCAGCCGCGCCGCGTCTCACCATATTTGACCAACTGTGCCGCCACCGTCTTGGCCTCATTGGCGGGCACCGAAAAGCCAATGCCGACAGACCCGCCCGAAGGTGAGAAGATCGCCGTGTTCACCCCAATCACATTGCCTTGCAAATCAAACAGCGGTCCGCCGGAGTTACCCTTGTTGATGGCAGCGTCGGTCTGGAAATAATCATCATAGGGCCCGGCATTGATATCACGGCCCCGCGCCGAAATAATGCCCAGCGAAACTGAGCCGCCAAGCCCAAACGGATTGCCAATGGCAATGGCCCATTGGCCGATCCGCGCCTTGTCGCTGTCGGCAAAATTCACGAATGGCAAATCCTTGTCTGGCTTCACGCGAATGACGGCAATGTCTGTCTTGGGATCATGGCCCACCAACTCGGCCTTGAGCAAAGTGCCATCCTGCAAATGCACCTGAATGTTGACGGCATCAGCGATCACGTGATTGTTGGTGACGATAATGCCCTTGGGGTCAATGATGAAGCCAGACCCCATGGAACTCACCATGTTGCTGTCGCCCTGGCCTTGGTCGGGTGCCGGGGCATCTTTCTGGCCCTGATCCTTCGGTGCATCCTTTGGTGCGTCTTTCGGTGCGTCCTTGGGGGCATCCTTGTTCTGGTCCCCACCCTGCTGCTGCTTGCGCTTCAGAAACTCGTCGAAGAAGTCCTTGAAGGGTGAAGAATCAAGTGGTGCCGCCCCTTGCGGCGCGTCCGGGTTTTTTGATTGCACGGAAATTTCAACAACGGCTGGCAACAGCTTCTCGGCAAGGTCAGCAATGTCGGGCAGCATCTGCGCTTGTGCAGCAGCGGCAGGTGCCGCCATCGGCCCCGGCACCACCGCACCATTCAGGCCCAAAGCCAAAACCGCAACGCCAATGATCAATTTTGCTTTCAAACGCATCTCTTGCTCCACTCATGCCGCAAAGTCTTCGGCGCAGCTTCTAACCGGATTCGTATAGGCTTCCAAATCGCAACGGCCAAATCACGAAGCCGCAACCCGCCTCTCAAAGGTGATCGTCACGTAAGGATGAGTATCGCCCGCGTGCTGCACCACATCACTGCGCGCAACCTCGTGCCACTCTTCAGGCGAAATCTGTGGCATGAATGTGTCACCCACCACATCCGCCAGAACCGATGTGAAATGGATGCGCCCGGCGCGCGGCCAAAAGGCGTTGAAAATATCTGCCCCGCCGATCACACAAATTTCTGCAGCACCAGTTTCCCGCGCGGCCTGCAGCGCGGCCTCAACATCATGAACCATTGTGGCACCCTCGGCCACGAAACCCGATGAACGGCTGATCACGATGTTCAAACGCCCTGGCAAAGGTTTGCGTGGCAGGCTTGCCCAGGTCTTGCGGCCCATGATGATGGGTTTGCCCAAAGTCACGGCCTTGAAGTGTTTGAGATCAGAGGGGATCGACCAGGGCAAGCCACCATCCCGGCCAATGACGCCATTCTGGGATGCAGCATAAACAAGGGAAATCTTGCTCATTTCGTCAAGTCCACAAGGGCCTGATTGCCGAGCACGCAATAACAATTATTGCTTTCAATTTCGGCACCGAGCTTTTCATAGAAACTCCGAGCCCCCGAATTCCACTCCATCATCAACCAAAATATTGTTGGGTAACGTGCACTTACAGCTACTTTCGCAAGTTCTTTCATAAGTGCTTGCGCAACGCCCCTGCGACGAAAATCGGGTAATACGACCAAGTCCTCGAGATACATCACCTCTTTGCCACGCGCCGACGAAAAGCTGCGATGCCATAATGCTGTTCCTGCAGGCACACCATTCAGAAAAGCTCCCAAAGCCCCAATGATCGGATGCGTACAAAACAACGCATCCTCAAAATCTTGCGCTTTGGATTTCATATGCGGACCCCAAGCATGGGTCTTGCCCAGCTCTTTCACCGTAGCGAGCAGAATATGCCCCTCACCCGGACGTATAGGCCGCACTTCAATCACGTATGCGTGCCTATGGCCAAGATCAGCAATGTCTGCACCGTATTCCACGCCGTATGGCAGGCAATCGTCACCCACAACGAGCCAAAGCGCAGCAGCAAACTGCCAAGCGCCAGGCCCATGAAGAAAATGACCAGTACAAACAACCCCGGTGTCGGCCCGGCGTGGGCCATCGCCCAAAGTGCTGAAGTGATGATCACCGCGCCGACGCGACCCAATCGCGATTGGGCGATCCCCGCAAACAGCGCACCGCGAAAAACCAATTCTTCGGCCAGCGGCGCACCCAAGACTACACCAAGCATCGCCAGGCCAAATTGAAACGGGTCCTTGGCAAAGCCCATCAATGTGGTCTCAACCAACCCGCTGGCCGGAGGTGCTCCCGAAAGGCTGATGACAACCTGCATCACAACAAACATCATCAAGATGAAACTGACAATCAGCAACACCCAGCCAGCCCCACCAATCTTTGGCCAATGCAGGGGAATCTGCCCCTGCCGCTTGGGCAGCCCGTAATGCGCCAGCCACAGGGCGACAATCGCCGTCAACAGCTGCGTAGGGAAAGCCCCCAAGATGCTGGACTTGAGGAACGCCGCATTCATGGGGCCTTTTTCCGGGTCTGCCAGAATGGCTGGGTCAACACCCGCCTGTCCCGAAACCTGATCGAGCCAAAGTTTTGCATCACCGCCAAAACCATAGCGATAAACCAACAACCCGCCGATCACTTGTGAAACACTGAACAACAGGAACAGGATAACGAACCAGCCGACAGACCGCCAAAACCACTGCAGTGGTGCTTTCGGGTAAAGCCAGCCACCCATCGCGGCCTTGAAATCATCCCCCAGCATGATCAAACCGCAACGGGCGCTGAAATGGCCGGATCAGGCGCGTAGCCAACAATCTCAAAATCTTCAAATGCAAAATCTTCCAATACCGTAACCTTCCGTCTGATCTTAAGCGTGGGCAACTCATGCGGTTTGCGCTGCAATTGCAATTCAGCCTGATCCAGATGGTTAAGATATAAATGCGCATCGCCCAGCGAATGCACAAAATCCCCCACCTGCAAACCTGTCACTTCGGCAACCATGTGGGTGAGCAAGGCATAAGACGCGATGTTGAACGGCACGCCCAGAAAGATGTCAGCACTGCGCTGGTAAAGCTGGCACGAGAGCTTCCCACCGGCGACATAGAACTGAAACAGGCAGTGACATGGTGGCAGCGCCATCTTGTCCACATCCGCTGGGTTCCACGCCGTCACCATCATGCGGCGCGAGTCTGGCTTGTTCTTGATCGTGTGAACAAGCTGCGCCAATTGGTCAATCGTCCCGCCATCACGCGCCGGCCAGGAGCGCCACTGCGCGCCGTAAACCAGGCCCAAGTCTCCGTTCTTGTCAGCCCATTCGTCCCAGATCGAAACCTTGTTGTCCTTGAGATATTTGATATTGGTTTCACCGCGGATGAACCACAGCAATTCATAGATGATCGAGCGCAGGTGCAGCTTCTTTGTTGTGACCAGCGGGAAGCCCTTGGAAAGATCAAAGCGCATCTGGTGGCCGAAAACGGAAAGCGTGCCCGTGCCAGTCCGGTCCGTCTTGCGCACGCCGTGATCGCGCACATGGGCCATGAGATCAAGATATTGCTGCATCAGCTACACATAATGGGTCGAGGCGATTCCACAAAACAAAAGCGGCGGAATCCACAAGGGGCCCGCCGCTTCAAATTCCATAAGCCAAAATCAGCCGGTGAGCTTGCCCATCGTCTTGGTGGCTTCGGCCACGAGATAATAGACGGTAACGCGGCTCTTGGTGTGGTCGGCCTTCATTTTTTCGCCGGCGGCACGTACAGCGGCATCCGCCGTCTTGGCATCGAGGCCAAGCTTCTTGAAGCAGAAACCATCAACCACACGCTTCACTTCGGCAGGATCAGTCATCGAAACCAAACGGGAATCAGCACCCTTCAACGCAATGCCACAATATTTGACGATCGCATCCACTGCCTTTTGATTGACGTTGGACGTATACTTCTTAATGTCTGCACTATAGTCGGCCATAAATCCCCCCCAATGGGCTGAGCGCAACCTCCCTGGCTGCGCATTAACCATAGCATTGCAATCCACGCGTGAAAAGCCCGGGCAAGATGTTTTGCCACCCTTTCTTTCGCCACCATGTCAGCCTATATAGGTCAGGCTCGTCGCCGCAAGGCGGCAGACTATGGTGATAAACGGCTCGCGCAATAAGCCATTCGGACCCGGGGGCAGTACCCGGCGCCTCCACCAAAGCCGATTGCGGAGCAATCGGCGTCAGGCCTGTAAGTGGATTGCGAAGCAATCCGCGTCAGGCCCGGCCCCAAGCTCCGGACAAACGGCTTTGATGGGGGCGAAACAGGATCGACGAGGGTGTAAAGGTGAGTTTTTTGCCCGTGATGATACCGACGTTATCGGGTCATTTTATAGTTGCAAACGATAACTTTGCACCGGTTGCTCTCGCTGCGTAAGCAGTGCGAAATACCGAAATCTAAAGTCCTTTGGCTTTGCAGTTAAAGGCGGGGTTCGCTGGCACCTGGCAACAGAAGCCAGCACTTTCTCTTTGCAGGTTTGCCGCTCATGCCTTTGCTTCATTCCGCCAGTTCAGACGGCATCACCACAATCACCCTCACCCGCGCTGATCATGCCAATGCCTTGAGCGAAGCGATGCTCGATACCCTTGAAGCAGCATTGCGGCGCGCTGATGCGGATGGCGAAGCCCGCGTGATTGTCATCGGGGCTGAAGGCAAGATCTTCTGCGCCGGGCACGATCTCGCTGAAATGCGAATGCACGAAGACAAGGCCTATTTCGACGCGCTCTTTGCGCGCTGCTCGCAATTGATGCTTTCAATCCGGCAGGCAAAGAAGCCCGTCATCGCCAAAGTGCAAGGCGCTGCCGTGGCGGCGGGCTGCCAATTGGTCGCTTCCTGCGATCTGGCCTATGCCGCCGATCATGCCAAGTTTGGCGTCAACGGCATCAACCTTGGCCTGTTCTGTTCAACGCCCGCAGTCGCCCTTTCCCGCGCCGTAGCCCCACGGCAGGCGCTGGAACTGTTGCTGACGGGGGACCTGATCCCCGCCAAACGCGCCGCTGAACTGGGCCTGATCAATGCGGTCTTGCCTGCCGATCAGTTGGATGCGCATGTGATGAAAGTGGCCGCCACCATCGCCGCCAAACAGCCAGACGCCATTGCGCTGGGCAAGCGCCTGTTCTGGCAGCAGTTGGGGTTGGATGAAGCAGCGGCCTACGCCAAAGCCTCAAACTGCATGGCCGAAAACATCGGTCTTGCCGAAACCCAAAACCGCATCGATGGCTTTCTGGCCAAGCGCGGTGGCTGAACCCACCCCCATTTCAAAGTGAAATCCATCCCTTCCCTTTTGTGCAAGCCGCACTAAGCTGAACCAAAAGGGCTGGCCAATGACACTTCAGGAGATTGTGCAAATCCTCGGCGGCGTCGGCGTTATTGCCTCCATTGCCTACGCAGCGGTCCAGCTCCGCAACAATGCCAGGGCCCAGCGGGCGGGGAGTTTGCAGCAGTTGCACCTGTCCTTCATGTCACAATTTGATGAAATGGCCCGCAACCGCGAATTTCTTGCCGTTATATTGAAGGGTGGCGATGATTTCGAACAGTTGGACCGGTGGGACAAGGCCCGGTTCCGCATGTTCCTGCTGGCCCGTATGCGCCGGTATGAAGTTGCACATCTTCAACTCCTCGTCGGCAACATCACGGATGATGACTGGGACTCAATGTTCAAGGGGATTGATGTGACGTTTGCCATGCCCGGCAGGAGGGCCGCTTGGGGCCTGATCCGAAACCAGATCGGACCGAAGTTCCGGGCCGTTGTCGATGAAATGGTCGAAATCGAAAACCAGAAGGCCAAAGCCGCGCCCGCGCCTGTTGCCTCACCTGCGAAAGCCGCAAAGCGCAAGGCAAAAAAATGACCCTGCAGGAAACAGCCCAAATCCTCGGCGGCATCGGCGTTATCGCTTCGCTGATCTATGTCGCCATTCAAATCCGCAATAATTCCCGTGCCGTGCGCGCCGCCACCAATCTGCAAATCTCCAACACCCAGACGAGTTCCCTCTACAACATGGCCAGCAACGCCGACTTGGCGGAACTGGTGGTGCGCGGGGGCGGCGATTTTGCGGCGTTGAAGGGCCTT
>JAYUEP010000186.1:0-3604 GCA_043739165.1 Hyphomicrobiales bacterium
CATCACCCGCAACTATCGCCGCATCGCGCAAGTGCATTTTGATGCAGGCTATGTGCCCGATACCGAGGATGTTGAGACCTTCGCCCAGGCGCTGCGTGCCATCGGCGAACCAATCATGGGCCTGCCCGCCGGCGAAATTTCCATGGCCCGGCTTTTAACGCAGCTGTTTGAAGTCACCGATCAGTTCCATATGCAAGCCCAGCCGCAATTGCTTCTTTTGCAGAAAACCATGGTAGTCACTGAAGGTGTCGCCCGCACGCTGAATCCCGATCTCAACATTTGGAAGACGGGTGAACCCGTAGTGAAACACTGGATTGAACGCAAGCTCGGGCCCTTGGGCAAAGTGGAGCAGGCCCTGGGAACTGCGGGAACTCTTACGGGTCTAGCCCTGCGCGTGCCCAAACTGGTTGAGGACGCGCATCAATTCCACCGTCAGCTTGCGGCATTTGTGGAGGTCCAAAGCAGGCCCACAAACCCATGGCCCACGCGGCTCATGGCGGTCTGTGCGGTGGCGCTGGTTGCTATCGCGGTGCGTTTGGTGCTGAGATAGGACCATGGAAAAGCCTAGCGAAAAGTCTGTTCTTCTCATTATCGGCGGGGGCATCGCGGCCTATAAATGCCTTGAACTGATCCGCCAGTTGAAAGCGCGGAACATTGCCACGCGCGTGATCATGACCAAGGCAGCGGAGCAATTTGTGACGCAGCTCGCGGTGGCCAGCCTCTCGGGCGAGAAAGTCTATTCTGATCTCTTCAGCCTCACCGATGAAACCGAGATGGGTCACATCGAACTTTCGCGCTCAGCTGATCTTGTGGTCGTCGCCCCGGCAACAGCCGATCTGATGGCCAAGATGGCGCATGGCCTCGCGGGCGATCTCGCGTCCACCGCTCTGTTGGCCACGGACAAGCCCGTCCTCATCGCCCCGGCGATGAATGTGCGCATGTGGCAACACGGAGCCACACAAAGAAATCTTGCCACGTTGAAAGCCGACGGCATTCATCTGGTCGGCCCCAAAGAGGGCGACATGGCCTGCGGCGAATTTGGCTTTGGCCGGATGGCAGAGCCTGCCGAGATTGTGGGCGCAATTGAAGCGCTGCTGGGACCGCAGCCCAAACCGCTGCAGGGCAAGCGTGTTCTCATCACGGCAGGCCCGACCCGTGAGCCGATTGATCCGGTGCGCTACATTTCCAATCACTCTTCTGGCAAGCAGGGCTATGCACTGGCTGCCCAAGCGGCAAAGATGGGGGCGGAAGTAACGCTCGTGTCCGGTCCCGTGGCACTCGCAGTGCCCGCCGGCGTTAAGCTGGTCTCGGTTGAAACCGCAGATCAAATGTTGGCAGCATGTGAGGCGGTGAAGAATCCCGATCTCATTATCTGCGCTGCCGCCGTGGCTGATTGGAAAATCGCCAATGCCGCACCACAGAAATTGAAGAAGAACGATAAAGCCGAAGCCCCGTCGCTGAACTTTGCCACCAATCCAGATATTCTCAAAACCCTGAGCAATTTGAAAATGGGCCGCGCCAAGCTTATTGTCGGCTTCGCTGCGGAAACCGAGAACGTCATCAAGAATGCGCAGGCAAAATTGCAGCGCAAAGGCTGCGACCTCATCATCGCCAATGATGTCTCGGATGGCGTCTTCGGAACAAATGAAAACGCAGTTCATGTGATCAGTGCCAAGGGTGTCGAGAGTTGGCCGCAGCTGTCCAAGAATGAAGTGGCCCGCCGCGTTCTCGAAACCTGTGTCGGGTTACTGAAATGATCGAGGTACGAATCCTGCGGCTGGCTCATGGCGAGGGGCTGGAACTTCCCACCTATGCCACAGCTGGGGCAGCGGGGCTGGATTTGCGTGCGGCAGAAACTGCAACATTGAAACCCGGCGCGCGCGTCCTGATGCCAACGGGTATCGCTATCGCCTTGCCGCAACATACGGAAGCGCAAGTACGCCCCCGATCAGGCCTCGCGGTCAAGCATGGCGTCACCGTGCTCAACGCGCCCGGTACAATTGATTGTGATTATCGCGGCGAGATCAAAGTGCCGCTAATAAATCATGGCAGCGAAGATTTCGTCATCGCCCGCGGTGATCGCATCGCGCAGATGGTGATTGCCGAAGTGGTGCAAGCGAAACTGCTTGAAGTCGCGACGCTGGACGAGACGCGGCGCGGTGCAGGCGGTTTCGGTTCATCAGGACAAAGCTGATGGCGCTCTCATCTGATGAACTGGAACGTTACGCCCGCCACATTGTATTGTCCGAAGTGGGTGGCCCCGGCCAAAACAAACTGATCAAATCCCGCGTGTTGGTGATCGGCGCGGGCGGCCTCGGTGCGCCGGTGTTGCAATATCTCGCCGCCGCAGGCGTGGGCACCTTGGGCGTTGTCGATCACGACACCGTCTCGCTATCCAACCTGCAGCGGCAGATCATCCACACCATGGATTTCATCGGCAAGCCGAAGGTCGAAAGTGCTGCACATTTCATCGGCGCACTCAACCCAAATGTGGGCGTGGAGCAGCATCCATTCAAAGTTACACCCGAGAATGCGTTGGATCTCATCAGCCGTTACGACGTGGTGGCCGACTGCTGCGATAATTTCAGCACGCGCTTCCTGGTGGCAGATGCTTGTTATTTTGCAGGGAAGCCCTTGGTCACTGCCGCCGTTGGCCAGTTCGATGGGCAGATTTCAACCTTCAAACCTTATCTCAAAGGTGCGGATGGAAATCCCCTCCCCACCTATCGCTGCTTCATCGGCGACCTGCCCGAACCCGGCATGTTCCTCGCATGTGAGGTAGCCGGAATCCTGGGCGCATTGCCGGGAATTCTCGGCGCGATGCAGGCCATGGAAGTGATCAAGGAATTGCTCGATATCGGCGAAAGCCTGGCCGGGCGCATTCTGATGTATGACGCGCTGCTTTCGCGCTTCTTTGAAACCAGGCTGGCCTGGAACCAGGATAATCCTTTGACTGGGCGGCACTCAACCATTCACGCCATCGACGCCGCCAACTATCGGCAGCACGCATGATCCGCTTTCTTGTTGCTGCTGTGAGTGTGCTGTTTTTTTCGGTGATGGCACAAGCTGAACCAATCAGGATCGTTGCGGCGGAAAACGTCTATGGCGATATTGCCCGCCAGATTGGTGGCGACCATGTTGCCATCACCAGCATCATCTCAAGCCCGGCGCAGGACCCACATTTGTTCGAGGCCAGTGCCTCAGTGGCCATTGCAGTAAGCCGTGCCGACATCATCATCTACAACGGCCTCGACTATGACCCCTGGATGGAAAAGCTCACCGCTTCATCAAAAGCTGTGCAGCGTGACATAGTGGTGGCCGGAGAGCTTGCAGGCTTCAAAACGGGCGACAACCCACATGTCTGGTACGATCTCAAAACCGTCAGTATCCTCGCCAAGGCACTTGCCGAAAAGTTAGTTGCGCGCGACCCCGCCCACACCGATGACTATCGCCAGAATCAAACCAATTTCGAGGCCAGCCTTTTGCCCATCACCAAACAAATTGCAGAAATTGCCGCCACTCACAAGGCCACGCCCGTCGCGGCAACCGAACCCGTCTTCGGCTATATGCTGATGGCCATGGACCTTGACGTGAAGGAAGCAGA
>JAYUEP010000187.1:0-10803 GCA_043739165.1 Hyphomicrobiales bacterium
ATGGGCCGTTTCCACCAGTTCTGGGTTGAGAAGATTTCGACTTCAACGAGGCCAGAATACCCCGCCGCTTCCACCAGCGCACGCAAGGCAGGAATATCAATCACGCCATCGCCCATTATGCCGCGGTTGTTGAGAACATCGCCCACGGGGGTGAGCCAGTCGCTCACATGAAAGCCAAGGATACGACCCTTGGCGCGGGCAATGTCGCGCGCTACAAAGGCATCCCACCACACATGATAGACATCAATGAGAACGCCGAGTTGCGGGTCACCCAGCTGATCGCAAACATCGAGCGCCTGTGCAAGTGACGTGACACAACTGCGGTCCGCCGCATAAACGGGATGCAGCGGCTCCAGCGCCAGCTTTACGCCCAGTGCTTGGGCATGGGGTAACAACTGGCCAATGCCATCGATCACTTGGGCGCGGGCAGCAGACAAGTCCTTGCCGCTGCCCACCACAAGGGCGAAGTTCTCGGCCCCCAGCTGCGCAGCCTCCCGCAATGCAGTGACATTGTCGGCCACGTTCGCTTCGAGATGAGCCCGCGAATCCGCCGGAAAATAAGTGCTGCGGCAATAGCCGGTCACTTTCAAACCTGCATCGCGAATATGCTTGGCGATGGACTTGATATCCTGGCCTTCCACCTCGCGCCGCCACAGCGCCAGCCCGCCAAAGCCAGCGCGGGCGATTTCATCAATCACCTCATGCACGGTCGCTTGAAAGCCAAGCGTTGCGCTATTGACCGCGCAGAGTTCTGGATGACCCTTAAGATCGCGCATCAGAAGCCGTGAATCGCAAGAAGCTGTTTCATGCGCCGCACTGCAAGATCGGGCTTGAGCAGCAGGCCAGCTTGCTCAGCCAGCTTGAATGCTTCAACGAAATAGCCCAGAGGCCGCGCCGATTGTGCGCCCGCAATCATGGTGAAATGATTTTGAAAGCCATTGAGCCAGGCGAGAAAGACGATACCCGTCTTGTAATATTGCGTTGGCGCGGAAAAAATTAACCGCGACAAGGGAACCGTGGGTGCCAAGAGCGCATGAAACTTCGCCGTGTTCCCTGCTGCCAGTGCGGACAGCGCCTGTGACGCCGCAGGCGCAATAGCATCGAAAATGCCAAGCAGGGCGTGGGAATAGCCTTGCGCATCGCCCGCAATCAAATCGGCATAATTGAAGTCATCGCCTGTATACATTTTGACTGAGGCGGGCAGGGCGCGGCGCATGGAAACTTCTTTCTCGGCGTCCAACAAAGATATCTTGATCCCGTCCACCTTGCCCACATTGGCGTTGATCATGGCGAGGCAGGTTTCCATGTTCATCATGAAACTGTTGCCACCCCAATAGCCAGCAAGGGCAGGATCGAACATCGGGCCAAGCCAATGTAAAATCACCGGGTGATCCGCCTGCGACAACACCTGTGAATAGACTTTGATATAATCGTCAGGAGATTTGGCGACACGCACCAGCGCGCGGCTTGCCATCAAAATGATGCGCCCGCCCAGTTTTTGAATAGCCTCGAACTGCAGGTCATAGGCCCGAATGACATCATCAAGGCTGCGCACCTGCGCGAGATCAAGATGATCTGTGCCACAGCCAGAATAGATTTTATGCGCATCAGCTCCCGCATCGGCCAGTGAATGGCGAATGAGCTCCAGCGCGTCTTCCCAAGACAGGCCCATGCCGCGTTGCGAAGTATCCATCGCCTCGGCAACGCCAAAGCCCTGTTTCAGCAAATAGCGGCGATAGGCCAAAGTGCCGTTCCAATCGATGGCCCCATCCTTCAATGGATCAGCGACCACATGGGCCGCCGCAAAGGCCAAGCGGTTGAAAGCCTGTTTTGGCTTTGTGACTTTAAGCGGCGTCGTCTTGAGTTTGAAATCAAGCAATTTGCCACGCGCGTCCGGTAAAGCAATTTTCATGTCAATATCTCACGCTCAAAAGTCCGCCATCGGCTTGAATGGCTTGGCCCGATGTATAGGGCAAAAGCCCAGCGGCCAGAGTCACAGCAATGCGCCCCACTTCTTGCGGCTTGCCAAAACGCTTGATCACTGTGAGCCCATTCTCAATCAGGGCATCATACTTCGCCTTGGAAGGGGCGACCATGTCCGTATCGATAAAGCCCGGCTGGATTTCATAAACGCCTATGTCTTCGTCCGACAACCGCGCCGCAAACAATTTCGACATCATCGAAGCACCCGCCTTTGAAATGCAATATTCGCCCCGCCCGATTGAAACGGCAGTGACATTCGCAGACGTGATCGTGATGATCGAGCGATGGCACGGTGTTACCGTATCGCGAATGCGTCGGGCGAAGGCTTGGGTGAGAAAGAATGTGCCCCGCGTGTTGATATTGAGGCAGAAGTCAAAACTATCAGGCGTCACATCCAGGAGATCGCCCCGCACTTTCACTGAAACGCCCGCATTGTTGACCAGCGTGGTGAGCGGCCCCAATGCGTCTTGGGTTTGGTCAAGCATGGCGGCGTGGGAAGAAATCTTGCCGATATCGCAGGCAAGACCGATGCCCTTGACACCCTTGGACTGGATTTCCTTCACCGTGTCTCGCAATGCGGCGCTCAATTCCAAGTCAACCGCCGCAACATCAAATCCTTCTTCAGCCAGAGCCAGGGCAATGGCCTTTCCCATGCCGCGCTGCGCGCCGGTGACGATAGCAACGCCCATCATTCTCCTCCTTGGGTGCAGACCAGCCGCAGAATTGTGTCTGTGTTGAACGCCAGACGCTTCTTTTGCGCTGCTGGGGTCATCAATTTGCGGCCATAGACAATTTCGCCCGTGAAACGATTGTTCAGATAATAGTAGCTCACGCTGGCCAGCGTGATCAAAACTTGCACCGGATCGAGACCGACTCGGAAAATTCCAGACTTCTCGCCGCGCTTCAGAAGCTGGGACATGCGCTCAACGAAGCTCTTGTTAATGGCGCGCAAGCGGCGCGAGGCCTTGAGATGCCTTGCTTTGTGCAGGTTTTCGGAATTGACCAAGGTGATGAATTCAGGATGCGCCACAAAATAGTGCCAGCTAAAGGCCACCAGCTTTTCCATGCCCGTAATGGGATCATTCTTGTCAATTTCCAACCCTGCTTCCGCCAGACGGAAATCGGCATAGGCTTTTTCAATCACAATTCGGAACAACTCCTCCTTGTTGCCGAAATAGTGATACATCATGCGTTTCTGCACGCGCGCACGGCTGGAAATCACGTCAACCCTTGCCCCACCCAGGCCCTTGAGCGCGAACTCCTCCGTCGCCGCCTTGAGGATGCGCGCCTTGGTCTGTTCGGGGTTCCGGATTTGTTTGTTGGCCATGCTCACGAGATGCTTGAAATAACTATATAGTTATTTATGATAGGCCAAAACGAGACAGGTTGGCAAGCATGTATGATTACATAATCATTGGCGGGGGTTCAGCGGGTTGCGTGCTGGCCGCGCGCCTATCGGAAATGGCAGAAGCAAAAATCCTCTTGCTCGAAGCTGGCCCGCGCGACACTGATCCTTACATCCACATGCCTGTCGGTTTTTTCAAAATGACCAGCGGGCCTCTCACCTGGGGCTATGAGACAGCGCCGTTGAAATACGCCAACAACCGTGTCACCGTCTATCCACAAGCCCGCGTATTGGGCGGCGGCAGTTCGATCAATGCCGAAATCTACACGCGTGGCTGTGCCCAAGATTATGATAGCTGGGCCAATGAACTGGGCTGCAAAGGTTGGAGCGCGAGAGACCTACAATCCTACTTCGTGAAATCCGAAGGCAACACACGGTTGGGTGGGCCGGACCATGGCATCGATGGGCCATTGGGCGTTTCCGACAATGGCGCGCCCAACAAGGTCTCTCTTGCCTACGTGCAGGGCTGCATGGAATTCGGTATGCCCTACAACCCGGACTTCAATTCCGGCAAGCAAGAGGGTGCGGGACTTTATCAAACCACCACCAAGAACGGCAGGCGCTGCAGCGCCGCCGTGGGCTATTTGAAGCCCGCCTTGAAACGCAAGAATTTGGAGCTGCTCACAGGCATCACCGTGCTGCGCATTATCATCGAGAAAGGCAAAGCCACTGGCGTTGAGATTGTCGAAAATGGAGCGACGAAAATCTTGAATGCCACAAGCGAAGTGATCCTCACGGCGGGAGCCATCGGTTCGCCGAAACTGATGATGCTTTCAGGCATTGGCCCCGCTGCGCACCTGCGCGCGCGTGATGTAAATGTGGTGCACGATCTCAAGGGCGTTGGCCAAAACTTTCATGATCATTTCTCAACGGATGTGGCATGGGTTCTCAATGGCCCCCATGCCTATGATAAATACAAGAAGCCGCACTGGATGCTCTGGGCCGGTTTGCAATATGCCATGTTTAGAACGGGGCCGGTTGCAACCAACATTGTGGAGGCAGGCGCCTTCTGGTGGGGCAACCGCAAAGACAAGACGCCGGATTTGCAGTTCCACTTTGTGGCGGGCGCGGGCGTTGAAAAGGCGGGTGATAAATTGCCCGGCGGGAACGGCGCATCTTGCAACTCCTATTTCACCAGGCCACGTTCGCGTGGTTCTGTGACCTTGCGCTCCAACAATCCCAAGGATGCGCCCGTTGTTGATCCCAACTCCTTCGCTGAGCCCTATGATCTGGAGCGTCATATCGAGGCGATCAAGATCAGTCAGGAAGTGGGCCACACCAAATCCATGCAACGCTATGTGAGTGCGGAACACCTTCCGGGGCCCAAGTGCAAAACCAAACAGGACTATGTCGAAATGTCGCGCGCCACAGCGCGCTCGTCATATCATCCTGTGGGTACGTGCAAAATGGGCGTTGATGAAATGGCCGTAGTTGATCCTTCAATGCGCGTGCATGGCATCGAACGGTTGCGCATATGTGATTCTTCAACCATGCCGCGCGTGGTTTCTTCCAACACCAATGCCCCAACCATCGCCATGGCTGAAAAAGCCGCCGACCTTATCCGTGGAAATCGCTGATGCCAAAAATCGTCTCTGCCGCTGAAGCCGCTGTGTATATCAAGGATGGCGCTGTGGTTGCCGTCAATTCGTCTTCGGGCCTTGGTTGCCCAGATGCAGTGATGAAGGCCATGGGCGAGCGCTTCGTGGCCCATCAAAGCCCACGCGGCCTTACCATGATTCATCCTATCGCGGCGGGCGACATGTGGGGCGTCAAGGGCATCGAGCATTTGGCCCAGCACAAGGGGCAGATCGCACGTGTCGTCGCCGGGTCCTATCCTTCTGGCCCCTCATCATCAGAGCCGCCACATATTTGGCAACGGATCATTGCCAACGAGATTCCCTGTTACAATGTCCCCTCGGGCATCGTGTTCGACATGCTGCGCGAGGCCGCCGCCAAACGCCCCGGCACGATAACGAAGATTGGCATGGATACATTTGTCGATCCCAATCAGCAAGGCTGCGCCATGAATGCACTGGCGGCAGCTTCACCCATTGTGAAGAAGATCATATTCGAAGGCGACGAATGGCTCTACTTTCCCGCTATCGTTCCCCATGTCGGCATCATTCGCGCCAGCACGTCTGACAAGCGCGGCAACTTGTCCTTTGAAAATGAGGGTGCCTATCTCGGTGCCATGGAAATCGCACTTGCGGCGCATAACAATGGCGGCATTGTTATCGCGCAAGTCAAACGCATTGTGGAGAATGAGACGATCAAGACCCATGATGTCCGTGTGCCGGGCATTCTGATTGACTACATTGTAGAGGCTCCGGAGCAGTGGCAGACTACCCAGACGCCCTATGATCCAGCGATCAGTGGTGAGGAATTCAAACCCCTGTCATCGTTCTCATTAATGGAATTCGGTACTGGCAAAGTGATTGCGCGTCGCGTGGCCCAGGAGTTGAGGCCGGGCTGGGCGGTAAACCTCGGCTTCGGCGTTTCCGCCAATGTGCCGCGCATTCTACTTGAAGAGGGCCAGCACGGTCAGGTGACATGGGTGATCGAGCAGGGTGCGGTGGGGGGCATTCCGCTGTTGGATTTCCAGTTTGGCTGTTCATCCAATGCCGAAGCCATTGTGCCATCACCCTATCAATTCACCTATTTTCAGGCGGCAGGCTTTGATTCCTCACTGCTTTCTTTCTTGCAGATCGACCAAGGCGGCAGTGTCAACGTCCACATGCTGGGCGCAAGGCGGCATGTGACGGCAGGTGCCGGTGGGTTTGTGGATATTACCGCCCGTGCCAAAAGGATCATCTATTCCGGGTTCTTCAATGCTGGAGCCAAGATGGAAGTTGTCGGTGGCAAACTCATCATCGAAAAAGAAGGCAAAGTGAAGAAGCTGGTCAAGGCCTGTGAGCAAATTTCTTTCTCTGGACCCCGCGCTGTGATGCAGGGGCAGGATGTCACGTATATCACTGAACGTTGCGTGATGAAGCTGGCACCGCAGGGTGTTGTGGTGACGGAGATTGCGCCGGGTGTCAATTTACAGGCGAATATTCTGGACCAAAGCGAGTTCCCGCTCATCGTCTCGCCAAAATTGAAACCGATGGATGCCAACTTGTTCGCACCTGAAAAGCTGGGAGGCGTTATTCATGTTTGACACCGGCGACAGCCGTGTTCTGCTGGCGAAAAATGGTGCCATTGCCACCATCACCTTGGCGCGGCCCGAAAAACTGAATGCCCTCGACAAACCAATGATCTTGGCCTTGGAACGTGCCGCGCATGTCATTGACGCGGACGAGGAGGTCAGGGTTGTCATCATCACTGGGCAGGGTGAGAAGGCCTTTTGCGCGGGCGGTGATATTGCCGCTTGGTCAACAGAGGCGCCGGAAGCCTTTGGTCTGCAATGGGTGCGCCTCGGTCACCGCGCATTCGACGCGTTGGCTCGCCTGCGCCAGCCTTTGATCGCCGCCCTGAATGGCTCGGTCATGGGCGGTGGTTTGGAATTGGCCACCTGCGCCGATTTTCGCATTGCGGAGGAACACGCCAAGTTCAGCTTACCCGAAACCGGGCTGGGCATCATTCCCGGCTGGTCGGGCACGCAGCGCGCCGTGAACCGATTTGGATCGCAAACCGTGCGCCGCATGTCTGTGGCCGGGGAAGTCTTTGATGCGCAGCAGGCGCTGCAATTTGGGCTTGCCGACCGCCTTGTGTCCAAGGGCGATAGCTTGGCCGCCGCAAGAAAAATGGCACAAGTCATCACCGCGCGCTCGGCCCTTGCCACCGCAGCCGCCAAGCTCATGATCAATGCGGCAGAAAATGAAGACGGCCCTCGCGCAATCGAAGCCTTGGGTGGTATAGCTGCCGCCCATAGCGCAGAATTGAAAGCCGGCCTTGCAACATTCAAAGCCAAAAAGAAAAATTGAACTTGTCATCTTTGATTGTGATGGCGTGTTGGTGGATAGCGAGCTGCTCAGCGCTGGTGTGTTGATGGGCATGATGGAGGAAATTGGCCTTCCCATCACGCCAAAGATATTCAGATCAGATTTCCTCGGGCGCAGTTTTGCATCGGCTTCGCAACGCGTGGAGCGCCGCCTGGGCAGAAGTTTTCCACCAGATTTCAATACGCAATATCGTGTACGCCTGCTGGACCGGATGAAGGGCAATTTGCACGCCATGCCCGGCGTCGAAGCCGTGTTGCAAAATATGTGCGTGCCCTTTTGCCTCGCCACCAGTTCCAGCCCGCCACGCCTTGCGGTTTCGATGCAGGAGTCAGGCCTTGGTGCGTTCTTTGAAGCCTGTTCGTTTACGGCCTCGCTCGTCAAGAATGGCAAGCCCGCGCCCGACTTGCCACTCCATGCCGCCGCCAAAATGAACACGGCACCCGAGAACTGCCTTGTGATTGAGGATAGCGAAATGGGAGTGCGTTCTGGCCTCGCTGCGGGCATGGAGGTCTGGCATTTTGCGGGTGGGGGTCACGTCAAGGCGGGTTATCATTTACCTCAAGATGTGAAACCCCACCGCGTTCTTGACTCCATGCCCGCCTTGCACGAAGCATTCCGGCACATTGGAATTGCCACGTGAAACGTAAGCCAGAGCCAGAAACCGAACGCCTTGATGATGCCGCCCGCGCTGGCTGGCTCTATTATATTGCAGGCAACACACAGGATGAGATTGCGAAAAAGCTTGGCGTTTCGCGCCAATCCGCACAGCGCCTCGTGTCTCTGGCAATCTCCGAAAAGCTGATCAAGGTGCGCTTGGATCATCCCTTGGCTAATTGTCTTGAACTGGCCAATCGCCTGCGTGACAGATTTGAGCTGACCATGGTCGAGGTGGTGCCAACCGACCCCCAGTCCAACTCGAACACCTTGGGCATTGTTGAAGCCGCTGCCGCTGAATTGGAGCGCTGCCTCGATTCTCAACACCCGGTGATTGCGGCCGTGGGTACCGGGCGCACCTTACGTGCCATGGCCGAGCAAGTAAGCCCGATGGATTGCCCGCAGCACAAGATTGTGGCCATCGTCGGCAATATTGCGCCCGATGGTTCGGCCACGATTTTCGATGTGGCCAGTCGCATCGGAGACCGCGTGCGTGCACCTTACTACCCCATGCCTCTGCCGCTGATGGCAACGACGGTGCCCGAGCGCAACTTGCTTCTGGCGCAAAAATCCATTCGCAATATCGCTGATCTGGCAGAGCAGGCGGACATCACTTTTGTGGGTATTGGCACAGTCGATGCCGATGCCGCCGTGTTGCGTGACGGTTTCATGCGGCCTGAGGAAGTGCGCTCGCTCGTGCGCTCAGGCGCAGTAGGTGAAATTGTCGGCTGGGCTTTTGACAACAATGGTGACCTGATCGACGGGCTGACAAATGACCGCGTGTTGAGTGTTCCATTGCAGAAGCCTGCAAAGCGACGGGTGATTGGTGTCTCCATGGCCCCCCAAAGGCAAAAGGCCATCCGCGGGGCATTGAAGGGCCGCCTTGTGAATGGTCTGATTACCAACGAAAGCATGGCGACTTCGCTGTTGCAAAATTAGAATTGACGCATTGCAGCAATGATTCAGCCTTGACGGAGCAGCGGATTCGTTGTGAACATTCGCCCGCAGTTTGAGCAAACGCTCAATCATATGGGAGGAATTAATGAAAAAAGTTGTGACAGGCGTTCTCGGCGCCTTTGGTCTGGCCTTGATGGCAGGCACTGCGTTGGCCGATGATACTACTTTGACGATCGCCACCGTGAACAACGGTGACATGATCACCATGCAGAAGATGACGGACGATTTCACCAAGGCCAACCCCGGCATCAAACTGAACTGGGTAACGCTGGAAGAAAACGATCTGCGCCAGAAGGTGACCAAGGACATCACCACCAAAGGCGGCCAATATGACGTTCTCACGATCGGCATGTATGAAACGCCGATCTGGGGCGCCAAGGGCATGTTGCTTGAATTGACGGGCCTTGATGACCCGAAGGACTTTCTGCCTGCCAACGTGGGCGGCCTTTCTGCCGGTGGCAAGCTCTATGCTGCGCCTTTCTATGGCGAAAGCTCTTTCATCATGTACCGCACCGACCTCATGGAAAAGGCTGGCTTGAAGATGCCAGACGCCCCGACATGGGATTTCGTGCGTGATGCAGCCAAGAAGATGACTGACAAGGCCGCTGGCGTAAACGGCATCTGCCTGCGCGGCAAAGCCGGCTGGGGTGAAAACATGGCCTTCCTGACGGCCACGTCCAACGCTTTCGGCGCACGCTGGTTTGACGAAAAGTGGCATCCACAATTCGATCAACCTGAATGGAAGAACACCCTTCAGTTCTATGTCGACATGATGAACGAGTCTGGCCCACAAGGCGCTTCCGGCAACGGCTTCTCGGAAAACCTGGCGCTCTTCCAGTCTGGCAAGTGCGGCATGTGGATCGACGCCACGGTGGCTTCCAAGTTCGTGTCTGACCCGAAGGCCAGCAAGGTCGCTGACAAGGTGTCCTACGCCTTGGCACCAGACACCGGCCTCGGCAAGCGTTCGAACTGGCTCTGGGCTTGGGCCCTTGCCGTTCCCGCTGGCACTAAGAAAGCTGACGCCGCTCAGAAGTTCGTAGGCTGGGCCACGTCCAAGCATTATGAAGACCTGATCGCCAAGCAAGATGGCATTGCCCAAATTCCTCCGGGCACGCGTATCTCGCTCTATGCAAATCCGGAATATGCAAAACTTCCATTTGCAAAGATGACCTTGGACTCTATGAACTCGGCTGATCCGACCCATCCAACTGTGAAGCCTGTGCCATACACCGGCGTGCAGTTTGCCTCGATCCCTGAATTCGCTGGCATTGCCACCAAGGTGGGCGAGCTGTTCTCTGCTGCACTCGCTGGCCAGATCAAGGTTGATGATGCCCTGAAGCAAGCTCAGGACTATTCGACTGCTGAAATGACCAAGGCTGGTTACATCAAGTAATACTTGTTAGCGGGGCGGCTGGCTTCTAGCCAACCGCCCGATTTTCCTCCCACGTCACTCCTGTGTGCCGCAGTTGCGGTGTAACCTATGCTTTGGTGCATGGGAGTGACGGTTATTTTTACTCCTTGCGCATGATGGTCTGGCGCCTAGACTTGTGCCGCATAACACCGCAGTGCGAGTATTTGAGGAGATGGCAGCGCAATTCCGGATGTGCCTGCCTGCAGATAAAAGTAAATTCGGTATAAGGGGGTCGGTCATATGGCAACAAGCTACTCACAAAGTCTCGGCAAATGGGCCTTGGCGCCATCTTTGGCAGCTTTGACGGCCTGGGCCTTTGTGCCTCTATCCATCGCCATCTATTTCGCTTTCTTGCGCTATAACTTGCAGAGCGACAACACCGGCTGGTACGGCCTCAGCAATTTCTATTACTTCTTCAGTGATCCTTATTTCCTGAAGGACCTCTTCAACAC
>JAYUEP010000188.1:0-3566 GCA_043739165.1 Hyphomicrobiales bacterium
TCCCCACGCGCTTCCCTATATTTCTCCGCCGAAAATGAAACGGCGAACAAGGGCGAAGCTGCGCCCACTCCGCCCTTCTACCCGCTGGCGGGGAGAGGGGTGAAAGAAAATGGAGGCTAGAGGATGAAACTCAGTTACCGCTTAAATCGCGCCTTCGATCCAGTTCTTCAGCGCGTTTTTGGGGCCTGCGCCCACTTGGGTTGCGGCCAGCTTGCCATCCTTGAACACCATCAATGTGGGGATCGAGCGCACGCCGAACTTCGAGGGTGCATTGGGGTTCTCATCAATGTTGATCTTGACGATCTTGGCGCGGGGGCCAAGTTCCTTGGCGATCTCCTCCAAGGAGGGGCCAATCATCTTGCACGGGCCGCACCATTCGGCCCAGAAATCGACAACAACGGGGGTTGCAGACTTCAAGACTTCAGCATCAAAGGTGGCATCGGTGACTTTTTGGGTAGACATGCGACTCTCCATTTCAAGCCCCAGAGGTAAGCAGAGGCAGGGATAACGTCAAGGGACTTGCGCATCACCTTTGTGCAAGGCTGCCGTGAGTAGGTTTTCCGGGAGGAATTCCAACCTTGCGGGCGCGGTCCAGAAGATTGCGGCGGTGATGGGTCTGCCCGGAAAGGCCTCACGCAGCAAAGCCGCATAACGCGCCAATTGCTGGGCATAGGCGTGGGTGGGCAACAATGATTCGGGGACGGAACGATCGGTTTTATAGTCCAGCAGCCAGATGTGTTCGGGCGTGACGGCCAGACGGTCGAGGCGGCCGGAGACTTCCTCGCCATCCAAAAGGGTGCCCGAAATCTCGACTTCTGCCGCGCTGCCGGGGCCCAGGAAGGGTTGCAAGTCCGGGTGAGCCAGGGCTTCGGCCAAGGCCAGGGCCTCTTCCAGCGCCACGCCAAGGCGAAGGCTGCGCCTTTCGGCGAGGGCGGCGCGGGCCTGGGGCGAGACCTCAGCCAGTTCTTCCAGCAGCTTGTGAATAGCGCGGCCCCGGCGCGAGGCTTTATCACCATAGGTGCCATCGCCATGCACCAAGCTGGTGAGTGGCAGGGGCCGGACGGCATGTTCTGATCTGGGGTTCTCAACCAGCCAGGGCGGCAGAATGGGTTTGCTCTCCTCGTCTTTGCGTTCTGGAACTGCGAACTCATCCGCCGGGCCAAAGCGCAATGGTTTGTCGCCCTCGGGTTCACCCAAGGCCGTCGTGATCGTGTGCCACCAACATTCCTTGGGGGGGGCCGACTTCTTGGGCTTGGTGCCCAGGATGTAAAGTTCATCGGCAGCTCTGGTCATGGCAACATAAAGCAGGCGGTTGCGCTCATTCTGCTGTTGGCCCTTCTCGTCTTCGATCCAATTCGCCAGTCTCTGTTCGACGGCCCCCAAGCCACTGGGAAGCCACAGCGGCAGGCCTGCACCTTCTGGAACTGTGATCACCCGTGGCGTGTCGGCGGGCTTGGCGCTGGACTTGGTGGTTTCGGCCAGAACCACGATTTTGGCTTCGAGCCCCTTGGCACCATGCACTGTCATCAACCGAATGGTGCCTGCGCCCTCTTCCATTTCGCGCTTCAATGTTGTCTCGGTGTCCGAGAACCAGCGCACAAAACCAAAGAAGCTTGCGCCATGTTCACGCTCATGGTCCAGCGCCATGTCAAGCATCGCGTCGGCGGCCTCAATGGCTTCGGGACCGAGTCGCACCTTGATATTGCGCCGCGCCGTGTTGATGATGTGGGACAGCAGTGCGAAGGGTGTTTCACTTTGCGCCCGCGCTTGCAGCGCCTGCAGATAGGTCGCGTTGTCGCCGGTAAGCCTGTGGATCAAACGGCTTGGACGCTCATGGCAGAGTGCGAAGAGTTCATCCTCTGTCACGGGCTTCGGCACCAGCGGACTCTTGAGAACGACGGCCAGCGCATGGTCATCCTGCGGCAGCAGCAGGAAATTCAATAGCGCCAGAAGATCTTGCACGATGAGCGACTGCAGCAGTTCAAGCCTATCAGTGCCCGCCACAGGCAGGCGCAGGTGATTGAGCTCTGCCAACACCATGCGGTACAGGGATCCGCGCGATTGGAAAAGGATCAAGATATCATCAGCCCGCACGGCGCGGTTCTCGCCCGATAATTTGCGTGGTGTCATGGGTGAGAGCCAATTTGCAATTGCCTGCGCCAGCTTGCGGGCCAATTGGCGCTGGGGCGAAGACTGCGGCGGGCGGTCCACCGGCTTGGTCCAAGCCTCTTCAGTTTCATCTTCGTCCTCAAGCTCAGTCAGCGGCCAGAGTTCGACAATGGCTTCAGCGCTCTGGCGTGAGGCTGTGTGGGCCCTCTCGGCGCTGTCTCCCATGCCGATCAGTGCCAGATCGGCAGGTGGGAAGACTTTGTCGACTGCCACAAGAATGCCGACAGCGCTGCGATAAGAGGTCGCAAGTTCAACAGGTTTCAACAGCACTGCGCCAGACTGTGGCATTGCCAAGTCCCTGCGTGCCTGCGTATAGGCGGCCGTATCTGCACCCTGAAAACCGAAGATGGATTGCTTCTGGTCGCCCACCACAAAGAGTGTGCGCGGTCTGGCGCGGGGCTTGCCTTCACCGGCAAAGAATTCCTCCGCCAAGGCGCGCACGATGCGCCATTGATCAGGGCTGGTATCCTGGGCTTCATCCACCAGAATATGCGACAGGCCGGCATCGAGCTTGTAGAGCACCCATTGCGTGGTTTCACGGGACGACAGAAGCCGGGCTGCCTTGCTGATCAAATCAGAAAAATCATAAAGGCCTAGGCGGCGCTTTTCGGAGTCGATATGGGCGAGAATGGCCCCAGCGAGTTCCACGCCATCAGCACTGGCCGCAATCACTTCCAGCGTGTTCTTGCGCATGAGCAAATTGAAAAACCGTTCTTGCTCTTGTTCAACAAAGGTTTTGGTCCCGGGATGCGCGTCACTGGCTTTCTTTGGCATCAATCCGGACGCGGTGCGTTTTGCTTTGGCTTTCTCAACGGTGAAATAGGTCATCATCACATCCAGCGGCTCGTCATCAATCACCATGGACGTCATCAATTCACTTGGGTTTATTCCGCCGTGTTTGCCATATGGTTTTAATTTCTCTGCATGATGCGCATAGGCATTACGATCGATGGAATTGATTTCCGCAGTCACGTCTTCAATATCCTGGTTTGCATCCAAGCCCAGAGCGTCCTTGATGCAACGTTCATAGCCTTCCCGGCCCATCGCAATGATGTTGGGGCCTTGGGTCCTGAGCTTGCTGACGAGTTGCCAGATCAACTGGTCAAACTGTTCCTTGTTCACCCGGCTGGCCAGCTTTTCGAAACTGGTGGCCAGAGAGCCTGATTCCCCACCTTCTGCGGCGCGCAGAACTGAAACTGTGGCCGCTTCCTGCAGTGCCTTGGCGGCGCGTTCGTCCATGACGCGAAAGCCGGGAGCGATGCCCGCCTCAACGGGGAAAAGATGGAGCAGCCGATCACAAAAGGCGTGGATGGTTTGGATCTTGAGGCCACCCGGTGTTTCCAGCGCAAGCGTGAACAAACGGCGCGCACGAATGCAGACCCCCAAGTCTGCACCAT
>JAYUEP010000189.1:0-10677 GCA_043739165.1 Hyphomicrobiales bacterium
CACCAAGATCAACAAGGTGCTGGAAGGCCGCCCCCACATTGTGGATGCAATCAAGAATGGCGATATCGCATTGGTGCTCAACACCACCGAAACCCGCACCTCAGAGTCAGATTCAAAATCCGTCCGTCAGACAGCGGTGATGCAGAAGGTGCCTTACTACACAACGCTTCCCGGCATCATCTCAGCCACCAAAGCGATCGCGGCGCGCAAGAGCAACGCGATCGAAGTGCGGCCCTTGCAGGACTATTTCAAATAGGCGCATCAAACCGCCGTGAACCCGTTGTCCACCATCAATTGAGCGCCGTTAACAAAGCTGGCCTCATCGCTGGCCAGAAACAGCGCGGCCCGCGCCACTTCTTCGGGCTCACACATCCGCCCCTGCGCCGTGGCAATCGCGGCTTCGGAGACATCAACGCCCAAAGCCTGCAAGTCTTTCACTTCGCGCAAACCATGCGGCGTTTTGACAAAACCGGGACAAACCGCATTGCAGCGAATGCCGCGATCGCGAAACTCAACCGCAATCGCCCGAGCAAACTGGTGGCAGGCCCCCTTGCTGGTGCAATAGAGAACTTCCATCGGTGTCGCGGCGATGGCCGAAATTGAAGAAGTGCAAACAATCGACCCGCCACCCACTGCAATCATTTGCGGCAACACGGCCTTGGTCATCATGAACATGCTTTTGACATTGATATCCATCAGCCAATCGTAATCATCATCGCTCGTTTCCAAAAACGGCTTGATCACAATCGTGCCCGCATGATTGAATAAAACCCGGATCGGTCCGAAAGCTTCGTTCACAATTTTCACAGCTGCAGAAATCTCATCGGACTTGGAAACATCCGCCTTGGCAAAAACCGCGTGGCCGCCCGCTTTCACAATTTCCGCCACCAGCGCCTGCCCTGCCTCGGCGTTGCGGTCCACAATTCCGACAATGGCCCCTTCTGCTGCAAACAGCCGGGACGCCGCGCCACCCATGCCCGTGGCCCCGCCCGAAATCAGCGCCACTTTTCCATTCAACCTGCCTGCCATGTCATAATCCTTATCTTGTAGGCCCTGTTGCCCATCTCAACCACCAGACTCAGCCCTCCAAGGCCGATTTGCAACACCTCGCCCTGACTCTTGCAAAATCAGCCATTCTGGTCCACATTAAGCAATGCCCGGCGCGGAGCGATCCCCAGCCGGGCTGATTTACTTTCAAACTCAAGGTTGCAGGCTCCCACGGGCTACAGCCAAGTATTGCGCGATAAGGGTTAGGACGATGGTCGAAAAAGTTCCGATGACGCATGAAGGCTTCGTTATCATGCAGGAAGAAGTGCGCGTCATGAAGCAGGAAGAGCGCCCGCGCATCATCCGCGCCATCGAAGAAGCGCGCGCCCATGGTGATCTGTCGGAAAATGCCGAGTATCACGCCGCCAAGGAAGCCCAAGGCTGGAACGAAACTCGCATCCAAGAAATGGAAGACAAGCTCTCCCGCGCCGAGGTGATCGACCCGACGAAGCTGTCCGGAGACACGGTGAAATTCGGCGCCAAACTCGTTCTGATCGATGAGGACAATGAGGCCGAAGTCAAATACCAGATCGTGGGGGATTTCGAGGCCGACGTGAAAAAGGGCCGCATCTCCATCTCGTCCCCCATCGCGAGAGCCCTGATCGGCAAAAAGCAGGGTGACACAGTAGAAGTGAACACCCCCGGCGGCGGCCGCAGCTACGAGATCAAGAAAGTGGCGTGGAAGTAAGAGAACGCGACTGTGGATCAAATTGAATCCACTGTCAGCGTAATCTTAACACCGCAATCCGCCAGTTTGCTTTTGGCGACAGAGCGGATCTGTGGAGACGGAGCTTAGATCGTGAGTGAGCCGTCAACACAGGTAACACACCCCCCGCCGATGCTAACCTTTCCCTGCGCGTCAACTTCTACCTCTATGCGGCCAGCGCGGCCCACGCATTGCCCTTGGGCGGCGATGTAATTTTTGCCGCCGGGCGGCAACAGGCCGCGCTGCCACTGGAAAACAGCCGCACTGCCATTGCCACTGCCACACACGGGGTCTTCTTCAACGCCACAGGAAGGCGCAAAAGCGCGCACCTCAATGGCCGCTTCTCCACTTGCGTGATTGCCGAAAGCGATCACGCCGGTAACGCCGTGGCTGCGTTCAAACGCCGCCAACCTTGCAAAATCTGGCCGCAAATTCAAAACAGATTTGGCGTCTATAAAATGCGTGACAATCCATTTCGGGCCAATATCCACAATGGCAGGTGCCACTTTGTCGGCAATCGGGCATTTCATAATCTGTTGCAATTCCGCTGTGTCCGCGGCGGTTAAATCGGTCATTTTTGCGGGCGGCAAAGCAAGGGCAAGTTTGCGATTTTCCCCCGCCACATCAATGGTCAATTCGACCAGGCCAATACCGCTTTCCTGAACCAATCGACCGCTTGGGCGGAGCGCGAGCCGCCCGGCCTCCAACAAAGCATGGGCACTGCCAAGTGTCGGATGACCGGCAAAAGGAAGCTCGCTGCGTGGTGTGAAAATCCGCAACCGATAATCAGCCTTGGATGTTGTGGGCGGGAGAACGAACGTCGTTTCGGAAAGGTTGGTCCAGTTGGCGATTTTTTGCATCGCTGCTGTATCAAGGCCTTCAGAGTCTAACACCACAGCCACAGGATTGCCCAGCAATGGTTTGCGGGTAAAGACATCAACAACTTTATATGATCTTTTCGTCATGGCTCATCCCCGCGCGCGCAAGAGCGCTTTGCCCAGCGCATCAAGAGCCGCAGGCAGAACATCAAGCGGCAGATAGCCAAAGCCCAAACGCAGACAACGGGAAGACTCGCCAAACCACGTGCCATCACCAATCTGGAGTTCCACTTCAGGAAGTGCGGCCCAGAAACGTTCAACGCCAGCATTATCGAATACTGAGGGCTTCAATCGCAGGCAGCACAGTGCGCCGCCATCGGGCCTCACCCAATCAATGTAATTCTTTTGGGCTTCTACCCATGCGGCAACCAGCGACAAACCATTCGCCAACAATACACGCCGATCGTTCAAGATCTTCTCGCGGTTCTCAAGAATGGCTGCGGCAAGGGTTTCGTTGAGTGGCGAACCTGAAATGACCATATTCATTTTTGCGACGGTTAAACGCTCGCGAAGTTCAGGGTCACGCACCGTCAGCCAACCCACACGAAGCCCGGGTGCGCCATGCGCCTTCGAAACAGACCCCCCAGTGATGATCTCGTTGTCGAGAGTGGCAGCACTGAGTGGGGGGCGTTCGTCGCCATAGGTCGCATCGCGGTAAGTCTCGTCAACGAACAGCCGTGCGGCCGGGGCCATTTTATGCATAAGCTCCAAAATCACTTTGGTCTCCGCCAGCGCTATGCGCGCACCACTCGGGTTTTGCGGGCTGGCAATGCTCACAAGCTTCGTGCGTTCATTGAGCAAGGGGGCCAGAAGATCGGCGGTGAGTTTAAAGCCTTGATCAAACGACAGGCGGCATTCGCGCAACGTCACCCCCGTTGCAGCCAGCGCATCGCGCGACAGGGGAAAGCAAGGCGTGACAACAACAGCCTCGTCGCCCTGCCCGCAAAGCTCAAAGGCCAGCATGAACAAACCAAGGGCCGTGCCTTGCGTGGCAATCACTTCATTTGGATCAACACCCGCAAGGGCCGCCACGGCGGTGCGAAGGCGTGGAAGCCCAGCCGAGGAGCCATAGCCCATCTTGAGATCCCCCAGAGCCTCCGGTCCCCCCGCAAAAGCCATCACTTGCGCAAAGCTCAAATCCTGCGCCGTGCTTTCGGCTAAGTTGAAGCGACGATTGATGTCGAGAAGCGAGATAATATCATTGCGCGGAAAGCGGCCCTTCCAGTTAGATGTACTCGTCAATATCGTGTTCCTTTATCAGGCCAAATGCCGTGCCTCAGTCTCGCCGGGGCCGCCTTTGGTTTACAATAGCCACAAGCCGAACTAAGGTTCTTGTCAATTCTTGATGTTTTGAAAATGCCTGAACAGCTATTCGAAAGCCCTCGTGATAGAGCGACATTCCGTAAAACGCCGATGTTTGGCGGAATCGATTTGATGTCCGCACGGTTTGTTCGGCACAGTTTCGCACCGCATTCACATGATGAGTTGATGATCGGCATGATCCACGCCGGTGTGAAATCGTTTCGCAAAGGTCGGACCACTCATTACGCCGCGCCAGGAATTTTATCGGTGATCAATCCGGGTGAAATGCACACAGGCGAGCGTGAGCATGGTCCAGAATTGATCTATGCGGCTCTCTATTTGCCAAAAGCCGCTACGGCCAGGATATTGACCCTGCATGACGATGATTGCCTGCTGGTCAAGCAACCGGTGATCAATGACAAAGAGATTTGGCGATACCTTTCCGCCGCACACAAGCTGACGATGACGGGCGATGACCGCGCAGGAGCAGAAGAAGCGATGAGCCTGGGCATCTCGATGTTGTTTACGCGTTACGGGAACGAAGCACGCGCACGCTCTGAGGCCAGTTGCCCGAAGGCAGTGAAACTTGCCATGGATTTCTTGCAGGCCCATGCTTGCGTGAGCGTCAGCCTTGAAGCCGCATCGGTGGCCTCTGGGGTTAGCCTCTGCCATCTCATCAGGCTTTTCCAGAAGCACGTCGGATTGACGCCTTATGCCTATCTCACACAAATCCGCATTGCGAAGTCACGTCACCTCTTGCGGCTGCAAACGCCTGTGGCCCAGGTCGCATTGGAAGTGGGTTTTGCAGATCAAGCGAACTTCACCAAGCGCTTCAAACAACTCACAGGTGCAACGCCAGCACATTATGCAAGATCAATTCAATAAATCACTGAACCTAACCCTGAAAACCATTGTAACCGAAATGACCGTGTCTCATTCAAGGGGTACAGTCCAGTGCGTTAAATAGGATTGTATACACACAATAACTATCTGCCTCCCCCTCACGCCAACCGCGATAAAAACCCCGCAAAGCTCATCATCCCCTCGGGCCAAGGCCCATGGCCGGAGTCGCTGTTGATATGGCCCTGTGCGCCCGCTTCGATCAGCTTGGAACCCCAGGCCAATGCGAGATCGGCCGATTGTTCCATCGTGCTATAAGGGTCGTTGCTGCTGGCCACCAAGCTGGTGGGAAAGGGCAAGGGTGCCCGCGGCACATTTGCAAATGCCGCATCAATGCCATGAAGCTCGTGCATTTTTTCAACGCTCGTCGGCGTCACCAAAAACCCGCCCTTCACTTTGTCAATCAAACCCCGCGCGCCAAGCTCCGCCACCGCATGGGCGATCAAGATGCAGCCCGCCGAATGCGCCACAAACACCACAGGTTTGGACGCCGCTGCCACAGCTTCCACCAAAGCCGTAACCGCTTTGGTCAGCGATCCATAAAGCCAGTCTTCCTGTTCCACCAAGCGCGCCGAAGAGAGTTTGGCAATCAAGCGGCGCTGCCAATGTGCGTCCCCCGCCCCGGTGTGGCCAGCGATCACCAGAATTTCAACATCGGATGATTTCATCTGCGCACCACCAATTTCTTCACACCCCACAACAAAAGCCCCGCCACCAATCCCCAAAAGGCCGCCCCAATCCCATAAAGTGAAAAGCCGGAGGCGGTGACGAGGAAGGTGACTAATGCTGCATCAATGTCGCGTGCCTCCTTCATCATCGCGCTCATCGCCCCCATCAAGGGGCCGAACAGCGCCAGGCCAGCGATTGCCAAAACCAGATCATGCGGCAACGCGCCGAGCAACTTCACAAAGGCCGAAGCTGCAAGGCCCACGATCACATAAAGCACGACATAGGGGATCGAAACTTTCCAGCGCTGCGCTGCATCGGGGTGCGCATCCGGCCCCGTGCACAGCGAAGCCGTGATGGCCGCCATGTTCACCTGCGGCCCCGCAAAGGGTGACATCAAAGCCGAAGCCACACCTGTTGTCACCAAGGCAGAAGTCACCGGTGGCTGATAGCCAGAAGCGCGCAACACCGCAAAGCCCGGCAGGTTCTGCGACGCCATGGTGACCAAATAAAGCGGCAGGCCAAGGCTGATCACCGCAGCGCCCGAAAACTTTGGCATGTCGAATGTGAGCAAGGTCAATGATGGTGCAAAGCCATCAAGCTTCATCACGCCGGATACTGCGGCCAAGACCAGCCCCAGCGCCACCACAACAGGCACGGCATAAAACGGCTTCCATAACCGCATCGCAAAGAAGGCCAGAACCAGCGGCACCACAATCCATGGCAAGGTCAGCGCCGCCGTAGGCACTTTCAAAACATAGGCCACCAACACGCCTGCAAGCATGGCAGAGGCAATGGCGGGCGGCATATGTTCAATCGCGTTCGCCAAGGGCTTGAGCAAGCCCGTCGCCACCATCAACACCCCCGCCACGGCAAAAGCACCCAGCGCCTCAGGATAGGACACGCTCACCACACTGGTCGCCAGCAGCGCCGCCCCCGGCGTGGACCAGGCGATGATCATCGGAATCCGGTGCCGCCAGGAAAGCAGCAGCGTCAGCCCGCCCATCACAAAGCACAACATCGCCGCCCATGAAGCTTGCTGTGCTTCATTGGCCCCCACCGCCACCGCTGCCTGCATGATCACCAGGATCGTTGAGGCGAAGCCCACCACAACAGCGGCCACGGCAGAAGCAATCAGCGAAGGCCAATGCGCCTCATTCACAAACGTGTCTCTCACAGCAGCGGAACCTCCGGCTCGTCCTTGGCCACATGGAGAATAAGCGAGGTCTTCACACTTTCCACATTGGGCGCCTTGGCCAGTGCCCCCATGATGAAGCTTTGAATGGATTGCACATCGCGGCCGGCGCATTTCAACATGAAGTCAGCAACGCCCGAAACCGCATAGCATTCACGCACAATGGGCCAGCCCGAAACGCGCCGCTCAAATTCGCGCATCTCATGCTCTGCCTGGCTTTTGAGGCCGACCAAAGCAATCACCTGCGCGCCATAACCCAGCTTTTCGCCCGCCAGCTGCGCCCGGTATCCGGTGATCAGCCCTTCGGCCTCCAGCGCCTGCACCCGCCGCAACGTCGGCGGTGGCGACAGGCCCACCCGCGAAGCCAGCTCCACATTGGAAATGCGCCCCTCGCGCTGAAGTTCTTTCAGGATTTTCCAATCAATCGTATCGGGTTTGCCGCTGCGGTCCATGGGGGGGCTTTAAGCAATTTTATTTCGCGCTGGGAAGGGCCAACCGACCGCGACCTTGCCTTTGCCGCAATGGCCGTCTCATGTTAGACAACCTGCCGGAGATCAACCTTGCCCACCACACCTCTTCTTGACACCATCCAAAAGCCAGCCGACCTTCGCCGCCTTGAAGACGCCAAACTTCCGCAACTTGCCGCCGAATTGCGCGCCGATATGATTGAGCAAGTGTCGCGCACTGGCGGGCACCTGGGCGCTGGCCTCGGCGTGGTCGAGTTGACCATCGCCATCCATCATGTTTTCAACACACCGGACGACAGGTTGATCTGGGATGTGGGCCATCAGGCCTATCCGCACAAGCTTCTGACCGGCAGGCGCGAGCGCTTCGGCACCCTGCGTCAGGAGGGCGGCATTTCCGGCTTCACCCGCCGCGCCGAAAGCCAATATGATCCCTTTGGTGCGGCCCATTCCTCCACCTCGATTTCCGCCGCCCTCGGCATGGCCGTGGCCCGTGATCTGAAGCATGAAAAACGCAGTGTCATCGCAGTGATCGGTGATGGTGCCATGTCGGCAGGCATGGCCTTTGAGGCCTTGAACAACGCGGGGGCCTTGGGTTCCCGCATGGTTGTCATCCTCAACGACAATGACATGTCGATCGCCCCGCCGTCAGGGGCGATGAGCACCTATCTCGCCAAACTCGCCACCGGCAAAACCTATTTCGGTGCCCGCAGCGTCGGCAAGAAACTGGCTGCCTCTTTGGGGCCCAAGGCTGATGCGGCGATCAAACGCGCGGTTGAACATGCGCGCGGCTTCATGACTGGCGGCACCATGTTTGAGGAGCTTGGCTTTTATCACATCGGCCCCATTGATGGGCACGATTTTGCGGCCCTGCTGCCCGTGCTGCGCAATGTGCGCGACAATGCGCAAGGCCCGGTTCTCATCCATGTAGTGACGCGCAAGGGCAAGGGCTATCCGCCCGCCGAAGCCGCCACCGACAAATACCACGGTGTGAACAAATTCAATGTGATCACTGGCGAACAGGCGAAGCCCCCCTCCAACACCCCGGCCTATACCAAAGTGTTCGGCAAGGCCCTCGTGCAAGAGGCAGAACTTGATGAGCGGATTGTGGCCATCACCGCCGCCATGCCTTCAGGAACAGGGCTTGATCTCTTTGCGGAAGCCTTCCCCGCGCGCTGCTTTGATGTGGGGATCGCCGAACAACATGCAGTCACCTTTGCTGCAGGCCTGGCCACTGAGGGCCTGAAGCCCTTCGCCGCGATTTATTCGACCTTTCTGCAACGCGCCTATGACCAGGTGGTGCATGATGTGGCGATCCAGAACCTGCCGGTGCGTTTCCCGATTGACCGGGCAGGCTATGTGGGGGCTGATGGCCCCACCCACTGTGGTGCATTTGATGTGGGCTATCTCGCCAACCTGCCGGGCTTTGTGGTGATGGCCGCCGCCGATGAGGCCGAACTCAAACACATGGTACGCACAGCAGCGGACTATGATGAAGGCCCAATCTCCTTTCGCTATCCGCGCGGCGATGGCATCGGCGTTGAATTGCCTGAGCGGGGCAGCTTTCTGGAGATCGGCAAGGGCCGCATCGTCAAGCAGGGCAGCCGCATCGCCCTCCTCTCTTTCGGCACGAGGCTGCATGAAGCGCTGGCCGCCGCCGATGAATTGGACGTCCGGGGCTTTTCAACCAGCGTGGCCGATGCCCGCTTTGCCAAGCCGCTGGATATGGATCTGATCCGCCAGCTCGCCAGCCATCATGAAGTCTTGATCACCGTGGAAGAAGGGGCAACGGGCGGCTTTGGCGCACAGGTGCTGCACGCCCTTGCCAAGCTGGGCCTGCTCGATCGCGGCCTGAAAATCCGCACGCTGACTCTGCCCGATGAATTCACCGAACAGGCCAAGCCTGAAATCATGTATGCCAAGGCAGGCCTCGACAAGAATGGCATCGTCTCCGCTGCCATCGCAGCCCTTGGGCTCGAAGCCGTGCAACTGACATTGCGGGCCTGAACCAACCAACCGCCTTCAGTGCGACATCAACACCGGGATATCGAGATGGCGCAACACATGGCGCGTCACCCCGCCAAACACCATTTCGGCAAAACGGCTGTGGCCATAGGCACCCAAAACCACCAGTCCCGCGCCATGATCCTTGGCGGCGCGCAGCAAGGTCTCGCCCACGCTCATCCCGTCTGAGGTCACATCGGTGATGACAGTCTTGATGCCGTGGCGGTCCAAAGCCTCGGCCATGCCTGCGGCGGGCAGCGTGCCGCGCGGGGCGACATCCACACTCACCAACCGCACCTGCTTGGCCTTCACCAGAAAAGGCAAGGCATCAAACACCGCGCGTGAGGATTCACGCGCATCGCTCCAGCCAACCAAAACCTGCTCGCCCTTCAAATCAATCTTGCCCGTATAGGGCAAAACCAACACGGGCCGCCCGGCGGCGATCACAAAGCGCTCGACAAAGTCTGACTCAACGCCCTCCGATCCCTCGCGGTCGATGTTGGAGAGCACCACCAGGTCGGCGGCGCGCGCCTGATCCACCACTTCATCGCCAATATTGGCATAGCCCGAATCCACCACATGCAAGTCGAACGACAGTCCGGCCCGTTTCATCGCGCTCTCGAAGGCCTCGACCACTTTAGCCCGGTGGTTCTGGAAATAAATCCGGTTACCATCGAAATAATCCGGCGCCGTGCCATAGCCGCTGGACGGATAGACTTGCACGGCGGGGATCACATAAAGCCCCGCGATATGCGCCTTGAATTTGCTGCCCAACTGCTCAGCCGCCTCAATCAACGCGGGCAGCCGCGCAATTTCATTGAGGCAAAGAAGAATGGTCTTGTAAGCCATGAAACCCTCCATCATTTGCGTGCATTCTGCACTTAAAAAGTTGGAGGCACCTTGATGTGAATCAAGCCCGGGAATTGGATGACTCGATGCCGCAAAGCGTCCCTTCTCCCCTCCGGGAAGAGGGAAGGACTCGTCCACCAAGGTCCCTTGGAGAAGGTGGATGGGAGGGTGACGGGCCTGCACATGGCCAACCATCACCCCGCGCAGGCACCCTACCTCTCTCCATCGGTGGGCTTGACCCAACAGACCCAGTCTTAACGCCAGTCGAATGTTGGGCCGTCTGTGGTTGAACGTGTCGAGCACACCCATTGAAAGTCCTACCCAAGCGTTTCGTAGAGATCATTCCAATCCGGATTTTTTTCTCGATCAAGGCGAGCTTCCACCGCCGCGGCCAGTGCTTGATATTAGACTCGCGCTGAATGGCATCCGTGACGGGATCGTAGGTCTCATACCAAACGAGCATCTTGGGATTACGGTGACAGTGGGGATTACGGTGAAAGGATTACGGTGGATTACGGTGATAAGATTACGGTGCCAGTGCATTTAATCAAATCAAATGAACGAATCAACTGGCAGATCGAATTTCCAACACCCCTTCTTGCCGCGGTGCTTTGCGCCAGCAAAGCCGCGAAGCATGCGCTGCGCGTAGTTATGGGTGGCGCAGCC
>JAYUEP010000190.1:0-10675 GCA_043739165.1 Hyphomicrobiales bacterium
GCTCACCCGTGCGGCAGGCAAGGTCAACCGCGCCTCTGTGCCCACACCTGTCTCACCGTTGAGCTCAAGATCGCCGCTGTGCATCCGTGCGATGCGCCGTGCAATGGCAAGGCCCAGGCCCATGCCGCCAAAGCGCCGGTTGGGGCCATTCTCGACCTGAACAAAAGGCTCAAACACCCGCTTGGCATCTTCCACTGATATGCCAATGCCGGCATCACGCACCACGATCACCAGATCACCCTTTGGATTGCGCAGCATATCGACATTCACCACGCCGCCTTCCGGCGAAAACTTGATGGCATTGGTCAAGACATTCAGGATTACCTGCTTGAGCCGCGTCATGTCCCCAATCACCACGACATCATCGATGACACGTGCCACGATTGAAATGCGGGCACTGGTGGCATGGTCGCGCACAATCTTGACGGTGATTTCCACCAGCTCCGCCGCATCAGTTGGCTGTTCATCAAGCACCAGCGTTCCACGTTCAATCCTTGTCGCCTCCAGAACATCATTGATGAGGCCCTGCAAATGCTTGGCACTTTCAAGGATCGTGCCGAGATATTCACGCCGCGCCGAGAGCGACAGGTTCTCACCCTGCCCCGCACTCAACACTTCACTGAACCCCACAATGGCGTTGATTGGCGTACGCAGCTCATGGCTGATCACACCCAAGAACTGTGACTTCGCTTCATTCGCCTGCTCGGCCTCGTCACGCGCCCGGGCAATCAGATTTTCCTGCCGCCGCTGTGTCGTGATATCGCGCGCCACACCGCGATAACCACCAAACGCACCGCCCTCGAGCGTCAATGGTTTTGCCGAGACCGACCAATATTTTTCATCGCCATTGATCTTTGTCGTCAACAGCTCGTCTTTCAAAATCTCGCCTGTTGAAAGCTTGGCCGCAAGCGCTGGGTCATGGCTGCCAAAGAATTCCTGCACAAAGGCGCTGCCAGTCAGTGCTGCTGTCGGCCCACCCAAGATTTTCACCAATTGCGGCGAATGATAAATCAGCCGGCCTTCCGCATCGGTTTCCCAAAGCCAGTCGCGGATGTCTGAGCCGAGATCATTCAACAACAGCTGAATGACTTCGCCATCGCGTTTGAGCTGGCCTTCCAAGTTGATGCGCCGCCGGAAACTGATGTTCAAGGTCACCAAAGCCGTCACCGCCGCAATCAGGGAGAAGGTGAATACGGAGGCCCCCATCAACAGATTTTGCTCATCAGCCCAAATCGCCCGCAGCGCGAGAACCACGATGGGTGCCAAGACAAACTCAAGCGCCATGATCGGCAAGCGGAAAGTGCACAGCAATCCGATGATATCGACAGTGAAGGCCAGCACATCAATCAACCCACTGATTGATGCGGGCGCATAGCGCGAGAAGGAAAGCGCGGCGACCCCCCAGATCAAATCAATGCCCAGAACCAAAATCGGACCGACGCGCAAAGTCATGCGCACCCGCTTGCCAAGGGCACCAGCCCGGCCCAAAGCGTGATAGGCACTGATCAGTCCGAGCAGCAGGCCAAGGCTCGCCGCGCTCCAGATCAGCAGCAGCAGGTTTGGCACAAGTCCCTTGCACAGGAAAACCAGATCCATCGCGGCGAAGAAATGAAACCCCGCCAATACCGGAAGCGTGCTGCGTGTTTCCTCAATCTGGTAGGAAACCTGGTCAGTCTCATTGTCTGACATCAAGTCCCGAATGACCAGCTTCAGGCCACGAAATATCGACCCCATCTCAGAAATAGTGTTGCGTCCCCATAGGCTTTGCTTCGAATCAGCTTTCCCCGCTAGTTTACACATTTGCGCAGAACCGCTCATATCGTCTAGGTCCGCTGCGCGCCCATTGCCCAAAGAGGTTCCTGTCATGTCCGAACTGCCCCCTGGCCATCCACCCATTCCAAAATCCAAGACTGGCCTGCTGATCATCAATCTGGGCACGCCAGAAGCTACTGATGTCCGCTCCATGCGGACCTATCTCAAGGAATTCCTGAGCGACCGCCGTGTGATCGAAATTAATCCGGTGCTCTGGTGGTTTGTGCTCAACGGCGTCATTCTCAACATCAGGCCGAAGAAATCCGGCCATGCCTATGAGAAAATCTGGAACCGCGAGAAGAATGAAAGCCCGCTGAAAACTTTCACCCGCGCGCAAAGCGAGAAGCTGAGCGCGGCTTTGGGGGCTGGCGACAATCTGGAGGTGGATTGGGCCATGCGTTACGGCAAGCCCTCGATTGCCGAGCGATTGAACGCGCTGAAGCAGCAAGGCTGCGACAAGATCGTGCTCTTCCCGCTCTATCCGCAATATTCTGCGGCGACGACTGCGACCGCTTTGGACAGCGCTTATGAAACCCTGCAAGCCATGCGCTGGCAGCCTGCCATTCGCACGGTGCCGCCCTATTTTGACAGCCCGGCCTATATCGATGCCATTGCTGCCTCGCTCAAAACCCACATGGCTGGCCTCAAGTGGAAGCCAGACCGCATTTTGATCGCCTTTCATGGGTTGCCCCGCGAATATCTCGACAAGGGCGATCCCTATCACTGCCACTGCCAGAAGACGGCGCGACTTGTGCGCGAGAAACTGGGCCTCTCTAAGGACTTCGCCCAGATCGTTTTCCAATCCCGCTTCGGCAAGGCCGAATGGCTCAAACCCTATGCGCAGGACACGGTGGAAGAACTGCCCAAGCAGGGGGTGAAAAACCTCCTGATGATTTCGCCGGGCTTTTCATCAGACTGTGTTGAAACGCTGGAAGAACTGGCCATCGGCCTCAAAGAAACTTTCCAAGAGCACGGCGGCCAGAATTTCTCTGTTGTGCCGTGCTTGAACGACAGCCCGAATTCCATTGCCATGCTGAAACGGATTGTTAAGCAAGAACTTCAGGGCTGGTTGAAATAAAATCCTATTTGCCTTGAATCTGACATAACCTGTTCCCATATTGATCCCTGAAAAGGAGTTGAAACATGTTCCAAGGTGCTGGTGTTTTCGTTCTCGTTTTTCTGGCAGTGGTGGTGTTCTATCTGCTGCGCGCCATCCGCATGGTGCCGCAAGGTTATAACTATACCGTGGAGCGTTTCGGCAAATATACCCGGACACTGTTTCCCGGCCTTGGCCTGATTACACCTTTCATTGACCGCATCGGCTACAAGCAGAATATGATGGAACGTGTGCTTCCCGTGCCCTCGCAAGAAGTGATCACCCGCGACAACGCCATGGTGACGGTGGACGGCGTGGCCTTCTATCAGGTGATGGACGCCGCCAAGGCCTCCTATGAAGTGAACAATCTCGAAAACGCCATTCTCAACATGGTGATGACGCAGATCAGAACCGTGATGGGCTCGATGGAACTCGATCACCTTCTCTCGCAGCGTGACGAGATCAACCAGAAGCTCTTGGGCACAGTCGATCAAGCCACCATCGGCTGGGGTGTCAAAACCACCCGCATCGAAATCAAGGATATCAGCCCGCCACGCGACCTCATTGAAAGCATGGGCCGCCAGATGAAGGCCGAGCGTGACAAGCGCGCCGCCATTCTGGAAGCCGAAGGCCAACGCGCCGCCGCCATTTTGAAAGCCGAAGGCGGCAAGCAATCGATCATGCTCGAAGCCGAAGGCCGCAAGGAAGCTGCCTTCCGCGATGCCGAAGCACGCGAACGTTCTGCCGAAGCCGAAGCCAAGGCCACGCAGATGGTGAGTGACGCCATCTCCAAGGGTAATGTGCAGGCCATCAACTACTTCGTCGCCAACAATTATGTGAAGGCGCTGGAAAGCCTGGCCCAATCACCCAACCAGAAAATCCTGATGCTGCCACTGGATGCCACGTCCATCCTGGGTTCGATCGGTGGCATCGCCGAAATCGCCAAGGAAGCGTTTGGCAGCGGACCGACGGGACAGGCGGCAGTAAGCGCGGCCAAGAAGCCTAGCGTTCCACGCGCATAGGATTGCAACGTCACCCCAGCGAACGCTGGGGCCAGGCTTCTTGCACTGTGATTGGAGAAAGAAGCTGGATGCCAGCCTTTGCTGGCATGACGGATGAAGAGCATAGGAGAATAAGAATGACTACCCTCTTCCCTGAACTCGGCACCTACTTCTGGTGGATTGTCGCCGGGCTTTTACTGCTGGCGGAAATGATGATGCCCGGCTTCTTCATGATCTGGCTGGCCATCGCAGCTGCGCTGACAGCCATCGTGCAAATGATCTTCCACTTTGAATGGACCACAGAAGTCATCATTTTTGCCATCTTGGCTGCGGCCTCAGTGGCCGCCTCTTGGCGCATCGTCAGCAAATCCTGGGCGGCAAAGTCAGACCAGCCCCATCTCAACCAGCGCCACGAAGCGCTGGTGGGCAAAACCTATTTTCTCGAAAAAGCCATTGTAGAGGGCAAAGGCAAAATCAAAGTCGATGACCGCATCTGGGACGTAGAAGGCCCAGACTTGCCCAAGGGTGCGCAGGTGAAAGTGACGGGGGTGGATGGGTTACGATTACGGGTAAAAGAAATGTAGTAGGCAGAGCATCAACTCAATCTCGGGCAACGAAAAAAGTGCATCGGAAACACAGCAGTGAAATTTATACTGACTTACAAAGGCGACCTTCTTGCGACAACCAGAGGCGTTAGTTCTGACAAGCAGGCGATCAGAAGATACATTCATCCCCAGCTCAAAAACCTTTGGGAACTTGAGCCTCTAAAATCGAGACGTGCCGATCTTGTTGATCGGTACAACGGCAATCAAAACGAAATCCAACTGTCTAAGAATGTGAGTAAATTTCGTTTCGTTCCACTCGTCTCATCAAGGTCCCACTGGGATATGGTTGCCAAGCTTGATATTCTTTTCTTGAGACCTTCTGCGCCAGGCGACTTGATTAGGAACGGAGGGGACTTAGACAACCGCATAAAACTGCTTATCGATGGTTTGAGAGTTCCAAGCGAGCAAGAGCTACCAGTTGGTGAGGTGCCGCAAGACGACGAAGATCCATTTTTTGTTCTTTTGGAAGATGACGCATTAGTCGTGAGTTTTGGTGTGGAAACCGAAACTCTCCTTCAATCGAACCTTACAACCTCACAGCAATATGTCGAATTAATCATTCGTGTTGAAATGGCTCCAAGAAAATCATCTATGGCAAATTTGGGTGTTTGAAATCGTGACAAGAAGTGGATGACAGCGCAGCTATATTCACCTTGCGCCTAGATTTCTTCAAGCCGCCCGTGGCTTGATCGCATCCAGCTTCTTGCCCAACACGCGCCGCTCGACGCGAATGTCATGTTCCATTTGCAGGCGCAGGAAATAACCTTCCGACAGGCGGAAATAGCGTGTGAGGCGCAAATCAGTGTCAGCGGTCACGCCGCGCTTGCCCAAGACGATTTCATTAATCCGGCGCGGCGGAACTGCAATGGCTCGGGCCAGTGCATTCTGCGAAAGGTCGAGCGGCTTCGAAAATTCTTCCAGCAAAATCTCGCCAACCGTTGGGATGGCCAGCAATTCTGACTTCCTAGTGGTAGTCGATGATGATGACATTTTCTGCATACCCTTTGTACCATCGGACCATTGTCCCTTGCCCCCTTCCGGGGATGGCCATCGCATATGAAAACCGAGCCCTATTATCATCCTTCTCCCCTCGGGAGAAGGACAATGGCTGTCACACCAACTCCACCACCTGCCCCAAGCTCTCCACCACGCCAGCCAGCTTCCCCGGCAGTCTGTCATCGGGCCCGGCAACCCTTTTGATCCGCACCGCTTGAAACCCAAACTGTGCGGCGGCTTGCGCGTCCCAGCCATTGGCCGAGATAAAACAGATCGAAGGCGCGTCGGCGATTTGCAACTTCTGCATGGCGAGGCGGTAAACGCGACGGCTGGGTTTGTAGATGCCCACTTCTTCCACCGAGAGCACTTGCTCAAAGCTTTTCTCAAGCCCGGCATGGCGCAGGATCGCATCGAGCATAGAAGGGCTGCCGTTGGACAGGATTGCCAGCCGCTTGCCCTTGGCTTTGAGCGCGGGCAAAACCGCCGCGACATCGGCAAAAGCATCGAGCTTCAAATATCCTGTCATCATTTCATCGGCAAGGCCCGCCTCGAAAATCGCGAAATGATCGAGCGTATAATCCAGCGCCTCGCGCGTCACATGCCAGAAATCGGCATGCACACCCACAAGGCTGCGCACCCAAGTATATTCCAATTGCTTCGCGCGCCACATCGCGGCCACTTCCTTGGCCTTGCCGCCCAGCGATTGCTCCTGTTTGAAAACGGGTGTGGTCACGTCAAACAGCGTGCCGTAAGCGTCGAACACGACAGCCTGCACGCCTTCCAGCTTTTTGAACAACTCGCCCGCCATGGTGTAAAACTAGCGCGCGGCCCGCCGCTTGGCCAGAAGCCTGCGCAACTTATCAACCAATGGATGAGAGGATTGGGAACTTCTCGATCAGCCAGAATGCCATCACCTGCATCCACCCGGTGAGGAACATCACACCGGTCAAAACCAACAGCGCGCCCATGGCTTTTTCAACCTGCCCCAACCTTGATTTGAACCGTGCAAAAAACTGCATGAAGACATTGATGCTTGCCGCCGCAACCAGAAACGGTATGCCAAGGCCCAGCGAGTAAACTGCCAAAAGCTCGGCCCCTTTGGCAACGCTCTCGGTGCTGGCAGCAATGGAGAGGATCGCACCCAACACCGGCCCAATACAGGGCGTCCAGCCAAAGGCAAAGGCAAGGCCGATGGCATAAGCACCCGCGAGGCCCACGGGCTTTGATTCCTGCTGATAGCGCTTTTCCTGTGCGAGAAAGCCCAGCTTGAACACGCCAAGGAAATTCAACCCCATGATGATGATGAACACCCCGGCGATCTTGGCCAGAAGGGGCAATTGATCACGCAGGATTTGCCCGATGTAAGAGGCCGTCGCCCCCAGCCCCACAAACACTGTTGTAAAGCCCAGCACAAAGGCCAGCGCGGCCAGCATCACTTGCCGTGCGCTGCCTTGGCCCTTCTTCAAATCATCCAGCGAAACCCCGCTGATGAACACCAGATAGGGCGGCACCAAGGGCAACACACAGGGGCTGAGAAAGGAGAATACGCCAGCAATCGCCGCCGCCCCCCACGAGACATTCAAATCCATGTCGACATAATGGCGGCACGGGCCAACACGCGCAAGCCACGAAAATGTGTAAATTGCGGTGAAGCACGCTTGCTTCTCGTGAACACTTTTGTAGAAGGCTAACATGAGCACCCAGATGAAACCCGCCGCCAATTGGATTGAAACCCTGCCCGCAAACCGCTTGATGGCGGAAATGTCTTTGTGGTCCGCCGATCTGGCCCGCATGGAAACAGAAATCCACCGCGTGGAGGCACAAACGGATATTTTCCATGTCGATGTGGCCGATGGGCATTTCTCGCCGGCCTTCTTGTTTTTCCCCGACCTCGTGGCCCGCTGCCGCAAGATTTCGCCTAAGCCTTTTCATGTTCACTTGATGGTGAATGACGCGGTGCTGGAAAGCCAGATCGCGCAATTCGCCGAAGCAGGCGCCGATTTGATCAGCGTTCACGCTGAAAACACCAATTGCGCCGAAGCACTCAAGATGATCGCGGGACTTGGCCTCAAGGCGGGTGTGGTGTTGCAACTTCACACGCCTGTTGCTGCGGCAAAAGCGTTGCTGCCACACATCAGCATGTTGACGTTGCTCGGCACACGCATCGGCATCAAAGGCCAAGGTCTTGATGAAACCGCCACCACGCGCTTGCAAGAATCCAAAGCCATGATCGCAGCGGCAAAACTTGCTCACCGCATTGTGCTCGCAGCTGATGGCGGAATCCGCGAACACACCGTGCCGCTCTTGCGCAAGGCTGGCGCTGAAACCATTGTGATGGGATCGCTCGCCTTCAACGACAAGGACTTTGCCAGCCGCATGGCCTGGGTTCGCGCCCAGGGTTGAACGCTGCGCAGGGTCTATTCCTCGACGTGAAGATGCCCATGGCTGTCGACACGCAGGGGCACCGGGTCACTCACCTGGCCAATGAATTTGCCGTCACGGCCATAGTACAGAAAGCCCATGATGAAGAGCTTGCCGCCCAGTTCCACAATCTTGCCTGCATAACGCTTGCACGGCAGTGAACCATCGAGAAACGGCTTCGGCATTGTCCAAGGCCCCAGATGGCTATCGGCGATGAGATAATGATTGCCCGTCACCGGCACTTGGGGATTGAAAGCGTGGTACGCTTCAGACCAATGTTCCGCCGCCGTGCAGAAAGTCATGTACCACTTGGCACCGAACTTGAAGACCTGCGGCACTTCGAGCTGCCCGAAAGCCCCGCCATCATAGGTCGGCTTCTGCAACTCCCAATGCGTGAGATCCATTGAAGTCGCAAAGCCAACAGCCCCACCCGCGTTGGGTTCGCTGCGCCCCGGCACACGCGCGGTGAAATACATCAGCCAGCCAGCACCCTCCGGATTGGCCATCACCCATGGGTCGCGCATGGCACGGTCTGGCCAATGGCCGGGCGTATACTCTTCATAATATTTCGCGTTGGGCCCGGTGAGGTCCAGCGCCAAACTATTGCCCACCCGCATCCATGAATGCATGTCAGATGAAGTCGCATGGCCAATGCGCTGGTGCAGGCCTTCATGGGCATGTTGCGTGCCCGTATAAAACAAATGCCACAGACCATCAGGCCCCTGAATGACCGAGCCTGTCCAGGTTGTCCAATCATCCCATGCTGGGCCAGGCGATGGCGCAAAACACGTGCCCAGCGGCGTCCAGTTCTTCAGGTCTTGGGAAACGGCATGGCCCTGTGTCACATTGCGGTGACGCATCTCAGGGTCTGGCAGCGTGTTATCGGCTTGCAGAAAATAGATGTGCCAATCCGCCCCATTTTGTTTCAGCCAAAAATCCCAGATCCATTTGTCTTTAAGCGCGAGAACCATCTCATCCCTGTCGTCAGAAGCCGAACACGGGCCTCCCTTACACGCGGTCCTTGCCATAGAAAAGGGCGGAGACATGTTCCGCTTGTGCAAAGAACAGCCAACGTTCGACCCACGCCGCCATGAGCAGGCAGGCTGCGGCGATGACCACGAGCCATGGCCACGTGGGGCTGAAGAGGGTCAGCATGAAGGCGGCGTCGAGCAAGAGCATGGTCATCCGCTGCAAGCGCAACACATGCGCGCGGGCCACCTGATAGCCCATTTCCTTCATGATGAAGTTTTGCGCCGTGTGGGGCACTTCCCATTGTCGCACACCCTCGCCAAGGCCTGTGGCTTGCCCCATGCTGTAGCGGCCCTTGGCGCGGCGCAAGGCCCGCCAATAGAGAAACTTCAGCAGGATGACGCTGAAGATCAGGATGATCGTGAGCAAGGCCTGGAAGTTCCCCGCCCCGGCCTGAAAGCGCCCGAAGATCACGCTGATGACAGAGAGGAGGCTCGAACCGGATGCCAAGGCAAAAGCCAAATAGACCGGTACAGTGAAGTTGTTATTCCAGGCCGGAATGGTTTTCAGTGAGCGGTAGATCATGCCCGTGCAATAAACCGTGACAGCGCACATCAGTGCCGTGAGCAGACCCAGCGGCCCGGTCCACTGCGGGGCATCAATGAGGCCAGACCAAACCGCACCAAAAGCCAGTGCAATGGGATAAGTGACCACGGCAGCAACGCCTTCACGCGAGAGCCAGCTAGAGCGCCACTGCGAAAACGCCCGCCAAGCCCGTTCAGGCCGCCCCAGATGCGCCGTGGAGGAGAGAAGTCCGGCGGTGATGAGTGCAAGCGCCACTGTCAAAGTGGTGTAGGCAAAGCCCGGCGAAGACGCCCGGCCATGTGCATTGCCGACCAATCCGGTCAGCGCCAACAAGCCATAGCCCGCGCCAGACGCGGTCGTGAAGAAGATGACTGAATAGGCCGGGTTCATTTTTTGGTGCTTGCCCCGATTTTAAACTCCATCATCCCTCCAACTTTCCAGACTCATCTGCCGGATTGGCGGCAGCTGTCGCAGTTCCAGCACTCAACAGCTTGTCGGCCCAAGAGAACAGTTTCTCCATCACCGAGCCATCGCCTTTGGGCAAGGGTGCAACACCCGCAGCATAGGACTCGCGCCGCGCCCGGGGCGGTAGATATTTGTTGGTGGGCTTGTAGCCAATCTCCGGCAGTAGATCGAAACCGCCCCGCGCCTTCACCAATTGTGAAACAGCAGAGGTCTCGTCGCCAAGATCGCCAAAATGCCGCGCACCCGTCGGGCAGGCTTTGACGCAAGCTGGCACTTGGTCTTCCGGTTCAAGGTTTGTGTTGTAGATGCGGTCCACACACAGCGTGCATTTCTTCATCACGCCTTGGGTATAGTCATATTCGCGCGCGCCATAGGGGCAAGCCCAAGAGCACAGCTTGCATCCAATGCAGGTTTCCGGGTTGACCAGAACAATGCCGTCTGAGGCGCGCTTGTAGGATGCACCCGTGGGGCAGACGGTGACACAAGCTGGTTGCTCGCAATGCAGGCAGGAGCGCGGGAAGTTCACCACGCGGCTATCGCTGCGGCCTTGCTGATGCACTTCATAGCCATGGATGCGGTTGAGCCACGGGCCGGAAATGTCAGACCCTTGCGGGTCCGTATCCGTCAATGCCCCGCTGTCGCCTTGGGCATTCCACTCCTTGCAGGATGTGGCGCAGGCCTGGCAGCCCACGCAAGTATCGAGATCAATAACCAGGCCAAGTTTC
>JAYUEP010000191.1:0-10623 GCA_043739165.1 Hyphomicrobiales bacterium
CAGAAGTCCGCAGCCGCCCTCAAGGCCGAGTGGGGCCGGGAGACGGTGTTGATGGGCTCTGGTGGCTCCATCCCCATCGTGCGCCACTTCAAGGATATTCTGGGCATGGATTCGGTTTTGGTGGGCTTTGCACTGAATGATGATGCCATCCACAGCCCCAACGAGAAATACAATCTGAACAGCTTCGAACGCGGCATCAAAAGCTGGGTGCGGATCATCGGGGCGCTGGCTGGGTGAAGGAAAAATTGGCGGCCTATACCGCAGCGCTCAATCGCTATGACCTGGACGCGGTGGAACGGATGTTTACAGCAGACGCAGTCTATGTCTCACCCGGCGTGGGCGGCGAACTCAAGGGCCGCCCCACCATCATGGCAGCCTTCCGCGCCTATTTTCGTCAGCATACGGATCAAGTGAACAAGGATGAGGATGTGCGGCTGATGGATGAACACACGCTGCAATCGCGCTGGCACCTAAAATCTGCCAAATCCAACCGCAGCGGCAGGCAGAGGATCACTTTCACTGCAGCCGGGCTGATTGCTCGGATCGAAGTTGAAGACGATTAAATGCGCAACGTTATCGTTTGACAAACCACCACCACACCGTCACCCCAGCGAAGGCTGGGGTCCAGCTTAGGGCACAGAATCCGTGGCCGCAAAGCGGGATGCCAGCCTTCGCTGGCATGACGATCTTAATGGGGCGCCGAACAAAAAAGCAGGTGCGTGTTTGGCTTCACCCAAACCTGAACCGCTTCACATGCTCCGGCGGCACCAGCCCGGCGGGCAGACGTGGGCAATCGGTCGGTGCGCCCATCTGAACCGACATGGGGATCACCCCGGCCCAGATCGGCAGGGCGAAGTCTTCGTCGTCGTCGCCCGGTCCACCTGTGCGCACTTTGGCCGAGACCTCATCCAGTTCCAACCCCAAGATCATCGTGGCCTTGAATTCCTGCTTGCTCATCGACCGCAGCATGTCCCACCTGCCGGGGTAAAGTGCATCGACGAAATTCTTCATCTTCTGCTCTTTCTCGACGGCATCTGTAACTTTGAAAGCCCGCCCAAAGGCCATCACCGAACGATAGTTCACCGAATGGTTGAAAGCCGAACGCGCCATGACCATGCCGTCATGAAGCGTCACGTTCACACAGACCTGCGCGCCCTCGCTCGCTTCCAGCATGCGGCTGGCTGATGAGCCGTGCCAATAGATGTGACTACCCTCGCGCCATTGCATGGTGGGCGTCACGTAAGGCGCGCCGTCAAAAACATAGCCCACCGTGCAGAAGGGTTGCGCATCGAGAATGGCATGAACAGTGGCAACGTCATAATGCGCACGCTTGGCCAAGCGCTTGACACGGGTACGTTCAGTGGGGGCTTCCATTTTTGTCTCCATGCATATTCACAATCCATCACCCCAATCGTCGCTGGGGTGACGACAGCAATGGAGATGTCGCGCCGTGAAGATGAGAGCCAGAATGAGGGGAAATCTGGCCCTGCCTGTATCAATTGTCACCCGCCAGTGACACTCATGTGCCGCGCTACAGCGGGTTTGTTATGCGTGCGGTCGATGATGAAATCATGGCCCTTGGGCTTGCGTGAAATCGCTTCAAGAATGGCCCTCGTCACCAATTCATCGCCTTCAGATGCCCGCAGCGGGGCGCGCAAATCTGCGGCATCATTCTGGCCCAGGCACATGTACAAAGTGCCTGTGCAGGTCAGGCGCACGCGGTTGCAGCTCTCGCAGAAATTATGTGTGAGTGGCGTGATGAAACCAATGCGGCCACCCGTTTCTGCAACACGTACATAGCGCGCCGGCCCGCCGGTTTTGTAGGGGATATCTTCCAGCGTGAACTGGTCCATCAACGTGGCGCGCACTTGGCTGAGCGGCAGATATTGATCGGTGCGGTCACCATCAATGTCACCGAGTGGCATGGTTTCGATCAAGGTGAAATCCATCTGCCGTTCATGGGCCCAATGGATCATGGCGGGAATTTCAAATTCATTCACGCCCTTCAATGCTACGGCATTGAGCTTGACGGCAAGGCCTGCATCCTGCGCGGCCTTGATGCCATCCAGCACTTTGGGCAGTTCCCCCCAACGCGTGATCTCGCGGAATTTGGTTTCATCCAGTGTATCCACCGAAACATTGATGCGCTTCACGCCATGCTTGGCCAAATCCTTGGCATATTTGGCAAGCTGGCTGCCATTGGTGGTCAGGGTCAATTCCTCCAACGCACCTGAATTCAAATGACGCGAAAGGCTTTCTACCAAAGTCATGATGCCCTTACGCACCAAAGGCTCGCCACCTGTGAGGCGCAACTTCCTCACACCTTGGGCGATGAAGGCCGAGCACATCCGGTCCAGTTCTTCCAGCGTCAGCAAATCCGCCTTGGGCAGAAAGCTCATATTCTCGGCCATGCAATAAACACAGCGGAAGTCACAGCGATCTGTCACTGAAACGCGCAAGTAAGATACATGCCTGCCAAAGGGGTCCACAAGTTGGGTCATGTGCGTGATATTGCACCGCATATTGCGCCAGCGCAAGCCGGCCTTGTTGCAGTGCGCACTACGCCTCTTGCAAGCGGTGGCAAGCGGCCTATGCTATAGGCATGGCACATCGAGGATTTTCTCGCCGCAGTGTCTTGGGCATGCTTGGCTCCGCAGCACTGGTCACCCCGGCGCATGCAGCGGAAGAGTTGGATCTGTCGCTCATCCTGGCCATCGATTGCTCCCTCAGTGTCAATGAATATGATTATCGGCTGCAACTGAGGGGGACAGGGCAGGCGATGATTGATTCGGCCCTGCTGCAACTCATTGAGCGCGGCCCCAATCGGGTGATTGCTGTTGCGGCTTTCCTGTGGTCCGGTCCAGACTCTCAGCAGATTGTGGTGCCCTGGCGCATTCTTCATGATGGCGGAGAAACAAGGGTGGTGGCTGAAGAAATCCTGTCGGCGCAGCGCAAGATCGATCCCAGCAGCACCGCCACGGGCAATGCCTTGGCCTTTGCCGAAAAGCTGATGCGGGATGCGCCGCCCGCATTGCGCCGTGTCGTCGATGTTTCAACCAATGGCCATGCCAACATGGGCGATCCCGTGTCTCCGGTCCGGGACCGACTGGTACAAGGCGGCATCACCATCAATGGGCTGGCCGTCACTGACAATGAGCCGAACCTCGTGGACTACATGCAGCGCGAAGTAACGGGAGGCGAAGGCAGCTTTGTCATCACCGCCAATAACTACAACGCCTATACCCAAGCCATTCGCCTCAAGCTTTTCCGTGAAATCGCCGGATTGAAAATGGCCTGACGATCTTGAGCGCCACCGCCCCGTCCCAACGCTCGGCGGCGATCATTTCACAGCCAGATGGGTTGAGGTGCCTTCGATGCAACTGTCATCCCTGAGTCGCCGCGCCGTCTTGGGCCTTTTGGCAGGCGGTGCGTCACCTGCATTTGCCAGCACAGCGGTGGACTTGGCCCTGGTTCTGGCGATTGACGTTTCTTACAGTGTGGATGCGGTTGAATATCAGCTACAAATGCAAGGCACGGGCCAGGCCTTTCGTGCGCCAGAAATTCTCGACGCGGTTTCGCGTGGCGCGCGCAAACGCATTGCTGTTTCCGCCTTTCTCTGGTCTGACCCGCAAAGCCAATTCGTGCTGGCGCCCTGGCAACTTCTGACGGGGCCGGAAGATGCCATCACCATGGGCAATTATTTCTTGCGCGCCCCGCGCGATGTGCCGCGTGGCACCACGGCGACGGGCTCAGCCCTGCTGTTCGCGCAAAGCCTGTTGCAAACGGCTCCGCCCGCCTTCCGCCACGTGATTGATATTTCCACCGATGGCACCTGCAACGAAGGCCCGCCTGCGCCGCAGGCGCGTGATGCAGCCGTGGCACTGGGCACGACAATCAATGGCCTCGCGATCACCAAGGATGTTTCCGATCTTGAGGAATACATGCGTAGCGATGTGGCCGGCGGCGATCAGGCCTTTGTATTGAAGGCCAATGACTTTGAAGATTATGGCCGGGCGTTACGCCAGAAACTGTTCCGCGAAATCACCGGCGCTGATTTGATTTGAAGCTGCCCAGCGGATGATCAATAGCCCGGCGGCGGGGTGAAGCCGCCGAATTCCTTCTCCAGCAATTCCGCAAAGCGGATGGCTTTGAGGTCATCATAGGCCCGCGTGATGATTTGCACGCCGACGGGCAGGCCATCCTCGGCCAGTCCCAAGGGTGCCACGGTGGAGGGCAGATAGTAACCGCCCGAATAGCCCGCCCAGAAGCGCTGATCGATGGTCGAAACCTTTTTGCCGTTGACGGTGATGAAGCGCTCATGACGCTCGCCCACTTGGTCATGCGGGAAAGCCGTCGAGGCCGCAGTGGGGCAGAGCAACACATCCCAATCGTTAAAGAATGCCTCCCACACCAGCCGCAATTGGTTGCGCCGCTCATGCACCCGCAGCCAATCACGATGTGACAATGCAAAGGCGCGCGTCATCATGGCGACATAGGAGCGATCTTCGTCTGAAAGCACCTTGGCCTTGGCCACCGCCTCGTCATATTGCACATCGGTCAAACGCCGCGCCGCAGTAGCCCGCAGCAGCGTGATGAAGATTTGATAATTTTCCTCGTCCGAAAAGCCGGGCTGGGCGTTGAATGAAAGCTTCTTCACTTTCTTGCTGAGCCGCTCACCCAGCTGCACCAACTTGTCTTGAACCTTGCGGTCAACATCGCTGACGGCACTGTTCAACTTCACCGCCACGCGAAATTCCTTGAGAGTCTTCTGCGGCGCGCGCGGCAGATGCGCCTGCAACCCCCGCGCATCTGGCATGGCAGGCCCCGCCAAGAGCCCCAGCAACACGGCAAGGTCTTTGGCAGAGCGCGCCATCGGCCCTGCGACGGTAATATCCGCCATGGTTACCACGCCGGGTGCCGCATGGCCCTTGTAGGAGACAAGGCCATAGGTTGGCTTGTGCCCATAGATGCCGCAATAATGCGCTGGGTTGCGGATAGAGGCGCCAATATCCGAGCCGATCTCGATGGCACTCATGCCCGTGGCCAAGGCCGCCGCAGCACCACCGGACGAACCGCCCGGTGCCCGCGTCAAATCCCACGGGTTGTTGGTCGTGCCGTAAATGGCGTTGAAGCTTTGCCAATCGGAAAGATCCAGGGGCACATTGGTCTTGCCATAGAGCACCGCACCAGCAGAGGTCAGCCGTGCGATGGCATCAGCATCACGGCTGGCGATATTGTGGGCCAGCGCCGGGTCGCCAAAAGTCGAGGGCGTGCCCACCCAATCAAAACTTTCCTTGGCCGTCATCGGAACGCCGTCGATGGGCGAGAGGGCGGCACCCTTTTTCAAACGCCGGTCCGCTGCCTCCGCCGCTTTGAAGGCGCGGGGTATATCTGTCACCACCACAGCATTGACCGCCGCATTGTGGCGTGTCCACTGGTCGAGGCAGGCTTGCAACAGGTCTTTGGCAGAAATTTTGCGCGCCTTCAAAAGGCGACCAAGCTCAAGGGCAGGTTTGAAAATGAGATCATGCATCAGCGCAGATTACCCATGCGCGCCAAGACGGCAAGGGGCAGGCGACAAATCATTTGCTGCCCCTTAAAGAGGGCGCATGAACCGGCAAACATTTCTGGGTTATTTCTACGCGGCGGCAGGTGCTGCACTTTTTTCAACCAAGGCCATTTTCATCAAGCTCGCCTATATGGACAAGGTGGATGCCGCCTTGATGCTGGCCCTGCGCATGGTGACAGCGCTGCCCTTCTTCCTTGCGGTTGCCATTTATATGGTGCTGAAATCGCGCCGTGAAGGCAGACCCTTGCCTCCGGCATCGGCGTGGGTCGGTGCCGTCTTGGTAGGCTTTCTTGGTTATTACCTATCAGCACTGTTGGATTTCGAAGGCCTCGTCTACATCACGGCCCAGTTGGAACGTCTCGTGCTTTTCACCTATCCTGTCATGGTCATGGTGATCGGCTGGCTGTTCTTCAAAGGTCGCATCACTTGGTTGGGTGCGCTGGGGGCAGGGATCACCTATGCCGGGCTTTTGGTGGTCTTCCTCAAAGCCTTGCCCGAAGGCGGCAGCAACACAGTGATCGGCACCGCCTTGGTGCTGGGCTGCGCCTTGACCTTTGCCATCTATCAACTCTTTGCCAAACGCTATATTGGGGTGATGGGCAGTCTGCTGTTTACGGGCGTGGCGCTCTCAAGTTCCGCAATCGCGTGCATTCTGCATTACATCATCACCACGCGCGGTTTCGATTTCTCTGCCACCACGCGCTTTTACTGGCTAGCCGCAGGCTGCGGGTTCTTCGCAACTGTGCTGCCCAGCTTCATGGTCAACGCTGGCCTCTCACGCATCTCGGCGCAGGCCACCTCAATGATCGCCTCGATCTCGCCGCTCATCACCATTTCGCTCGCTGTCTGGATTCTGGGAGAGCATTTCACGATCTATGACGCCTTGGGCTCAGCCATGGTTATCGCAGGCATCGCCGTCTTCGCAGCCACCGACAAAAAACCGGAGGCAGAAAAGAAGCAGGACATGGCCGGAGAGTTGGAGCCAACGTAAAATTGACTGTGCCATTCGGTTTGCTGCCCGATCTGATCAGGTGTAAGAACGAGCTTGGCTGGAGGCGCTAAGCATGAACAATGTATTCTTGCACCACGTTTCGCTCACGACGAAAAATCTTTCCCAAGCGCAATCATTTTATGTCGATGTCCTCGGATTTAAAGAGATCGCCCGTCCGGCGTTCCCACGAGGAGGAGCATGGCTCAACGCGGGCTCCGTTGAAATTCATTTGATCGATTATCCAGAGGGATCATTTCGCAGCACGAAAACTGTCGGAACGGACGATGTTCATTTTGCGATGCGTGTGAAGGACTTCGAGTCATTGATCGACAAATTGAACCGCCACGGCTACCGCGATAATCTGGATGAAACTGATAACAGACGGCTGATTATCAAACGCAAAAGCATGGCGGGGTATTCCCAGCTTTACATCATGGACCCGGATAGTCACTTGATCGAAATCAACGCGGCTTTCTCGTCAATCTAGCTCGCGCCATCCACCAACAGCGCGAGCCTGCTTTATCCCTGCAATAAACTCCCTACTGCTTTGGCAGCTTCTCCCATGTTGCCTGCAGCAGCTTTTCTTCCTCTGGTGAAATAGGCGCAATGGCGGAAATCTTCTTCAATGTGGCTGCCGGTGGATAGAGGCCCTTTTCCTTGAGGATGGCGGGCGTGATGAAAGGTGCCGAGGTTGTCACCGGGTTGGCATAGTGCAGAAAATTGGTGTTGGCCGCCGCGATATCGGGCCGCAGCATGAAGTCGATCAGCTTGTAAGCCGCGTCTTTGTTTTGCGCATGGGTCGGGATGACAAAGAAATCCAGCCACATCTCGGTGCCTTCCTGGGGAACGCTGTAAATGATCTGGCCGTTGCCTTTTTTCTTGGCTTCTTCCGCCGCGCGGAATGTGGCCCCCGGATAGCCGATGCTGACGCAATATTTGCCGGAGACCATGCTTTCGCCCCAGCCCTCATCAGGCACACGTTTCACATACTGCGCTATTTTGCCGAATGCGGCATCCACAGACTCAATATCGGCGATGCCGATATTCTTGATGTCGCCGCCGAGATAGGCGATGAGCGTGGGCATCACGTCATCGGGCTCATCAACCATCGATATGCCACATTGCGCCAGCGTGGCGGCGATCTCGGGGTTCATCACCAGTGCAGTGCTGTCAAGCTTCAGGTCTGGCCTGATGGCTTTGACCTTATCGACATTCACCGCAAGGCCCATCGTGCCCCACATATAGGGCTGACTGTGCAATCCGCCGGGGTCCAGAACATCGGAGGCTGAAGTCACCTTGGGATCAACACCAGCTGAATTGGGAATCTTGGTGCGGTCCAGTTTGACAACCGGGTCCTTGCCTTCAAGCACCAGCCGCATCTGCGATCCGGTCTGAATGATGACATCATATTTTTCGCTGCCGGCGAGAAGGAGGTCCTTCGATTCGGAAGAGGCAGTGTAGGTATCGTAGGCAACTCTGATGCCGGTTTCGGTTTCGAACTTGTCGAGTGTGTCCGGGTTGATATAGGTCGTCCAATTCAGCATGTGGATGGTTGTCTTGGGTGGGTTGTCCGCAAACTTGAGCGTGCGTGTGATATTGTGTTCCATGTCGCGCGTCAGCAGACCGCGCACTTTCATTCCCGCGTCTTCCTGGAAGGATTCAATCGAAGCGAAAGTTGCAGGCCCAAACACGCCGTCCATCGGGCCCGGCTCATAGCCCAATCGTTTCAGAATTTGTTGGGCGACGCGCACCTTGTCTTTGTCGACAACCAGTTCCTGGCCATCGACATTGCCGGTGCCCCAGCCTTCCTTCTTCCACGCCTCGGCGAAGAGTGAGCGGATTGCCACACTGGCATTCACCGAGAACACAGGTCGGCCCACCGCAGCAAAATGCGCGTCCAAAGCTGTCGCCGTCTCACCATCCATTTTGTGCGTAAGTTGCTCCATTTTCAGATAGCCCAAACGCCGCAGCAGGCGCTGCACGGTGACGATTTCCTGCTCAGGTGCCTGGGCAAGCCCGGCGTAGAGCGTGGTTAGATGTTCCGTGTCAGGCGCTGAAACCATGCCTTGGCCGAAAGCGGCACTTGCCGCGCCAAACATGATGCCAAAGGACAAGGCCAATTTCACAACGAAGGTAACCTTACTGTTCATCTCACATACTCCTTGGGGTTGGGCATCAGTTAGGGGAAGCTCTGTTCAGGGCAGTGACCGGACAACGCGGAACCCGATCGAATTGGTCTTCCGGCTGGATTTTTCCCATCCGGCAATTTGTCCAGTCACTTTGTTGCGGCCAGTTGACCAGGCACCGCCCAGCACAACGCGTGTGTCGCAAGCGTTGGTGCCGGTGCTTGCGGCATAGGTGAAGGGCTGCCAGCAATCCGCCGACCACTCCCAAACGTTGCCCTTCATGTCATAGAGTCCTAGCGCACTCGGTGGGAACGAGCCAACGGGCGAGGTGCCATTGAAGCTCTTGGTACAATCGGCCGCAGCCGCACCACTGGCGTTGAAACATTCGGCCACAGCACCACCGGCGTTGCCTTTGGCCTGTGCCTCCCCGGCACCACCTGCCGCTGCATATTGCCATTCATCCTTGTTGGGCAGGCGGTAGACTTTGCCCGTGAGCCTCGAGAGCCATGGCAAATACTGTGTGGTGACATCTTCGTAAGACACAAAGATCAGCGGCCTGTTTCCGCGACCCCAGCCACCATCTTCCGGCAGGGTTGAACAGCCGCCACCCGCCACACACTTGGCCCAGTCATCGAAGGTGATTTCATAACGCCCGATCGCAAAGTCATGGTCGATTGGGATTGCCTTTGGCGGTGTGCCGGGCTTGGCTTCGTCCACGCGCACAAAGCTTCCGGCAGTGACGGCAACCAGCTGTGGGCAGTCAGCGCAATCACGAACGACATTGCCTTGTTGGACAGTTGGCGCAGCCGCTTGCACCGGCGCAGTCACCTGTGGCGGCGTGACATCAACCTTGGAAGCCACGTCGTCTGCCTTTGGAGGCTCAGCAGGCTTTTCAACCACTGGAGCGGCTTGTGCCGGGGGGCTTGCATCTTGCACGGCAGGTTTTGGGACATCAGTGCCAGCGTCAGCCGCAATAGGCGGCTTGGAGGGTTCAACAGCTGGCACTGCGCTCGCAGCGGCTTCCGCCAGTTTTTGCGACAAAGTCAGCTCCGGCTGAACCGTCTTTGTGGGTTCGGGGGCGGGCAGGACCGCAGGCTCAAGCTTGGCCACAGGCGGCGCATTCTCGATAGGAGCCTTCGCAACCGCAACAGCTTTTGGGGCTTCAGCCACGGGCGGTGGGGATGGTGCTGGCGGCGGTGAAGGCGCGACTGTTGGTTCGGCAACTTTGGCAATCTTCGGCGGTTCAGGCGGCGGCTTCTTGCTCTCGGCAACGCTGTCCGCCACGGCCACTTCAGCAGGCGCGGCACCAAGTCCGAGCAAGTGTCTGATTTTTCCGTCGGTAGCGAAATCGAAAGCGAAACCAAAACTGGCCAAGCCGATCAAAACGCCAAAGACAACTGTGGGTCGCCAGCCGCCGGGTCCCTTGGGCGGTTGCGAGCGCCTCGCAGATGTTGCACGTCTGCGCATCGGGGCAGGTGCATGCCTTTGTTGCGGGTTCTCGGAGTTTGAATTTGCCTCCAACCCTGGCCCGAGGTCTGATATTTGATCTGGCGTGCTGGCACGGTCCGGGTTGCGCCAATCACGTGGCAGACCACTTGCGGGCAAGCGGTCAAAATTATAGCGGCCACCTGTGCGGAATCGCTTTTTGTCGTCTTGAGATGGGCTCATTGCCAATGCTCCAAAAGCAAATGCTTTTGCACGTCATCGGCGCTGTGTGTTCACAACCTCGGCGACATGCAAAACTCCATCGTCGCCCCTGTTAAGCGCCGACAGAATTCCGAGCCGTCCCGAAATTCAGACTTACGAACTACAGACCATGGATTAAGACACTTGGTAAAGAAGAAATCAACGCCTCTTCGCCAAATTCTTGCCCGAATGGTTAATGTGCTGGCCTGAGGTGCGGCAGCGCGCGCCCTAACTCACACTATCTGGCAAGA
>JAYUEP010000192.1:0-10482 GCA_043739165.1 Hyphomicrobiales bacterium
TGGTTCTGACCACGCTTGGGGCGGTGCAAACAGGCCTCAAACTTTACGATCAGGCCAATGCGACTTTTGATCAAGTGCCGCAGGATTCCGTGCTGCGCAATTACGCCGATATGCAAATGGCGATGAATCTGGAGCGGCAAGACCAGAAGCAGGACGCGATCACGAAGTTGGAAAAAGTTGTCGCCAAGGATGCGAAGGACACGGATTCTTTGGTGACGCTCGCCGGTATTTACCGGACGAATGATGACCCCGCCAAGGCCGCAGAGACCTATGGCCAGGTGTTGGCGCTGTTGCCAGAGAGTGATGCCACGGCATGGCGCGTCTATTTTGATCGTGGCATTGTCTATGACCGCCTGAAGCAATATGACAAATCAGAAGCGGATTTCCGCAAGGCTTTGGTGCTGTCGAAAGACGATCCTTCGGTGCTCAACTATCTCGGCTATTCGATGATCGACCGCGGCGTTCATCTCGATGAAGCCATTGCGATGGTCAAGAAGGCGGTGAGCCTGAAACCCAATGACGGTTTCATCACCGACAGCCTGGGCTGGGCCTATTATACGTTGCGCGACTATGAGCAGGCCGTGACCTATTGCGAGCGTGCCGTTGATCTGGTGCCGTCCGATGCCATTATCGCCGAACACCTGGGGGACGTTTACTGGAAAGTCGGGCGTAAACTGGAGGCCAGTTTTCAGTGGCAACATGCCAAGGACAATCATCCTGAGAAGGACGATCTCGCCCGCATTGAAAGCAAGCTGAAAGACGGGCTGCCAGATACCGTAGAGGCAAAGCCCGCTGACAATGCGGTGCCGGCTCCTGTTGATCCTGCCAAGCCGACGAAAGGCTGATGGCTTCGGTCACGGAAGCCGCATGGGCCAAGATCAACCTGTCACTTCATGTGTTGGGGCGGAGGGCTGATGGCTACCACACGCTTTCATCTGTTGTTGCCTTTGCCGATGTTGCCGACCAATTGATGATTGCGCCTGCGGAGCGGAATTCACTTTCCGTTTCTGGCCCATTTGCCACGGATGTGCCGGTGGGCGAGGACAATATCATCTGGAAGGCTTGGGCGCATTTGCGCGGGCTGATGGCTTTGCCCTTTGTTTCGGTTCAGCTGGAGAAAAACCTGCCAATGGCATCCGGCATTGGCGGCGGCTCGGCCGATGCGGCAGCCATGTTGCGCGGCCTGTTGCGGCTTGTTGTGGCGATGCTCAATGAGGCGCAGGTGGCGGAGCTTGCCGCCATTGGGGCCGATGTGCCCGCCTGTTTTGTGGGCAAGCCTTGCCTCATGGAAGGCATCGGGGAAAAAATCAGTGTGCTGACAGAACAGCTTCCGCCCGCTTTAGTGTTGGTCAATCCCTTGCTGCCTTGCGCCACAGCGCAAGTCTTCAAAGCCATGGGCTTGCAGCCGGGGGATATGCGGCCCGCACCTGCACGGGCCGAGTGGCGCAATGACATGACGGTGGCGGCCATTCAGACCCAGCCCGCAATTTCCAATGTGCTTTCGGCCTTGCACAAGACGGAACTGTTTCCGGTGTTGATGTCGGGCTCAGGTGCCACATGTTTTGGCATTGCGCGCGCATATGAAGAAGCGGAAGCCGCGGCGGCGCAGCTTGCCCAGTTGCATCCCAATTGGTGGGTGAGGGCAGCGCGGCTGGTTTAACCCACCTGTCCCCTATGCCGCAGAAACGCATCGGCCAGCACGATGGCCATCATCGCCTCGCCCACGGGTACGGCGCGGATGCCGACACATGGATCATGCCTGCCTTTGGTGATGATGTCGGTGTCTTCCCCGCCTTTGGTGACGGTTTTGCGCGGGGTGAGGATCGAAGAGGTTGGCTTCACGGCAAAGCGCACGACCACATCTTGTCCTGATGAAATGCCGCCCAAAATGCCGCCGGCGTGATTGGATTGGAATTCGGGCTTGCCGTGGCGCATACGAATTTCATCGGCATTGGTTTCGCCTGTCAGTGCGGCTGAGGCAAAACCATCGCCGATCTCCACGCCCTTCACGGCATTGATGCTCATTATGGCGCTGGCAAGTTCAGAATCCAGTTTGCCGTAAAGTGGTGCGCCCCAACCCGCAGGAACGCCCGAGGCGGTCACTTCAACCACTGCGCCACAGGATGAGCCTTGCTTGCGAATGCCATCGAGATAGGCTTCCCAGTCCTTGGCGGCTTTTGCATCGGGGCAGAAGAAGGGGTTGTTCTCAACTTCAGACCAATCCCAATTCTTGCGGTCAATCTTGTGGGGGCCCATTTGTACCAATGCGCCGCGAATCCTCACTTGCGGCACGACCAGCCGGGCAACGGCACCTGCTGCCACGCGACAAGCAGTTTCGCGCGCCGATGACCTGCCGCCACCACGATAGTCGCGGACGCCATATTTCGCCTGATAGGTGAAATCGGCATGGCCGGGGCGGAATGAGTCTCTGATCTCGCCATAGTCCTTGGAGCGTTGATCAGTGTTTTCAATCATCAACGCAATCGGCGTTCCGGTGGTGCGCAGGCCCTTGGTGCGTTCATCCTCGAACACGCCCGAGAGAATTTTCACCTCATCGGCTTCGCGCCGCTGTGTAGTGAAGCGGTTCTGGCCGGGCTTGCGCTTGTCGAGAAAGGCCTGAATGTCGGCCGGTGAAATTGCAAGGTTGGGCGGGCAGCCATCCACCACAGCGCCAATCGCCACCCCATGGCTTTCGCCAAAGGTGGTGACACGGAAGAGATGGCCGATGGTGTTGTGTGACATGGGGAAGTGAATAAGACATGGGGCGGGAAAGTCAAATGGGGGGTGGGGAGCCATCTCGGCCCCGGCGCGTCGATAGAGAGGTAGGGGTTGCGTTAAATGCCTGTCACCGTAAATTATTCTAACTTTCTGATTGCTGGGTAGTCGATTGCCTGTTACGTTTTCGGAAATGTGATCCACCACTACGGCGCGGCCAGCGATGAGGGAACCCCTATGGCCAGTCAAGGTACTTCCTCGATGAAGCGACCCCGCGCGATAGTGATCGGCGGTTCGCTGAGTGGATTGTTCGCCGCAAACCTGCTTCGCGCCACCGGATGGCAGGTCGAGGTATTTGAACGTGCACGCGGAGAATTGAGCGGTCGGGGTGCCGGGCTTGGCGTGCAAGCCGACCTCTTTGCCGTGTTGCGCAGAAGCGGCGTACGGCTCGACAAATCGATGTGGACCGAGTTGCGCTCGTACACTTGCCTCGACCAGAGCGGTAAGACGATCTGCCAGATCCCGGTTCGCAAAGTGAACACAGCATGGGACCGCATGTATTCAGCCCTGAAACAAGCCTTCCCGATCGAGCATTATCACGCGGGCATGGTCCTCGAGCGGGTCGAACAGGATGAACGCCGGGTCGTGGCGATGTTCGCGAATGGAGAGCGCGCCGAAGGTGATCTGCTGATCGGCGCCGACGGCATGCATTCCACCGTGCGCCAGCAATTCATGCCCGAAATTGTGCCGCGCTATGTCGGCTATGTGGCCTGGCGAGGCGTGGTGGAGGAGAGCCAAATCCAGCCTCAATGGCGTGCCCCTACGTCTGATGGCCTGATATTTTGCCTTGTGGACGGCGAGTTGGCCCTCTCCATCCCGATGCCGGCCCAAGACGAATTGGGCCACGGCCGTCGGCGTATGTTCGTATGGTTCCGTCCGGCTGAATACGGTTCAACCTTGCGGCAGTGGTGCACCGACGCGACGGGACGTTGCCACGGAGATTCAATACCGCCGCCTCTCATTCGGAGCGAGGTGATCACCGAGATCAAGCTAGCGGCTCGGACGCTGTTGGCGCCGCATCTTGCCGAGGTCGTCGCCTGCGCCCGCGAGCCGATACTCTCGGCCATTTTCGATCTTGAAGTCCCGCGCATGACGTTTGGTCGCGTGGCGCTCGTGGGCGACGCGGCCTTCGTCGCTCGGCCGCACGTCGGGACCGGTGTCACCAAAGCCGCACTGGATGGGCAGACGCTTGTCAATGCGCTCGCCGGCTCCGAAGACAATTTGGCGAACGCACTCGCGGCCTTTGAGCGCGACCGTCTGGCGGCCGGGACAGAGCTGATCGCACGCGGGCAACGTTTGGGGGCCCATTTGGAGCCTGCCCCGTCTGGCGGCGGCAAACGCGCACCGCTACCAATCGAAAATTACCTGCGCGAATACGGTCCTGGCGACGTCTCCAATCTGCTGCAGGACGATTAGCAATTTACGGGTCGTTTCGGGGCAGTCACCTTGATCTCCGCAATGAATTGGGGTGGCGGGGGCATTCAATTCAAGAAGAAGCACATTTCACACCCTCTGGTGATTGGATTCAAACCACTGATACTTCCCGTTTTCCAACACGCAATAGCAGCCCTGTGGCGTGGGTAAGTGGGTGATGTCGATGCGTGGTATCCGGCAGATATAGCCGATCAGGCAACGGCCCACCGCGCCATGGGCCACAACCAGCGTGGGGCGCTTGACGGTTTTGAGGAAGGCATCCACCCGCATCGCACCGTCATGATAGGATTCACCGCCTTCGGGCCGCCATTCGTAATGGCCAGCTTGGCCGTAAGGATAATCTGGTTGGCTGCGCAATTCGGCGAAGGGCTTGCCCTCCCAGATGCCGAAGCCAAGTTCGCGCACCCGAGGTTCAGTTGCCACCCTATCAAAATCACGAGGCTGGGCGGCGCAGATGATTTTCATTGTGTGCTGGGCGCGTTGTTGCGGCGAGACAACGAAGTCAAAAGCCTGAAGTTCTTCGCTCTTGTCTGACAGGGCGGCTGCAATGGCTTGCGCCTGGGCCACGCCTGTTGCGTTCAGTTCTCTTTCCACCGAGCCTTGGATCAGGCCTTGCTCATTCCAATCGGTTTCACCATGGCGAACGAAGTAGATTTTCGGCAGACTAATCGGCACTCTTTTCAACCGTCATGTCGGGGGCTGAAGGGTTTTTCATGCCGACGATGTGATAACCGGAATCCACATGCAGGATTTCGCCTGTCACACCGCGCGACAGGTCGGAGAGCATATACATGCCGCTGTCGCCCACTTCTTCGATGGTGACAGTACGGCGCAGCGGTGAGTTATATTCATTCCATTTCAGAATGTAGCGGAAGTCACCAATGCCGGAGGCCGCAAGAGTTTTGATCGGGCCTGCGCTGATCGCGTTCACCCGGATGTTCTTCTCGCCCAAGTCAGCGGCCATGTAACGCACGCTGGCTTCAAGGCCAGCTTTGGCCACGCCCATGACGTTATAATGCGGCATCCATTTTTCAGCGCCGTAATAAGTGAGGGTGAGGAGAGAGCCGCCGTCGGTCATGAGCTTTTCAGCGCGTTGGGCCACAGCGGTGAAGGAATAGATAGAGATGAACATGGTCTTGGTGAAATTGTCAGGCGACGTATCGACATAGCGACCTGTCAATTCATCCTTGTCCGAAAATCCGATGGCATGAACCACGAAATCGAGCTTGCCCCATTTTTCCTTCAATGTGTCGAACACGGCGTCGATAGACGCCATGTCGCTCACGTCACAAGGAAGCACTATCGACGAGCCGACTTCGGCGGCCAGGGGTTCAACGCGTTTTTTTGTGGCGTCGCCTTGATAGGTGAAGGCCAGTTCCGCGCCATGGTCGGCGCAGGCTTTGGCTATGCCCCAAGCAATCGAACGGCTGTTGGCCACGCCCATGATGATGCCGCGTTTGCCAGACATTATGCCTTTGTTATTGCTCATTTTTTTGTACCTATAGGTTATCTCGTTGGGCCGCCTTTTGCCATGTTTGAGGGCAATTTGAAAGACCTCTTTACATAACTTAAAAGTTATATAATATGAAGGTTATGAAAATGGATGAGGCACGGCTCAGTTTGAAGATGGCGGCTCTGGCGGATCCGACCCGCCGGGCCATCATCAAGCGCTTGCAACAGGGCGAAGCCACGGTGATGGATTTGGCGCGGCCCTTTGCGATGAGCCAGCCTGCCATTTCCAAACATCTCAAGGTTCTCGAAGAGGCGGGCCTGATCACCCGGAGCCGTGAGGCGCAGACGCGGCCCTGCCGTTTAGCACCTGACGGCCTTTCGGAGCTTGCCGTTTTTCTCAATGACCACCGCGCCATGTGGGTCGGCGCGCTTGACCGTCTCGACAATTATTTGCAAACCGTGAAGGAGTGAACCATGTCCCTGTTAGCCCAAACCATTTTACCCAAAGACAAGCCGCAAATCATTTCAACGCGGCTGCTTGCGGCACCGCGCGAATTGGTGTGGAAGGTTTTGACTACGCCGGAGCATCTCCAGCATTTCTGGGGGCCAGATGGTTTTACGAATAGCTATAAGTCATTTGATTTGCGCGTCGGCGGAGAAGCGCGTTTCACCATGCATGGGCCAGATGGCACGGATTATCCCAACCGCTTTGTGTTTCTCACCATCGATCCACCGCATCTTTTGCGCTTTGAGCATGACAACGGCGGCGAGGGCGATAAGGATCATAAATTCACCGGCGAACTTGAACTGACCGATGAAGGCGGCAAGACGCGAATTGAACTGCGCCTCATCGAGAAAAGCATGGAGGCGCGTGACGCCATTGCGCAATTTGCTGTTGAAGGCGGGTTGCAAAATCTCGACCGGCTGGCTGTCTATGTCGCCCCTATGGCAGCGGCCAAGAACCTGTTTGAGATTGAACGCTCTTTCCCGGTTTCATTGGAACGGCTCTATCAGGCTTGCGCCACAGAAGAGGACCTTAAGCACTGGATGGCCCCGGCTGGCGCAAAAGTCATCATCACGTCCCGCGATTTCCGCGCGGGCGGCATTTGCCTCTATGGCAATGTCTTGCCCAATGGCATGGAGATGTGGGGCAGGCAGACCTTCAAGGAAATCACGCCCAACAAACGCCTGGTCTATGCGCAAAGTTTCGCTGATAAGGCAGGCAATCTGGCGGCCCATCCCATGGCCCCAACCTGGCCCAAGGAAATGCTGACGGTTATGGAGTTCATCCCTGAAGGGCCCAAGCAGACCAAGCTCAGAGTTTCGTGGATTTATGCAGGCGTCGATGGTGCAGAAGCCGCTACCTTCCATGCCGCGCATGAGGGCATGACGGGCGGTTGGACAGGCTCGTTGGATAATCTACAGGCCCATTTGGCGAAAGTTGCATGACAATGAGTAAGCTGCGTGTTGAGAGTTTCATGATTTCGGTTGATGGGTTCGGCGCAGCGCCGGACCAGAGCATGGACAATCCCTTTGGCGTTGGTGGCATGGTTCTGGGGCAGGCCTTCGTCAAGACCAAGACGTTTCAATCCATGTTTGGCAAGGATGGAGGCAGCATGGGTGTTGATAACCAGTTTGCCGCGCGCGGATTTGTGAATATCGGCGCAAACATCATGGGGCGTCACATGTTCGGCCCCCAGCGCGGGCCTTGGGTTGATGAAAGCTGGAGGGGCTGGTGGGGACCAAATCCACCTTATCATTCGCCTGTGTTTGTGATGACACATCATCCGCGCCCAACACTGGTGATGGAGGGTGGAACAGTGTTTGAATTTGTTGCGGGCAGCCCCGCCGAGGTGCTAAAAAAAGCGCAAGCCGCTGCTGGCGGAAAAGACGTGCGTCTCGGCGGTGGTATTCAAACTGTGCGGCAATTTCTGCAAGCCGGATTGGTTGATCATTTGCATCTTGCCGTCTCTCCCGTCACTCTTGGTGCGGGCGAGAACTTGCTTGCAGGAATAGATTTGCCGAAACTTGGCTATGCGGCAGCTGAAGTTACGCCCGGAGAAGGGGCGCTGCATCTTGTTTTCAAAAAGAGGTAACATCTAATCCGTCGCGACGGGCTGGACGGGTTCGCCGGACCAGCTTAATGCTTACCTCATGTCGTAAACGGAAGGAGCCCTACCATGCTATATTTGCTGATCGCAATTGTTGTTGTCATCGCCATCTTCTTGATCGTGGGGCTGACGACGCCCGCTGCCTTCAGCATTGTGCGCGAGGCCGATTTCAAGGCCCCGCCCCAGAAGGTTTTTGCCGAGATCAATGATTTCAGGAATTGGGCCGCATGGTCGCCCTGGGAAAAGATGGACCCCAACCTGCAGCGCAGCTTTTCAGGGGCAGCCACGGGGTTGGGTTCCAAATATGCCTGGGTCGGCAACAAAAAGGTGGGTGAGGGCAATATGGAAATCACCCGCTCGCAAGCGCCATCGAATTTGGAATTGGACCTGCATTTCCTGAAGCCGTTTCAAGCCGAAAATGTGACGGAATTCACTTTGACACCGAACAATGGTGGCACGCATTTCAAATGGGAGATGCGCGGACAAACACCTTTCATGCTGCGGATGATGAAAATGTTCTTCGACATGGACAAGGTGGTGGGCAAGGATTTTGACGCGGGCCTCGCCAATTTGCGCGGCGTTGTGGAGAAGTGATGGATCTCGAACGTTTGGCAATCACTACGGCGCAAATGGGCTTCACCGAGCGCGATGATCCCTTTGCGCTCTTTGCCGAGTGGCTGAAAGACGCGGAGAAATCCGAACCCAATGATGCCAATGCCATGACACTGGCAACAGTCGATGATGAGGGCCTGCCCAATGCGCGCATGGTTCTGCTCAAGGATTTCGATGAACGCGGCTTTGTGTTTTACACCAATTACGAAAGCCAGAAGGGCCAAGAACTTCTGGCCACTTTGAAGGCGGCCCTGGTGTTCCATTGGAAGAGCCTGCGCCGCCAAGTTCGCGTGCGTGGGATCGTTGAAAAGGTGACTGTGGCTGAGGCTGATGCCTATTTCAATTCACGGCCGCGCGATTCACGTATTGGGGCCTGGGCCAGCGCTCAGTCGCGGCCTCTGGAGGGGCGCTTCGCGCTCGAGGCCTCAGTGGCGATGTATACGGCGCGTTATGCCATTGGCAATGTGCCGCGCCCGCCGCATTGGAGCGGCTTTCGCGTCCGACCTTTGAGTATCGAGTTTTGGCACGACAGGCCCTTCCGCCTGCATGACCGGGTGGTATTCCGCCGCGCCGATCCCACACAGGGCTGGTCCAAGGCGAAGCTGTATCCCTAAAATCATCATATTTACGCCATATTGACTTTGTATGTACAAAGTGATTTCATATCGAAATGGAAGAAGCCAGATTTCGCTGGGACAACGCCAAAGATACTTGGTTGCGAGCCCATCGCGGTGTGGGTTTTTCTGATGTTGTGGATGCAGTTATCAACGGGTTGGCGCTTGAAGATATTCAACACCCGAACAGGCCTAACCAACGCATCATTGTATTTATAGTCAATGACTATGTGCATGCCTGTCCCTATGTCATGGACAAAGACAACTATTTTTTAAAAACAATTTATCCAGACCGGAAGCTGGATGAAAAACATAGAAAGCATTGATCATGAAGAAGACAACGGTTGTGCCAGATCCGCCATTTTATGATGATGAGGAGCGTGAAATTATTGAGGACATGCGAAAGGGGGTTTATGTACCTGTACGCAATCAGGCCGCAAGACTGAAGAAATTGAAGGCCGTTGCTGAAAACACCTCGCGCCGAAAATCGGTGACCATCAGGGTTCAGGAGCGCGTGATCGACGAATTAAAATCGATCGCCTTGCAGGAAGGTCTACCTTATCAGACGTTGATTTCTTCGGTGCTGTATAAATTCACGACCGGCAAACTCAAAGACGTGCGATGAGTTCCAACTCAACCCTGCGCCCTGAAACCATTGCGGCCCATGCATTGCGGGCGACTGACCCGGCGACGGGTGCCGTGGTTCCTCCCCTCTATTTGTCGACGACCTATGCGCGGGATGAAAACTATCAGCCGAAGCTCACTGAAAACTATGTGCGCAATGGCAGCCCCAATCTCTGGCAGGCCGAGGAAGCGATTGCGGCACTAGAGCAGGGCAAAGCCGCGTTACTGTTTTCCTCCGGCATGGCAGCGATCACCACATTGATGGAGACCATTCCGCAGGGTGCGCATGTGGTGGCGCTCGATGTGATGTATTACAACACGCGTGAATGGTTGCAGCGTTTGGAGGCCAAAGGCCGCATCTCGCTGACATTGGTTGATCCCAATATGCCTGGTGCATTCGAATCTGCGATCCGGCCCAACACTGATCTCGTCTGGATTGAAACGCCGATCAATCCGACATGGGACGTGATTGACATAGAGTCCGTTGCCAGCGCTGCACACAAGGTTGGGGCCATTCTGGCGGTTGATGCCACGGCGACGGGTGCGGTCACAACGCGACCCTTGGCATTGGGAGCCGATATTGTTTTTCATTCCGTCACCAAATATCTAAACGGCCATTCTGACGTATTGGCTGGCGTGTTGGTTACGTGTGACGTGAACGCGCGCTGGGCGGAAGTGAAATGGTTGCGGACCAAATCACAATCGCCACTATCGCCGTTTGAATGTTGGTTGTTGCTGCGCGGGCTTCGCACATTGTTTGTGCGCTACCGGCAAGCCAGCAACAACGCGCTGGCCATCGCGCGGCATTTTTCCAATCATCCCATGATCGAACGCGTGCTTTACCCGGGCCTTGCCAGCCA
>JAYUEP010000193.1:0-3475 GCA_043739165.1 Hyphomicrobiales bacterium
GCCCCCATCAGCGTCAAGGCGGCAGCAAGTTCCGCATCGCTCAGCCCCGTCCACTCACCCAAACGTTTGAACAAGCGCCCGGCCATCTCGGCGGCGGCGGCTTTGGTATAGGTGAGGCACAGAATTGATGCCGGGTCTGCGCCTTCGAGCAACAGGCGGATGACGCGTTCAACCAGAACATGGGTTTTGCCCGAACCGGCATTGGCCGACACCCAGACAGACTGCGACGGGTTGCTGGCGTCAAGCTGTTGCAGCGTTGGCGGGAAGGTTTTGACAGCGCTCATGCCTCACCTGCCAATTGCCATTCGAGATAGCGCGAGAGGTGATCATAGTCCGCGTCTTGCGTCTCCTTGAATTCACGCAAGCGCGGCAGATAGGGCAAAGTTGATTGTAGATACAGGCCCAGAAGCGTTTTCAGTGCTGCAAAATGTTTTTCCGATAAGGTGACAAACGCGGCACCTTCAACATCGCCAGCCTGGTTTTGTTTTAATCCGTCGCGCCCGCCACCGATCCTGACATAGAGCGCTTCGGTGACAGACTTTGGCTTCATCTGAAAGCCACCGCCCAAAAGGATCGCAGCTTCCAGTGTGAGTTGGGGGTTAAGCCCCGCCTTCACTTGTTTGACCGAAGGCGGCTGACCTGTTTTGTAGTCAATCAATCGCGCCATGCCGTTTTGTAAAATATCAATCCGGTCGGCGCGGGCGGTAAGCTGATGTTCGACGCCAGACACGTTAAAAGTGAGGCTTCCCGATTGTTCAGCTTGAATGCTGAGCAGGTCTTGTTTCAATTGTGCTTCCTGCACTGCCAGCCAAGCCGCCACGCGTTTGAAATGCGGCCACCAGAAATTTTTTACTTCGGCATCGTCGCCCAGCGTGGCGAACAGCTTCTCGCCCGCAGCAAGAAGGGTTTGCTCATCGCTTGCACCCACACGGTTCCATTCGGCAATGGCGTCATGAAACAGGCTGCCGCGCAAAGCGGCATCGGGGGCGAGGCCAAAGGCCTGCAAAGGCTCCAGTGCCAGCAAACGGCGCGCATAGACCGCATAGGGATTGCGTACCAGTTTTTCGATTTCTGTAACGCTGAATGTGCGCGGACGGGCGGCAACGGGCGGCGTCGGCGCTGGCTTGCGCATCGGCCCGGACAAGGGTTCCTTACCATCCCGGATTTCCAATGCCTGTGCCAGTGCCAAAAATGGCGACTGTTCCAGCGCACCAACGTCCAAGCCAGCGGTGGCCAAAACTGTTTTCAAGCGCAACAGCCAGCGCGAGGGACTGGCGGGGGCACCACCCAAACGTTTCGAAAATGTGAGATAGGTTTGGCCATAAGCAAAGCCCTGCTCAAAGTCATGGGCGGCGAGACCGATGTCGCGCTCCGGGTGGGGCAAGCCCAGTTTCTCACGCATGGTGCGGTTGAGCCATGCGCCGGGGTCTGGCTGAGAAGGCCAGACCTGCTCATTGAGGCCGCCGAGCACCATCACATCGAAAGGCAGAAGGCGCGCTTCCAAGGTTCCCAATATGGCGAGGCGCGGATGGCCAGATTCACGCGGGGGAGCTGGCGCTTTGCGCAGAAGCGTTTGGATGAAGAGCGCATTTTCGAAAAGACTCGCGGCAGATTCTTCACGCGCTTCGATGGCAAGGTCATCGAGAAAATCTGTGAGGGCTTGCTGTTCAGGAGCCTCCCAGTCGAGGCCGGGGCAAGCCTGTCCTACGACTTGCCGCAGCTTAGTGATGAGATCCACGAGGCTTATCTCAACGCTTTCGCGCAAGGGTGCAAAGAGCGCATCGATCTCAGCTGCAAGTGCAGCGGTGTCTTGCCATTCCTGCGCTTTCATTGCCTTGACCAAGGGATGCGCGTGGTAGTTCTTTTCTTGCGCGCGCTTGGCTCTCGCCGTCAAGCCCGCAAAGCCACTTTGTTCGCGCTTGAGATCAAAACCGCGAAAGCCCGCCACTTCCATGTTTCGCAAAGTGCTGGTGAGCGCTGTTCTGTCATGGCCCAGTGACACAGATCCATGATACAGAAATGCCAGAAGCCTTTGCGCAGCAAAATCATTCATGCAGGCTTCCAGCACCAGGTCCAGCGCGCTGCCACTGCCATGCCTGGTCAGCGTGATGCCCGCACTGTCAGCGATGGGTATATTCCAACGGTCAAGCTCAGCTGCGACACGCGCTGCAAGATCGCGGTCTGGTGTGACGAGCGCTGCGGTTTTGGTTGGATGTTCCAAGACTTCCCGCAAGATTAGGGCGATGGCGCGGGCTTCCTGATGGCGGTCCGGTGCTTCGATCAAGTTGAGACCTGACAAGCCAGAGGCGATCACCTCGCGCTGCTTTGGCAATTGATCATACCAGGTTTCAGCGGTGGCCGAGGGGCGCATCATTTCGGAGATCAGCACATGTCGACCGTTGGGAGCTGGACCCAAGGGCTTTATATCACTGCGTTTGAGGCCGAGTTCGGACAGCAAGATTTTCAAGGCAAATTGGCCATGTTCTTGCGGGAGCGCATCCCACGACGCATCGTCAGCCAAGAGATCAAGGCCCGGCAAAATAACGGCCCCCTCCTCATGGCGGGCGATGGCACTGAGAAGGGCCCGCGTGGCAGGAATGGTGCCTGTCGAGCCCGCTGCAATGATCGGGCCGCGATGGCCGCCGCTGGCGATGTGTTTGGCTTCCAAGTGGATCATGGCGCTGCGTCTGGCGGCGCGACCTTTCGTGTTTCGCGCGTTATGCAAGGCAGGCAGTTTCTCACTCAACAGCGCCAGCAGGCTGAGGATGGCTTCACGGTGATGCGATAGATCGGCATCATAAGCTTCTCTCAGCTTGGCGAAATCAATCTCCTGGGTTTCCAGTGTCTCAACCAATTCGGCGAGGCTTTGGGCCAGCCCCAGGCGCTGCACGGGTGAGGCCGCAATCTCGGTCGCAAATTCAATTTCGGGATGGGCTGCTGCCCATTCCACGGCGAAGTTCGAAAGGGCCAACAACAGCGCAGATTTCGAAAGTGCTGGCTGCAGATCACCGCTCACGCTTTCATCTTGCAGCCTGTCTTCATCGAGATCGCCGATCGGTTTGATGCGCGGCAGGATGAGGGCCTTGGCACCTTTTTGCTGACGCAGAATTTGGCCAAAGCGGCGCGCGGCGCGGCGGGTGGGCAGCAGGATTGTCCACTCTGAAAGAGGGCGATCTGGCGCGCCCACGCGAAAGCCCTGCAGAATGTGATCGGCCAGGGTTTTGAGAAAGTCCGGGCCCGGCGCAATGTTGTAAACGCGGGGCAGGATCTTGCTCATCTCAGCTCCGCTTCAAATAGGCTTCCGCCTTCGGAATGGCGTCAGGTGTGCCGACATGCAGCCAATGGCCTTGGTGTTTGATGCCATAGAGGCGGCCCGCAGCGATGGCGTTGTTCCACAAGATATTCATCGAAAACTTGCCTTCCGCCACGCCTGCAAAGAGGCGTGGATGAACTATATAACCGCCTATATAGGCCA
>JAYUEP010000194.1:0-3465 GCA_043739165.1 Hyphomicrobiales bacterium
GGGGGCGTAATGGCCCGCATGGGTTGCTGGCAACAGCCCTGCTTGGGGTATGCGGTTCCTATGTCGGCAGCTTTCTGGGGCAGCTCTTTGGGTTTTACCAATCGGGTGAATACGCGGGCTTTGGGGGCTCTATCGTGGGGGCCGCACTGTTGTTGCTGCTGTGGAGCCTGATATTCCGGAAAAAGGCGCAATAGGATCAGCGTGGGCTGACCTGCCATGTCGTTTTTTTGCTAGCGGTCGTATTTCCGCCTTGGCATAAGGCTGCCATGGCCAATCTCATCATCACCTATTGGCGCGACATTCCTTCGGCGGTTTCGGTGAAACTGGGCCGCAAGGAAGAAAAGCGCATGTTGGACAACCGCTTCATGGAGGCCATCGACATGGCGGCCATGCGCTCGGGCGCCACGGATACCGATTCCTATCTCAATGATTGGCGGCGGTCTGAGCCCGTGGCGGTGTCCGATGATTTGGCGGCCGAAGTGGAAAAGGCCAAGGCCGAACTCGAATCGCATTATAGCCAAGAGAAGATCAAATCCCTGATTGCCACAGGTGGAAAAGCAGCATGACTCACACAATCGTATCGTCCGCAACACGCACGCATATCATTGGCTTTGACAAGCCCTTCACGGTGATTGGCGAGCGCATCAACCCCACGGGTCGCAAGAAGCTGGCCGCTGAAATGCAGGCCGGCAATTTTGAAACGGTGATCAAGGATGCCTTGGCCCAGATGGCCGCGGGCGCGCATATCCTCGATGTCAATGCCGGCGTCACCGCCGTCAACCCCAATGAGACCGAGCCCGCCCTGATGAAGCAGACACTGGAGATCGTGATGTCGATCTGTGACCTGCCCCTGTGCATCGACTCGTCCGTTTCTTCCGCGCTCAAGATGGGCCTTGAAACCGCCAAGGGCCGTCCACTGGTCAATTCAGTGACGGGCGAAGAAGAAAAGCTTGAAGCCATTCTTCCACTGGTCGCCAAGTACAATGTGCCAGTAGTGGCGATCTCCAACGACGAGACCGGCATTTCGGAAGACCCGGATGTGCGCTTTGCGGTGGCCAAAAAGATTGTGCAACGTGCGGCGGATTTCGGCATCAAGCCGGAAGACATTGTGGTTGATCCCTTGGTCATGCCCATCGGCGCCATGGGCACGGCGGGCCAGCAGGTGTTCCGCCTGGTGCGACGCTTGCGCGAAGAATTGAAGGTGAACACCACGTGTGGCGCTTCCAACGTGAGCTTTGGCATGCCGAACCGCCGCGCATTGACGGGTTATTTCCTCGCCATGGCTGCTTCGCATGGGATGACCAGCGCCATCATGAACCCCCTGCATGATGAAGACATGCACGCGATTTTCGGTGCGAATGTTTTGAATGGCACCGATGCGCATTGCAGATTCTGGAACAATAAATTCCGTGAAATGACGAACGCACCTTCAGCTGCCGCGCAAGCCGCAGGCGAAATTTCGTCGAATGAGGATATCGCGGCAAGACGCGCGGCAAGAGAAGCGCGTCGGCGTCGTTGATGCAAAGCACTTTGGCAATATTTGGCACTCTCGCAGCTGAGCGCGCCGCTGAATTCAAATCACAACATGGCCTCACTGTTAAAAGTGGCGAAGGGCTTGGCGCTGCCATCCTGAAAATACTCAAGCCCGCTTGGACGACTGACCCTGCTGAACAATTCCTCAACACCAACGGCGTGTTTTTCAGTGTTTGGGTGGACGCGGATTGCGAGGCAAAGCACATCGCCCGCTATAATCTTCACGCCAAGAAATTACGCTATATCAAGGGCGAACGGTTTGAAACGCGGCAGTTTGTGCGCAGTTTTCGCGCCGGGATGGATTTGAAAGAGTGGCCCAACGCATCATTTCCCAAGGGGCCGATCACGCTGTTTGAGGGGCATTTCAGGTTGGATGTGAATACGCTGCACCAAGAAACTGCGGGATTGATGGACCGGTTTGCAAAGCTTGTGCCGATGCTGGAGCGCGTTTTGGGGGCATAGGCGGGCGAGCGCGGCAAGAATGTGGGAAACCGTTCGCCACGACCATTCGATGCCCCACGAAGAAATTAGATGCAAAGCATTCGGCGTTCTTCACAACTCCCGGTGAAAGAACTCACAGAACTCTGACTTTTGGTAGTCTGCGAAGGTTGCGCCGCTTTGGAAGTTGTGCTTGCGGTAGAGTTTCAGCGCTGGCTCAAAAGCCGGGCCGGAGCCGGTCTCGAGCGACAAACGGTTCATGCAGCGCCTTCTGGCCTGGGCAATGATATAGCGTAGCATGGCTTCGCCGTGACCCTTGCCGAGGTGTGATTTTGGCACCCGCATGGATTTGATTTCGCCTTGCCCGCCGCCCAGATCCTTGAGCGCGCCGATCGCCACCAAGGCCTCGCCTTCCCAGCCCGTGTAGAAGCTGATCCCTGGCTTTTGCAGTTCGCTCCAATCCAGCGCGAAAACATGGCCGGGGGGCGAGGCAGCGTGCATGCCTTCGAGGTGGTCTTTCAGCAGCGCTTTCACACGCGGGTCAGCAAAGTCGCCCAGCTTGATGTTCATGGGAACACTATGTCGCAATTGGCTTTTGGCGGCAAGCGGGCCTCGGCTATAGTCTTTCCATGGCTGAGCAGAATCCCCTCATCGTTTTCACCCCCTCCGGCAAGCGCGGGCGCTTTCCGATTGGCACCCCTGTGCTCCAGGCGGCGCGAGCCCTTGGGGTGGATATTGACAGCGTTTGCGGTGGTCGGGCCATTTGCGGGCGCTGCCAGATCAATGTGGGCGAAGGCGAGTTTGCCAAGCATGGGATCACGTCGTCCGCCACCCATGTGAACGAAACCACGCAGGTGGAAAGCCGTTATGACCGGATCAGGGGCCTGCCCACTGGCCGCCGCCTATCGTGCCAAACGCAGATCAGGGGCGATCTTGTCATAGACGTTCCGCCCGAGTCCCAAGTACATAAGCAAGTGGTACGCAAGGAAGCCGACACGCGCGCCATCGCACTTGATCCCGCCACGCACCTTTATTTCATCGAGGTGGAAGAGCCGGATATGCACAAGCCCTCCTCCGACCTGGAGCGGGTCTATGCCGCGCTCAAGGCGCAATGGGGCATTGAGAACTTGTCCTGCGACATTGGCTTGATTGCGAGCGTGCAGAAGGTTTTGCGCAAGGGCGAATGGAAAATCACTTGTGCCGTATTCTCGCGCCCCGCAGGCGGAGGCAACCGACTGGCCGCGATCTGGCCGGGGTTCCATGACAAGCTCTTCGGCCTTGCCATTGACGTGGGCTCCACCACCATTGCAGCGCATCTCACTGATCTTTCGTCAGGTGCTGTTGCCGCCTCGGCGGGCCTGATGAACCCGCAGATCCGCTTTGGCGAAGACCTGATGAGCCGCGTGTCTTATGTGATGATGAACCCTGGCGGTGAAAAGGAGCTCACCTCAGCCATTCGCGGCGCGCTGCAGCAGCTGGCCGAAGAAGTGGCCA
>JAYUEP010000195.1:0-3451 GCA_043739165.1 Hyphomicrobiales bacterium
TGCGGCTGGATTTTTACAATGATGATGAATTGCTCGAAATCATCCAACGTGGCGCGCGCATCATGGCACTGCCCATCACGGTTGATGGAGCGCGCGAGATCGCCAAGCGCAGCCGTGGCACACCGCGTATTGCGGGAAGACTTCTACGCCGCGTGCGCGATTTCGCATCCATCGACGGGAGTTCAGAAGTCACCGCAAAATCGGCTGATAAAGCATTGAAATTATTGGATGTTGACAACGCTGGTTTGGACGCGCTCGATCATCGCTATCTCAAATGCATCGCCCTCAACTTCAGCGGTGGCCCGGTGGGCATTGATACTATCGCCGCCTCTCTCTCCGAAGCGCGTGACACATTGGAAGATGTGGTTGAATCTTATCTGCTGCAACTCGGTTTCCTGAATCGCACCCCGCGCGGCCGCCTTCTCACGCATCACGCCTTCAAGCACTTGGGACTCGCGGTTCCGCAGCGATCCGAGATCACGCAAGGGGTGTTGCCGCTGAGTGACGAAGAATGATCCCCGCCTACGCCCTCCGCATCAACTACGAAGACACCGACTTCTCCGGCTTCGTCTATCACGCCAATTATCTCAAATTCTGCGAGCGCGCCCGCAGCGATTATCTGCGCGTCAAGGGCGTGGACCAGAAGTCCATGTTCGCCGAAGGCGCGACCTTTGTCGTGCGCCGCATGGATTGCAATTTCTTGGCCCCCGCGCGCTTTGAAGATGAACTCACCGTCGAAACCGATTTCAAGGAAATGGCGGGCGCAAGGTTCGAACTCTTCCAAACCATCAAGCGCGGGCCAGACACAATCTTCACCGCTGCTGTTACCGTTGTGCTGATCGATGACAAAGGCAAGCCGAAGCGCATCTCCGCCGATCTCGCGGCGGCGCTAACCCATCCTTAACCACAAAGCTGATTCAAGCCGCCAACCGGGGTACAAGGCCTCGGCGCTGCGTTGATTCGGCAAAACACTGGATTGGCCGCAGTTTTGACAGATTTGGCTGGTGAGAGCCTCCCCGCCTTGGGGGCATGAGGCAGAGGCAGCACCAGCTGTTTGGGACAAGGATTCATGGATCAGGTTACAACCGCACCAGTCGCTTCAGGCGGCGCGCAGATATCGCTTTGGCATTTGTTGTTCCAAGCTTCTTGGCCTGTGTTCATCGTGATGATCGGGCTGGGCCTTGCCTCGCTCTGGTGTTGGTCGATCATTTTCGAGAAATTCTACGCGGTGCGCAAAATGAATGCCGCCAACGACAAGTTTGAAAATCAATTCTGGTCGGGCCAATCGCTGGATGATCTTTATCACGCGATGGCCAACCGCACGTCCGTCGGCATGGCCGCCATCTTTGTCACCGCCATGGAAGAATGGAAGCGCAGCCAAGGGGCAGCCTTGCGCGCCGGTTTTGCCGGAACCTTGAAGCGCATCGAAAAGGTGATGGATGTCTCCATCCAAAAGGAAATGAGCGGACTGGAATCGCGTTTGCTTTTCTTGGCCACGGTCGGCTCGGCTGGACCTTTCATCGGCCTCTTCGGCACGGTCTGGGGCATCATGACATCGTTTCAGGGCATCGCCAATTCGCAGAACACCAACCTGGCTGTCGTGGCACCCGGCATCGCCGAAGCCCTATTTGCCACGGCCATTGGCCTTGTGGCCGCCATACCAGCGACAATTTTCTATAACATGTATTCAGCCGACGCCGCCAAGATCGGCACGCGTCTGGAAAACTTCGCGGATGAATTCTCGGCCATCATCTCGCGGCAACTGGATGAACGAGCCTAAACATGGGCGCAGGTGGTATCAAGTCAGGCGGTTATTCGCGGCGCTCTTCGCGGCGTCAATCCCGCCATGGCGCGATGAGCGAAATCAACGTCACCCCCTTGGTGGATGTGATGCTGGTGTTGTTGATTGTCTTCATGGTGGCCGCACCGTTGATGACCGTGGGCGTTCCCATTGAACTCCCCAAGACGCAGGCCAAGCAGATCAACACATCAACCGAACCGCTGACGGTTTCCGTGAGCGCCGACCGCACCATTCATTTGCAAAACACCGTGATCACCCTTGAAGACCTTGCCCCCAAGCTGCAGGCCCTCGCCAAGAATGGCAACCAGGAACAGCTCATGGTCCGTGCCGACACCAACGTGCCCTATGGCGCGGTGATGGAAGTGATGGGCGTTCTCAATCAGGCGGGCTACACCAAGATCGGGCTTGTGACATCAACTGCGGATAAGAAGCCCGCACCATGATGCGATGAAAAAGCCCTTTGCCATATCATTAGGGTTTCACGCCGCCATTCTCTTGGCGGCGCTTATCGTTCTGCCCACACCGAAACCCTTTCAGGTGAAGCCACCTGAATCCATTCAGGTCGATATTAGCGCGGTCATCTCCGACAAGTCGCAGAAGATGGCGACGACAAAAGATGCAACCCCACCGTCAGACACGCCAGCGCCCAAAGAAACCAAAGTGGTGAAAGATGTGCCGCCCGCCCCCAAGGTGGCGGACGAAGTGAAAACCGCTGCTCATGAACCGGTGCAGCAGCCGCCCGACAAAACGCCAGACCCACCAAAGCCCAAGCCACCGGAGCCAACGCCGCTCAATTCCGATCCTCTCAAACAGCTGATCACCGAAGACCAGAAGAAGCTGGATACGCAAGCCACTTTGGATGAGTTAAAGAAAGAACAGGATCAGAAAAAGGTTGACGATAAAAAGAAAGCTGAAGAGCTAAAGAAGGCCGAGGACAAGAAGAAGGCCGATCAGAAGAAGAAGCTTGATCAGGTGCTGGCGGATGCACAAGTTGAGTTGAACAAAATCGCCGGTGAATCAACCGCCCCTGCGAAACCGTCAGACAAGAAGGGCGCGCCCAAACAAGCAGCCAAGGATGCAACAGGCAGCGACGGTGCAAACACCGCCACCATCGCTGCTGCCCTTGTGGCCAAGGTGAAGCAATGTTTTAATATCCCGCCCGCCGCGCGCGAAGCCAATATCTCCGTGCCGATCCATTTCAAATTGAACACCGATGGCTCGGTGAATGGTACCCCCGAAGTGGCCCAGGGCGGTGGCGATCCGGTATTTGATGCCACAGCCCGCGCCGCCATTTCTGCCATCGTCGAATGCCAGAAATATGATCTGCCCGCTGATCAATATGACCAGTGGAAAGACAATGTATTGGACTTTAACCCCACCCAGCTTGCAGGCTAATGAGAATATTGATGAAACCCAATTTACGCGCCTTTCTGTTGATGCTCATGGCCCTTGTGGGGGCCAGCCAAGCTTGGGCTGTCACTGGCACAGTAACTAGCGGCAAGATTGATCCGCTGCCCATCGCCATCGCGCCCTTCATTGCCGCACCGGGTGCAGAGCCTGACTCTGCCGCGGTCTCTGGCATCATCGCCAATGATCTCGCACACTCCGGCTATTTCACGCCCCTGCCCCCGCAGAGTTTCATTGAGCAGA
>JAYUEP010000196.1:0-3435 GCA_043739165.1 Hyphomicrobiales bacterium
ACGTCTTGTCCCGAAAGCCTGATCTTGAATCCTTCTTTCAGCAGCGTGCCATAGGCCAAGGCCTCGCCCATGGCCCAATCGATGCCAGTGCCCTCCTCAATCATCTTGCGGCGGCCATCAAGAACGCGCTGCAAAGTCTTATGCGGCGTAAACGTCTTGGGCAACTTGGTGAGCTTGATGCCGATTTCCTTGAGCGTTTCAATCTCAACGCCCGTCTGCCCGCGCCGCGCCTCGTCCTGGTCTGCGGCGGTTTTGAACCCGGCCCAGCGCCCATCGAGCCAATCGGCCTTGTTGGCTTTGTATGCTGTGGCTACACCCATCGCATCATCAAGGCGCTTGCGGTAGTCGGCCTTCATCGTATCAAATTCGCCAGCCGCCAAAGTGCCTTCAGCTTCCAAACGCTTGGCATAGATCGCTGTCACGGTTTCATGCGCACCGATGCGCTTGTACATCAAGGGCTGGGTGAAGCTCGGCTCATCCGTTTCATTGTGGCCAAAGCGGCGATAGCAGAACATGTCGATGACGACCGGCTTCTTGAATTCCTGCCGGAATTCCATCGCCACTTTCGCAGCAAAGACCACGGCTTCCGGGTCGTCGCCATTGGCGTGGAAAATCGGCGCCTCGATCATCTTGGCAATGTCCGAAGGATAGGGCGAAGAGCGCGACCACAAGGGCGATGTCGTAAAGCCAATCTGGTTGTTGATGATGAAATGAATGGAACCGCCGGAGCGGTGCCCCTTCAACCCAGAAAGGCCAAAGCATTCAGCAATCACACCCTGGCCTGCAAAGGCCGCATCACCGTGGATCAGCAAGGGCAAGACCGATGTGCGCTCTTTGTCGCCGCGCTGGTCCTGCTTGGCGCGCGCCTTGCCCAATACCACGGGATCAACGATTTCCAAATGCGATGGGTTTGCAGTGAGAGACAAATGCACCGTGTTGCCATCAAACACCCGGTCAGACGAAGAACCCAAATGATATTTCACATCGCCAGAACCTTCCACTTCATCGGGGGTGGAAGAACCACCTTGGAATTCATGGAAGATGGCCGAAAACGGCTTGGCCATCACATTGGCAAGCACATTGAGCCGCCCGCGATGCGCCATGCCGAAGACGATTTCTTTCAAGCCTAGCTGTCCGCCACGCTTAATGATCTGTTCAAGCGCTGGAATCATGCCCTCGCTGCCGTCAAGGCCGAAACGCTTGGTGCCCGTATATTTCACATTGAGGAACTGCTCGAAACCTTCACCCTCGATCAGCTTGTTGAGGATGGCCTTCTTGCCTTCCTTGGTGAAAGTGATTTCCTTGTGCTCGCCCTCAATGCGCTGCTGGATCCACGCCTTCTGCTTGGGGTCAGTGATATGCATGAACTCAACGCCGAGCGTGCCGCAATAGGTCTTGCGCACGATCTCGAGAATCTGGCGCATCGTGGCCTTCTCAAAGCCTAAAACATTGTCGAGGAAAATCGGGCGGTCGAGGTCTGTCTCTGTAAATCCATAAGAGGCCGGGTCCAGCTCGGGGTGCTGCATCGGCTCTTTGAGATGCAACGGATCAAGATCAGCCGATAGATGCCCGCGCATCCGGTAGGCGCGGATCATCATCAAGGCGCGAACCGAATCCAGCGTGGCTTTGCGCACATCTTCAGCAGGGGCAGCCAGGGGAGTGGGCGCAGGCGTAGGCGCAGCAGCTGGCTTGGCACCCTTTGGAGGCGGCGGAGCATGGGCCTTTTCATAAGCCGCCCAGTCGCCATCCAGTGCTGCCGTCAGCTCATCATCGGCAGGCAGCGGCCAATTGGCGCGTGCCCACGACGGTCCCTGTGGCTTTGTACCATTCTCGATTTCAGAAAAAAATTGCCGCCAGTGGGTGTCCACGGCAGCCGGGTTGGCCTTGAATTTACTGTAAAGGTCTTCAATGAATTTGGCGTTGCCGCCATAGAGGAAAGACGATTGCTCAAAAGCCGCCGTCACGTCGGTCTTGTTCATGTTCTCACCCATCGTTCAGCTCCAGCCTCTGGCACAATCGCCAGCTTGCCGGTCGGGCACAATCGCCCGTGTAAACCTAATGTCGTCAAACTCAATACAACTCAATTACGTCCGAATTACTTCTTTTTCAACTTCTTCAACAAGGTTTCACCCAACATGGCCGGCGAAGCGGAAACGGCAATACCGGCTCGCTTCATGGCATCGACCTTGGAGCCTGCGTCACCCTTGCCGCCTGAAATGATGGCACCGGCATGGCCCATGCGGCGGCCCGGAGGGGCCGTAACACCAGCAATGAAGCCCGCCATGGGCTTCTTCACCTTGTTCTTGCGCAGGAACTCAGCGGCTTCTTCCTCAGCCGAACCACCAATCTCGCCGATCATGATGATCGACTTGGTCTTGGGGTCAGCCAAGAACATCTCAAGGATGTCGATGAATTCCGTGCCTTTGACCGGGTCGCCGCCAATGCCCACGGCTGTGGTCTGGCCAAGGCCCGCATTGGTGGTTTGAAACACGGCTTCATAAGTCAGCGTACCGGAGCGCGAGACGATGCCCACAGAACCCTTCTTGAAAATATTGCCGGGCATAATGCCGATCTTGCATTCGCCGGGTGTCAAAACACCAGGGCAATTCGGCCCGATGAGGCGTGATTTGGAGCCAGACAAGGCCCGCTTCACCCGCACCATGTCGAGAACCGGAATGCCTTCGGTGATGGCCACGATCAAAGGCACTTCCGCATCAATAGCTTCGAGAATAGCATCGGCCGCAAAGGGCGGCGGCACGTAGATGACGGAAGCATCAGCGCCCGTCTTCTCGCGTGCGGCATGAACGGTATCAAACACCGGCAGTCCCAAATGCTTGGTGCCGCCCTTACCCGGCGTAACGCCACCAACCATCTGCGTGCCATAGGCAATCGCAGATTGGGAATGGAAAGTGCCCGCTTCACCGGTGAAGCCCTGGCAGATAACTTTGGTTTTCTTGGTAACGAGGATCGACATCAGGCAGCGTCCTTCACAGCTTTGACAATCTTCTTTGCGGCGTCGTTGAGATCGTCGGCAGGCAAGACATTGAGGCCAGACTTGCGGATGATGTCCTTGCCGAGATCAACATTTGTGCCCTCAAGCCGCACCACCAGCGGCACTTTCAGGCCCACATCTTTCACCGCCGCGATCACACCTTCAGCGATCACATCACATTTCATGATGCCGCCGAAGATATTGACCAAAATGCCCTTCACTCTTGGGTCCGCCGTGATGATCTTGAACGCCGCCGTCACTTTTTCTTTCGTAGCACCACCGCCCACATCGAGGAAGTTGGCAGGCTCCGCGCCATAAAGCTTGATGATATCCATCGTGGCCATGGCAAGGCCAGCGCCATTGACCATGCAGCCGATCGAACCATCGAGAGCCACATAGGAAAGATCAAACTTCGAGGCTTCGATTTCTTTGGGATCTTCTTC
>JAYUEP010000197.1:0-10331 GCA_043739165.1 Hyphomicrobiales bacterium
GTGTCCAACAACGCCTTGATGGAGTGGGTGTTGATTGCCGCAGAGATGAAATAATGCCCATTCTGTCCGCCCTTGATCTCCGTCATGGCCATCAATGAGACGGCAGGTGCCGGATCAGCGGCAGGCCGAAGGCCCGGCAGGCCAGCACCAAGGGTCAACAGCGCGGCAAGGGCAACGCTGGGCAGCGGATTGTTGATACGCATCGAAACTCCACACATCACAGGTGAAGTTAACCGAGCAAAAACCACAAACGATTGACGCGGCGGAAATACCCGCAAGCAGGGTTAATGAAAGCTTGCCAAATAGCTGGCGAGCATGCCGATCTCGACCAGCACCTGCACCGCCCCGCAAATATCGCCGGTCTGGCCACCAAGCAGGCGGGTTGCCAAACGGCGCATCAATCCAGTGATCATCACGCCAACAGCCATGGCGATAAAGCCGGAAAGCGGATCAATTTCCCAGCCCGCCAAAACGGAAAGGGCACCGCCCAAGAAGATGGAGACCAATCCAGTGTTGCGGCTGGGCCTGCCAGCGCTGGCTGAAAGCCCGTCCGTCCGCGCCGGGCGCGTCGCCCACATCATGTCCACCACCATGGTGCGTGAAAAGGCCCCCGTTGCCGCGAGGATGAGCACTACCTGCCAGAAGGGAAGCGCCAAAAGCGCCTGATAAGCCCCCGCCTTCATCAGGAACGCCAAGACAAGCGCACTCGCCCCGTAGCTGCCAATGCGGCTGTCGCGCATGATTTCTAAACGCCGTTCACGCGTCTGTCCGCCGAACAGGCCGTCTGCGGTGTCGGCCAATCCGTCCTCGTGCAAAGCGCCCGTGATGAAAAGGCCAAAGCCCAAGGCCAAGCCGGCCGCCATTAGGTCCGGAAGATGTAGATGATGCGCCCCTTCCAACACCAGTCCAATAACGGCGCCGATCATAGCGCCAGCCAATGCAAAGGCCCGCATGGCAATGGCCAGAGGGACGGGATCAACGGTGCGCACAAAGGGAACGGGCAAGCGCGTCAGAAAGCGCAGCGCGACCAGAAACTCTGAGATGGGACGCAGCCGGGCGGATTCTTCTGCTTCTGGAGGATAGGTGTCGCTCATGACTTATTATTTAGCCGCTTTCTGGGGTCCCTGTGTTAGACGCGAAGCCTATTGCTCGACAAGCCCAACAGAAAGAACAATCATGTCCTCGGCCTTGCCTTTTGATGATATTCGCGCCCTCTTGAATTCCATGCCCGGCCCAGATGCCGAAGCCAAGGCAAAAGCCCGCGCCCGTGAAGCCACTTTGACCAAGCCGCCGGGCGCCTTGGGCCAACTCGAAATGATCTCGGAACATATGGCAACCTGGCAGGGCCACTATCCGCCGCGCGCCGATCGCGTTGTGGTGGCCGTGTTCGCAGGCAACCACGGCGTTGTGGCCCAAGGTGTCGCCGCTTATCCGCAGGCGGTGACGGCCCAGATGGTGGCCAACTTTCAACATGGTGGTGCCGCTGTAAACCAGATTTGCAAGGCCTTCGATCTTGGTCTCAAAGTTTTTGAGCTGGCTCTTGAACAATCCACCGGCGACATCACCCAGGAACCCGCCCTGTCCGAGAAAGACTGCGCGGCCACCATGGCTTACGGCATGGAAGCCATTGCCGGCGGCTGCGATCTGCTCTGCATCGGCGAAATGGGGATCGGTAACACCACCATAGCCGCAGCGCTGGCCGCAGGCCTGTTTGGCGGCAAGGGCGAAGATTGGGTTGGGCCGGGAACCGGCGTTGATGCCGAAGGCATGAAACGCAAGGCCGATGCTGTCAACCGCGCCGTGGCCTTGAATACGGGCCATCTGCAAGACGCGCTCGAAGTTCTCCGTCGCTTGGGCGGGCGTGAACTTGCCGCCATGGCCGGGGCCATTCTGGCAGCAAGACAGCAACGCATTCCTGTGATGATCGATGGCTATGTAGCAACGGCCGCTGCTGCCGTTTTGTACAAGGCTGACGCCGCCGCACTTGATCATTGCCTCTTTGGCCATTGCTCGGCTGAAACCGCCCATCGCAAACTGCTCGCCACCATGGGCAAAACCGCGCTGCTCGATTTGGGCATGCGCCTGGGAGAGGGCTCCGGTGCGGCCCTCGCGGCAGGTGTGGTCAAAGCCGCTCTGGCTTGCCACAATGGCATGGCCAGTTTTGAAAGTGCCGGCGTTTCAAACAAGGATTGAGCGGGAACTTAGCCTGTCAGTGAAATCAGGCGGCGCTGCGTTTCGCTGGTAACAGCGTTGGTGGTTTGCCAAGTCCCGCGTGGGCCAGAGAGCACACGCTTGGGCGGGAATGTGCAAATTACTTTCGTGCCCTTGCCGACAACACTGTCAATCGTTGCGGTGCCCCCATGAAGCTGCATGATGCCATTGACAATCGAAAGCCCAAGTCCAGCCCCGTCCACCGCCTTGCGGGTGGCCAGCCGCCCGCGCATGAAAGCCGAAAGCGCCTGTTCAATCTCATCGGCCGGAATGCCCGGGCCATTGTCCTGCACATAAATCTGAACCGAGCCATTGGCCATGCGTTCGGCCCCCATCGTTACAGCACCATCGCGCGGCGTGAATTTGAGGGCATTGGCAAGAAGATTGATTGCCACTTGCTGAATGGCGCGTTGATCTCCCAAAATCTTGGGAACTTCGGGGTTTGCCAAAACGGAGACAGTGATTTTCTTCCGCGCTGCTTTCATCTCAAGAAGATGAAGCGCATGATGCAGCGGCTCGAGCAAATTGATCGGTTCTTCTTGAATATCGCGCCGCCCGGCTTCGATGCGGGAGATATCAAGAATGTCGTTGATGAGCCCCATCAGATAGCGACCGGAATTATTGATGTCGCCAGCATAATCACGATAGGCATGATTGGTCAGCGGACCAAAAAGCTCGCGTTGCAGAATTTCGGAAAAGCCCAGAATGGCGTTGAGCGGTGTGCGCAATTCGTGGCTCATATTGGCCAGGAAGGCAGTCTTGGCATGATTGGCGGATTCAGCCTTTTTGCGCTCAGAATCCGCAAGGTCACGGGCGCTCTTCAGCTCTTCAATGAGTGCATCTTTCTGTTTGCGGAAAATCACTTTGTCGCGTGCGGTCTCTTGCAATTGCCGCGCCACGAAAAGGAAGAAGGCTTCGAGGATGATGAGGATGGCGCCAAGACTGTAGAATACCGTGTCTTGTTCAACGAGGCAGCGCAGCGCCACACCGACGGTCATGAAGCCCGTACCGGCGATCAGGACGGGCATGAAATTATTGACCACAAGGAAGCGAAGTGCGGTGACCGCCATGATCGCGGCCACAAGGAATGCTCCTTGTTTTGAATCAGTGTTGGTCCAGAAGAAGAAAAGCGGCATGACCCAGAAGATCGCTTGCAGCAGTTCTGACGCCGCCATCATGCCGATCCAGTCGCGCTGTTCGTCGCGGCTACGTTGGGACCTGAAGTAGTAATTACACAAAAAGAGCTGAATGAGATTGGTGCCGACAGCGCCCGCGAGCCAGCACAGCGCCGTGCTCAGATTGTTCCAGCTCGCGACGGTGATGCTCAACAACAGTGCCACCAAAGGCATCGTCGGGGCCAGTTTCAATTGGTTGTGCAGGAATGTTTCAAGCAGATCAGCTTGCCAGGGGATCTCATCGGCTGAGGGCGAGCCATCCAATGATTTTTGAAGCAAAGGCTGGGCTGCGGTGGTATCGGCGAAGACATTGTTCCGTGAAAGATCCATCGGTTGAGACGTGAAGCTCATCTGGCTATCCCTAATTTGCGAAAACCATAACAGCGTGGCGTGAATGCCCGGTTTTGAAACTGGGTAAAAATTGAATGACCAGCGCGTGCCACACACCTGTGCAAAGCGTTGGACATTGCCAGCTGTTTTCAATATTCGGTTAACCAAGAGCCACCCAAGGGATGCCTGATGCCAGACGTGACCAAAGAAATTGTACTTGCCGAACTCAGACGGATCGCTGCTCCTGATGGCCGCGGCAATATCGTCAGCGCCGGGTTGGTGTCTGAGATTGCAGTGAACAATGGCCAGGTGATGTTTGCCCTGAACACAGACCCACAACATGTGAAATCCATGGGCCAGCTTCAGGCCTTCGTACAACAGGCAGTGGAGAAAATTCCCGGCGTGAAAAAGGCGCTTGTCGCCCTCACCGCCGAACGCCCGCCGCAGCGCGAAGCGGGCCCCAAACAACAGGCGGCACAGACCCTGCGCAACGGTGTGCCAGGCGTGAAACATTTGATCGCCGTGGCTTCGGGCAAGGGTGGTGTGGGCAAATCGACCACCGCCATCAACCTTGCCCTCGGCTTCAAGGCCAATGGTCTTCGCGCGGCGGTTCTGGATGCCGATGTTTATGGTCCCTCGATGCCGAAACTCTTCGGCATTCACGGCAAGCCGGAAGCGAGCGATCGCGAAGGAACCCGAATGAAACCCATGTCGCGCTTTGGTGTTGAAGTGGCTTCCATCGGCTTTTTGGTTGATGAGGCAACCCCCATGATCTGGCGCGGGCCGATGGTCATGTCGGCCCTCACACAGCTGTTGCGCGAAGTGGCTTGGAGCGAAACTGATGTGATGGTGATCGACATGCCGCCCGGCACGGGCGATGCACAACTGACCATCGCCCAGCAAACCCCTCTCTCCGGTGCCATCATCGTGTCAACGCCGCAAGACTTGGCTTTGATCGATGCACGCAAGGGCCTCAACATGTTTGTAAAGGTGAATGTGCCCGTCCTTGGTCTCATCGAGAACATGAGCTATTTTATCTGCGATCAATGCGGCAAGCGTCATGAGATTTTCAGTCACGGTGGCGCCAAGGCCGAAGCCCAAAGGCTGGGCCTGCCGTTCTTGGGTGAAGTACCCTTGGATCCGTTGATCCGGGAGCGTTCGGATTCAGGCGAACCCATTGTGGTGAGCGAACCCACCTCTGCCCATGCGGCAACTTATCGGGCAATTGCCAAGAACGTTTGGGAAATGCTTGAGGCAGGAGTTGGCGTCAAGCCAGCACCCAAGCTTGTAATTGGGGATTAGCTTTAACCATCAACTAACGTTAAGATCATAAACAGGGTTATAGGGTAACGACAACCAAGGGTTGATTCCAGTCCAAGAGAGGGAAGCATGTCTGCACTATTGAAGATTTCGGGCGCGGTGATGGCCATTTTAGGTTTAGCCTTGGGGGCAATGACCTTTTTGCAGCCAGGCAAGATGGATGTCTATGGGATTAAATTGGATACGGCGGCGATTCTCTTTGTGGGCGGCATCATCGCCATGGGCCTTGCCGGTGTGATCGATGCCGTGCGTGGATCTCGCGCTCGACAGGTTGCAGAAACAGTGAGTGAAGTGAAGGCGGTGGCCGAGACTGTCAATGCCAAGCCTGCAATGGACGATAATGCTTTGAGCCGCAAAGCCGTTGAGACTTCAGCTGCAACAGCTGCAGCGGCGACAGGCCTTTCAGCTGCAGCAACCGCAGCTGTGGCCAAGCCCACCGCAAAAACGACGGACTCTGTTGCCGATACCATTACAGCTTTGGAACAGGCCAAAGCCGATGTCATCCGTTCGATGGGGGGCATGGACGCAGTGGCCAAGCCCGCCGCAGCGCACCTCGCTGAACCTGCTGCTGCAACACCAAACGCCCACCCCGCACATGAGGCTGAAGCTGAAGCGGCGGAGGGCGAGGATGATGATCTGTTTGTCGTCGAAGAAAAAGTCGTCCGTGGCCGCCCCGCGCGTATCCTTTCAGATGATACGGTGGAAGCAGAAACCGATGAAGGCTGGATGCGGTTCGAAAATCTCGAACACCTGAATGAATATCTCGATTCCGTGGAAGAGCAGAACGCTTAAGTCTTCCCGCGTTTCAACAAGTCATAAGGGTGCTTCCACCGCGGAAGCGCCTTTATTTTTTCGCTCCACGTCTTGACGTGAGGCAAAATCTCAAACGGCAATTCATCGCCATAGTAAAGATAGCCCACCAGAGAGATGTCCGCGATAGTGGGCCGGTCTCCTATTAGAAACGTGCTCTTTGCCAAATGGCCGTCTACGATCTTCATCGCCCCATTGACGCGGCCCCGCAGAAATTCGGTCACTGGCGTCTCGCCCGTCTTGGCCAATGTGATCATGAAGCGCAGCGTGGCGATGTAGCTGGTGAATTTGTGATTATCGAAAAACATCCAGCGCAAAATCTCGCGGCGTTCGTCCGCATTGTTCCCGCTGAATTTGCCCGTTAGAGACGCGAGATAGTCGAGGATCACCCCCGACTGGCTGAGCTTGGCGCCCTTGTGTTCCAGAACCGGAGCTTCGCCCATTTCATTTACGTCACTGCGATAGGCCGCACTGCGCGTCTCGCCATTGAAGAAATCGACAAATATCGGCTCCCACTCCAGCCCGCAAAGATTGAGCATCAAGGCAACCTTGTAGGAATTGCCACTCTCCCCAAATCCATAAAGCTTGAACTCTGCCATCATTACCTCACATCTAGAACACTGGTCGTGGCACGGCGCACGACATCGGTGGCAATTGAGCCCTTGAAAACGCGCTGCATGCGCGAACGTCGCTCATCGCTTACCACAATTGTGCCGTAAGCATTGCCGATTTCGACAATCTTCTCCACCGTATCCCCCACCGCAACTTTTGCATCAGCCACGGAAATCTTCATGGCCTTGAGCAGCGCCTGCGTATTGGCCACCGCCTCGCGCGCCGCCTCCTGGGCTTCGAGCGTGGGCGCGACTGAAAGCAGGCTGATGTCGCGCCCCATCACATGGGCGAGAACTGCTGCCCGGCGTACCGTCTGCAGTGAGCGGGAAGTGCCATCCGTGGTAATCAGAAACCCCATGCGCTCATTGGCCTTGCGCGCCACCAGGACGGAGCAGGGCGCCATGGTCACCACACTTTGCACCACACCTGAATCAAAAAACGATTTGAGTTCCGAGCGCCAGCGCGAGGGCTCGCCCACAATGATGAGGTTATAGGGGCCAAGCTCAATCTGATCGAGAATGCCCACGGCCACATCTGGGGCCGTCTTGAGTTTGAGCACCACGCTGCGGCCCGTGGGCCCCTTGTATTCAATCTTGTTGTCGCCCGCCGGGTCGCCCCATGCATTTTGATTTTGCGTGCTCTTAGTCCAATCCGAAACATCAAGCCCCTCGGCCTTGAGCATATCGAGGGCGCGGCGCAAATGGCTCACACCCGGCAACTCAAAGCCAGCATCCATCATGTTTTGCCGCGCCAGGCGCACTTGCAAGCCTCCCGAATGCAGGCCCTGGTCAATGGGCCTCACATAAAGAATGATGATGTCACATTCATCGGAAGCGCCAAACCGCGCCGCCTTGCGCACGGTGATGAAGCTTTCTTCTGTGCCATCAATGCAGGCTAAAATACGAAATCGGTTGCGCCGCTGCGCCCGCAAATTGGCCAGCGTCTTTTGGAACGCCGCCTCTTGGCGCACTGGGAGCAATGGGCGGTTGAACAGCTTCATTGGAGCATCGGCCAATAATATTGCGCCGTCAAAATCAACACCGCGAATGACAGGATCATCATGCGAATGCCGATCTTGAAAAAGTCAGAAGCCTTGAGATAGCCCGAGGCATAGATGATGGTGAAGGCCGGCTGCGCCGCAGGTGTGAGATAACCAAAGGCCGACGAGATCGCCGCGAGAAAGCCCACGCTTAAGGGGTCGTGCCCCGCCGCAACTGCCGTTTTCAATACGATAGGTGCCAGAACCGCAACAGCGGCCCCGGCTGTCATCGTGTTGGAGACAAAGATCGTCAAGAGCGAAACGGCGCTGTTGAAGGCCAAAAGATCTGTCGCCCCCACCGCCTGCAAGCCATTGAGCACACTCATCGCCACCCATTCGGCAGCCCCGGTGGATTTCATTTCCACGCCCAGTGAGATCGCGGCGGCATAAAGCAAGACGACGCCCCAGTTCACGCCGGAATTGATATCTTCCCAGCGCACCAAGCCAAACACTAGAAAGGCCGCCGTACCCGCAATGGCGATGACACCAAGGCCGAGCTGCGAAGAAAATGCCACCCAGCCCAGAATGGTGACGAGAAAGATCAGGATCGTCATCCATTCCGCCCCGCGCATCGGGCCTTGCATGGAAACCTGGGTGCGAAGCCGCGTGATGGCCCGCGTCATGTCATTGGTTTCGGGCTTGAAGGTCCACACCAAAAGCAGTGTTACAAACGGCAACCGCAACAGGAACATAGGAAAAGCGTATAAGGCCCAATGCACATAATCCATCAGGTAGCGCTGCGTGGCAGGATCAGAGGCTGAATAGAAAAAGTCCTTCCAATAGCTGATCATGATGGCGTTGCGGGCACCTCCTGATGGCGTGGCCACGCCCGCGATCGAACAGCCATAGGAAATGGAGAACAGGATCACCGCAGCAAGATTATGCACCTTGCCGGGATCGTTGGAGGTCAGCGTGATCAGCGTCACGCCCACCGGCAGCATCATCGCCGCCACGGTGTGCTCGCCGATAAAGGCCGCCAGTAGCCCGCAAACAACCGTGATGCCAAACGAAATCCAATAGACATTGGTGCCCGTGACCCTGACGATCCACCAGGCAATGCGCTTGTCCAAACGCTGCTTGACGACGGCCACAGCCAGCATGAGCGAGCCCATGATGAACAGGACTGAATCCGTCATCAGGCTTTGGGCCACCTTGGTGGGGTCCATCTTCAGCAGGATCACTTCGCCCACAATGATGAGCAACGGAACTGTCGGCAAAGGCACGGCTTCGGAAACGAACAGGATCGTTGCCATCAGGGACATGCACAACACAATCTGCCCCGGATGGGTGAGGCCCGCAGGCGTAGGCAGGCCCATGAGCGAGAAGCCCAGCAACATCGCAATGATGAACCAGCGCCGCTTCCACAGCAGAGAGAAATCGACAAAATTGCGCCACAGTAAATAGCGCTGGTAACCCCGGCGGCGGAAGCGACCCAGACGCGAGGCCGCCTCCCGCGCTTGCAGGCTGTCTCTGGAGAGCAGGAAAGTTTGCGCCGTTTCTGTCACCTTCAAACCAACCATTTTCCTTGCATGAAATCAGGCTTAAACCCTAAGCCTGCATCATCGGATTCGTAAAGCATTTTGAGGTGAATTCATGACACTCACGGCCATTCTTGCCCAAGCAGAGGCCAATGCCACGGCCAGCTTGGGTCGTTTATTCGAATTGTTGCATATACCATCGATCAGCACAGACCCGGCCTATGCCAAGGACTGTGACGCAGCAGCAAGCTGGCTGGTGAAGGAGCTCTCTGCCTTGGGCTTTGCCGCCAAGGCCCACCAGACGCCCGGCCGCGCCATGGTGGTGGCGCATTACTCGCCCAAGGGTGCACACGCCCAAACGCCCCATGCTTTGTTCTATGGCCATTATGACGTGCAGCCAGTGGACCCACCGGAACTGTGGCACAGCAAGCCCTTTGAGCCGGAAATTCGCGATGGCAAGCTCTATGGCCGCGGCACGTCAGACGACAAAGGCCAGTTGATGACTTTTGTGGAAGCCGCCCGCGCCTGGATCGCAGCTACGGGCGATCTCCCGATCAAGGCCACATTCCTGATTGAGGGCGAAGAGGAATCAGGCTCACCCTCTTTGGTGCCTTTCCTGAAAGCGCATAAGGCAGAACTGGCCTGTGACATCGCCTTCGTCTGTGACACCAATATGTGGGACGAGAAAACCCCTGCCATCACCACCCGTCTGCGCGGGCTGGTGCATGAGGAGGTGGAGGTGACGGGGCCGTCGCTCGATCTGCACTCTGGCCTTTACGGCGGACCGGCGCGCAACCCGATCAAGGCCCTGTCGGCGATGATCGCAGCGCTCCATGATAAAAATGGCAAGGTCACCATCCCCGGCTTCTATGACGGCGTGGCTCAATTGCCCAAAGCCACCAAAAAGCAATGGGCGGCGCTCAAACTTTCGGAGAAGAAGCTCTTGGCTAGCATTGGTCTGAAATCGCTGGCAGGTGAAAAAGGCTTTAGCTTGCTCGAACAAACCTGGGCTCGACCCACCGCTGAGGTGAACGGCATGTGGGGTGGCTACACCGGGATCGGCACCAAAACCGTGCTGCCTGCAAAGGCAAACGCCAAATTCACCTTCCGGCTGGTCGGCAAGCAGAACCCCACGAAGATTTTGAAAGCCTTCCAGGCCTTCGCCAAAAAACATATGCCTAAAGATGCCAAGATAATCTTTTCAGGCAAGGGCGGCGGTGCGCCCGCCAGCGAAGTACCAGAGAACAATCCCTATATCCAGAAGTCCGCAGCCGCCCTCAAGGCCGAGTGGGGCCGGGAGACGGTGTTGATGGGCTCTGGTGGCTCCATCCCCATCGTGCGCCACTTCAAGGATAT
>JAYUEP010000198.1:0-30639 GCA_043739165.1 Hyphomicrobiales bacterium
CTTTGCAGGCCAAGCCGAACAACTTGTGGAAATCATCCACATCGCCACCGATGCAGCTCCCCGCGCCATTGGTTTGCACAATGCAATTGCTGTGGCGGATGGCGCTTCGGCCTCCATCATCGAAACTTATCTGGGCGAGGGCAACTATGTGTTGAGCTCCGTCACCTCCGTCACTCTAGGTAAAGGCGCACATTTGGATCGCCTCAAGCTGCAAAACGATGCCGCTGCCGCTACGCATCTGTCACAAGTGATTTATGATCTTGCTGAAAATGCGCGTCTCAATGATGTGTCGATCACGATGGGCTCCACTCTCACCCGCCAAAACGGCACCTGCAATTTCCTTGGCCAGAACGCCGAGGCCAAGATCAGCGGTGCTTACTTGCTTCGCGGCAATCAGCATTGTGATACGGCGCTGACCATCAACCACAATGTGCCTCATTGCACCAGCCGCGAGTTGTTCAAATGCGTGATGGATGATGAAGCGCGTGGTATTTTCCAAGGCAAGGTTGTCGTGGCCCGCGATGCCCAGAAGACTGATGGCAAGCAATCCAGCCACGCGCTGTTGCTCTCCGAGCGCGCCGAATTCGACGCCAAGCCGGAATTGGAAATCTATGCCGATGATGTGGTCTGCGGCCATGGCGCCACGGCGGGCGATCTGAACCACGATCATTTGTTTTATCTCAAATCGCGCGGCATTCCCGAAGCCGAAGCCAAGTCGCTGCTCATCGTCGCCTTCGTGGGCGAGGCCTTTGACATGGTGGCCAACGATGACGTGCGCGAGGCGCTGGTGGGCATCGCGCAAGAATGGGTGGTGGGCAAGTGACATTCGACGTCACCAAAATCCGTGCAGATTTCCCCATCCTCACCCGTGAGGTTTATGGCAAGCCGCTGGTTTATTTCGACAACGCCGCCTCGGCCCAAAAGCCGCGCGGGGTGATCGATGCCATGACCAAGGCGATGACGGAAACCTATGCCAATGTGCATCGCGGGCTGCACTTCCTCTCCAACGCTTCCACCGATGCTTTCGAGAACGCGCGCGAATCTGTGCGCCGCTTCATCAATGCGCCGTCCAAAGACCAGATCATCTTCACCCGCAACGCCACCGAAGCCATCAATCTCGTGGCGCAGAGTTTTGGCGGCCAGGTGATCGGGCAGGGCGATGAGATCATCATCTCCATCCTCGAACACCATTCCAACATTGTGCCATGGCATTTCCACCGTGAGCGGCGCGGTGCCGTGATCAAATGGGCACCCATTGATGACGAGGGCAATTTCCTGATCGAGGAATTCGCCAAACTCATCAGCCCACGAACAAAAATGGTGGCCATCACCATGATGTCCAACGCGCTAGGCACCGAAGTGCCCGTGGCTGAGGTGATTAAAATTGCCCATGCCCATGGCATTCCAGTTTTGGTGGATGCCAGCCAGAGCGCCGTTCACGCACAGGTGGATGTACAAGCGCTGGACGCTGATTTTCTCGTCTTCACTGGTCATAAAACCTATGGCCCCACAGGCATTGGCGTGCTTTATGGCAAGGCCGATCTACTCAAGAAAATGCCGCCTTATCAAGGTGGTGGCGAGATGATTGCAGAAGTCACTGAAAGCACCATCACCTACAATGATCCGCCCCACCGCTTCGAGGCAGGCACCCCCGCCATCGTGGAAGCCATAGGCCTGGGTGCGGCGCTGGATTATATGACCGCCATCGGCCTCGACAACATCGCCGCCCATGAAAAGGCCTTGCATGATCATGCCATGGAACGCCTGACCAAGATCAACAGCCTGAAAATCTATGGCCGCGCCAAGCACAAAGGGCCGATCATTTCCTTCGCCATACAGGGCGCACATCCACATGATGTGGCCACCGTGATTGATCGCCAGGGCATCGCAGTGCGTGCAGGCACCCATTGCACCCAGCCCTTGCTCACCCGCCTCGGCGTCACCGCCACGGCCCGCGCCAGCTTCGCCATGTACAACACCCATGAGGAGGTTGATAAATTGGCGGAAGCGCTTATCTCAGCCCAGAGGATATTCACGTGAGCGACGCCACACCCATAGCTGAAGCCACCGGCGACAATGCCCCCAACCCCTCGGCCATTCCAGCCGATGAGCTGGCACGCATGACCGATGACATCGTGTCTGCCTTGAAAACGGTCTATGATCCTGAAATCCCCGTGGATATTTATGAACTCGGCCTGATCTACAAAGTGGACATCGATGACGACCGCAACGTGGCCATTGATATGACGCTCACCGCCCCCGGCTGCCCTGTGGCAGGTGATATGCCGGGCTGGGTGGAGAACGCTGTGTCTTCAGTGCCCGGTGTGGCCAACTGCAAAGCCAAAATCACTTTTGACCCGCCATGGGACCATTCACGCATGAGTGAAGAGGCCCGCATGGCAATGAATATGTGGTAGGATGAAACCATGACCCAAGTTGCCGCACGCCCCCGCCCATCGGTGATGAAAATCACCCCCGCCGCCATTTCACGCCTGCAAGAATTGATGCAGAAGCAGGAAGGCGTTGGCCTGCGCGTGGGCGTGAAAAACGGCGGCTGCGCAGGCATGGAATACACCATGGAATGGGCCAAGGAGCAGGGCCGCTTTGATGAGGTGGTGGAACAAGAAGGTGCGCGCGTGTTGATCGACGCCAAGGCCGTAATGTTCCTGCTGGGCACTGAAATGGATTTCCAAACCACCACGCTGAAATCCGGTTTCGTGTTCAACAATCCCAACCAGATCTCGGCCTGCGGCTGTGGCGAAAGCGTTCAATTGAAAGCAGCAGAAGTTGCCCAATGAGCTATAGCCAATCCGTTGCGGATGAGCTTCAGGATTTGATGAAGGCTGTAGGTCGCGTTTCGACCAAAAAGATGTTTGGCGCTTTAGGATTTTATCACGGCCCCACGCTTTTCGCATGCCTGTTTGATGGTGATGTTTTCTACCTGAAAGCCACAGCAGCTTTGGCTGACGAGTTGAAGGCTAATGGCAGCAAACCATTCATCTATGAGGGCAAAGGCGGCAAGAGTGTCAGCATGCCCTATTGGACGGCGCCACTTGCGTGCCTTGATGACGCTGATGAAATGACTCTGTGGTGCAACAAGGCGTTGGCCAGCCTTCACGCAGCGCCCAAGCCAACCAAGAAGCCACCCGCAAAGAAGGCCAGCGTCAGGAAATCTTAAGCCTTGCGCACTGGCGCGCGCTCTTTCGGTGACGTGAATTCAATCCCGATCAAATCCTCACGTCGCCACACGACGCGCGCGTTGCGAATAGTGTTATCAGCGGGCAGATAAAAGCGAAATTCACTCCGCACCGCCATCTGATCACCGCAGACGATACGGGCCCCCGTCTCAGACATGTCACGCACAACGCAATCGACCAAAGTCCACTGGTTGAGGGAAACGATTTTCGCACCTTTTAACACGCGAAGCCGTTGGGCATTGCGCTTGTTTTCATTGTCGTCGGTGGTCATGAGTTCAACCAAGTTCCAGTTTTAACTTCGACGGTCTGCACCAGAATCACCCACCAACACGGGCGAATAGTCTGAGGCATAGTCACACAAGAACGCATACATACTCTCAAACCAGCAAGCTCGGCACTCAAATCTCAGACAACGCACCACGCCTGCTTAACGTCGCGTCAAGAAGGCAGGCATGTTACCGGAATGAAAACCGCCCGTATCCTGAACTGTATCGTCTGAATGATCGGTATGGCGATGATGCCGCGGCTTCGGCGCGGGCCGTTCCACAGGGGCTGAAACCGCGACAGCGGGCGTCTCGACCACTTCAATTGGCGCTGGCATTGGTTCGGCTTTTCGCGCCGGTTTACGGCTGCGCTCCGAAACTTTGCTGCCTGCGCTGCGCCTGCGGGCCGGGGCCTCTTCGGCCGCTGCATGACTGTTGGCGTCGGGAGATCCAGCTGGTTCGAAATAGGGCAGGTCTTTCTTGATCAGAGCGACAATGGCGTTGAGGTACTTGCTCTCTTCGCGCGTCACCATCATGAAGGCATGGCCTTCACGACCGGCGCGACCCGTGCGGCCAATGCGGTGTACATAGTCTTCCGAATGGATGGGAACATCAAAGTTGAACACATGGCTGACATCTGGGATGTCGAGGCCACGGGCCGCAACGTCAGAGGCAATCAGAATCGTAACCTCATTGGCGCGGAACGCCGCAAGCATCTTCATGCGCGCCGATTGATCCATGTCGCCATGCAAAGCACCTGCATTAAAGCCATGGCGCTTGAGCGACTTTTCGAGCAACGCCACTGTGGTCTTGCGATTGGCAAAAACAATACCGTTCTTGATGTGGCTTTCCTGACTGCGGATCAGCGCACGCAAAGCTTCGCGCTTCAACTTGGGATCATGCGGAACTTTGACCAACTGCTGAATAATTGATTCAGCAGTAGACGAACGCACCGCCGTTTCAACCCGCACTGGGTTATGCAGGAACTGCGCCGTGATGCGTTGAATTTCCGGCGGCATGGTGGCGGAGAAGAACATCGTCTGTCGCGTGAAAGGCAGAAGTTTGCAGATACGTTCGATGTCGGGGATAAAGCCCATGTCGAGCATCCGGTCCGCTTCGTCAATGACCAGCATTTCAATGCCGGTCATCAGCAGGCGCCCACGTTCAAAGTGGTCGAGCAAGCGGCCGGGCGTAGCGATCACCACATCAGCGCCGCGATCAATCTTGGCAGCTTGCGGATCAAACGCAACGCCACCGATGAGCAGGGCGACTGTAAGCTTGTGGTTCTTGCCCAAAGTCGCAAAGGATTCTTCCACCTGTGCAGCAAGTTCACGCGTCGGCTCCAGGATCAGCGTGCGCGGCATGCGCGCCCGGGCACGCCCCGTTTCCAGCATGGAGAGCATCGGCAACACAAAAGCTGCCGTTTTGCCCGAGCCTGTTTGGGCCAGCCCAAGCACATCCTTGCGCTGCAGCGCATGGGGAATGGCCTGCGCCTGAATGGCGGTGGGTATGGTGTATCCAGCAGCAGTAACTGCATCAAGCACTTTGGGGCTGAGCCCCAGTTCAGAAAAACTCATGTAAATTGAAAACCAATCCGGCGAAAATACCAAAGCGCCCCACCGGGCTTCGCCACCGAGGGAAGGGCGCTATCTGTTGGCGCGCATAGGCGCTATGGCAGGAAAAGTCAAATTTGCGGGCGCCTCTCAAGCGCCCGCAAAAAATTAGGCTTAATGATTGTCGCCAAGTACCTTGTCGATGGCCCCGCCGATAAACCCGCCCACAAGTGGCGCGAGGATGAACAGCCAAAGTTGCTGAAGTGCCCAGCCGCCTTCAATCACCGCTGTGGCGATTGATCGCGCTGGGTTAAGCGAAGTGTTGGCAACCGGGATGGACATGATGTGCATGGCCGCCAACGTTAAGCCGATGGCCACCGGGGCCAAGTTTCCAGCCCCATCCTTGCGGGTGACCCGGGCGATCACGAAAATGAAAATGGCGGTCTGCACAATTTCCATCAGCAATGCCGCAAACATATTGAATTTGCCGCCGGAATGGTCGCCATAACCATTGGAAGCAAAACCTGCGGGAACAGCGCCGTCGCCCGCGTTCTTGAACAGGATGTAAAAGAAAACGGCAGCGGCAATGCCGCCGACAACTTGCGCCAGCCAATAGGTCAAAATATTGCGTTGTTCAAAACGGCCCGCAGCGTAAAGTCCAAGCGTCACCGCCGGATTGAAATGCCCGCCGGATATGGGGCCGACCGCATAGGCCATCGCCATCACAGCAAGGCCAATGCACAATGCCACACCAAGGCCCGCAGCATTGCCGGAGATCAAGGCCCCTCCCAAAACCGCCGAAACCAGCATGAATGTGCCGATGGCTTCGGCAAACATAACCCTCATATTCATATCACCCTCCAAAGTTAAACAACTTTAAGGTTACCTGATTCGAAGCGTTGCACGAAGCCACGCAAACCTCATTAACTGGAAACAAATCTTCCTCACACCCAATGGAATTTGATGTTAGAACGCTGTCATGTTGACGCTGCGGACATTGAACAGCCTGGAAACGCCAAACTTGGTGCTGCGTGAGTTGCGCAATGGGGATGGCGCGGATCTCGCATGTTTTATGACGCAGGCGCGCTATCAAAGATATATTGTTCACCGTTTCAAGAATGATGATGAAGTGAAGGCCTTCGTCTCACGTCAGGTCGCAGCCCAGGGCGATGCACGTCGCCAGGTTTTTCACCTCGCCGCTGAAGAGCGTTATTCGCGCGAAGTGGTGGGCGATGGATTCATGATTGCCCATCACGACAAGTCACTTGAGATTGGCTGGGGCTTGCATCCGGCTTTGTGGCGCGTGGGGTTCGGTACAGAAATTGGCCGCGCCTTGGTGGGGCTGGGCTTTGAACGGCTGAAGGCCGCGAGAATTTGGTGCAAGGTGATGCGCGCCAATGTCGCCTCTGCCAAACTGGCCAAACGCTTGGGCATGACTCACGTCGAAGGCCATGAACACTATCCCGCCGGACAAGGCCGCTTTGAGCAGGTCGATATCTACGCGATGGACCAGGAAACCTATTTCGACTTGCCCTATTAAGTGGGTGCACCTGTCACCATTGTTGGGGCAGGGCCAGCGGGCCTGATGGCTGCCGAAGTTTTGGCCCAAGGCGGCGCGCGCGTCCGGATCATCGATCACAAACCGAGCTTCGGGCGTAAATTTCTACTGGCGGGGCGGGGCGGCCTCAACCTGACCCACTCCGAACCACTCGACAAGTTTTTGACGCGCTATGGCAGTGCCCGCCCACGATTGGAAGCGGCGATCCGTGCCTTTCCACCATCCGATGTCGTCAAATGGTGCGAGGGCTTGGGCGTGGAAACCTTTGTGGGCTCCTCAGGGCGCATTTTTCCAAAGGCGATGAAGGCCTCGCCTTTGTTGCGCGCTTGGCTTCAACGATTGCGCAATCTGAATGTTGAGTTCGTGCCCGCAACACGTTGGCAAGGCTTTGATGACACGCCAACCATCTTGGCGATGGGCGGTGCAAGCTGGCCACATTTGGGCTCGGACGCCGCGTGGGTGACCATGTTGCGATGTGCGGGCATCACTGTCAGTGAATTCCAACCCTCCAACAGCCGGATAATCATTCGGTGGACGGAGCATTTCAAATCCCGCCATGCCGGAACCCCCCTCAAGAACCTCATGCTGCGTTATGGTGCCGAGCAGGTCAAAGGTGAGGTTGTGATCTCTGCCCAAGGTTTGGAAGGTGGTGCCATCTACCAACTTTCCCGCATCATGCGCGAAGGCCCGGGCCAGCCCTTGATCATTGATTTGAAACCGGACTTGAGTGAAGAAGCCGTCGCCAATCGTTTGGCCCAACCCAAAGGCTCCCTCAGCACGTCGAATTTTCTGCGCCGTGCCGTGGGCCTGAAACCTGCGGCCATCGCCTTGCTTCATGAAACCAAAGCCAAGATCGATGCGAATGGCATCAAGCATGTCACGCTCCTTCCACAAGGTTCGGTTGGCATCGCCCGCGCCATTTCATCAGCAGGCGGCGTTGCATTCTCGGAACTCGACGAAAACTTTCAACTGATCAAGCATCCGGGAACCTATGCCGTGGGCGAAATGCTAGATTGGGATGCGCCCACCGGAGGCTATTTGCTTCAAGCCTGCTTTGCCACCGGGGCCGCAGCCGCCCGTGATCTTCTCAGCCAATTGCCCCATCACCGCCACATTTAGCTTCTTCATTGCCGCCAATGAATGGAGCGATCTCATGAAACTGTCCGTAGCATCAAGTCTGATATTGCTGGGCCTCTCCGCGCCAGCCTTGGCCGACAAAGCGGCTTACTGCCAAGCCTATGCCAAGGATTTTTCAGATCAACGCACCACCGACAAGGTAACATGGCAGCACAAATATCAAATTGCGCTGGATGCCTGCCTCGTCAGCCACAAGGGCATCCTCGCCAAACCAACTTTGGTCGCCGCACCACCGCCCAAGCCGCCTGTGCAAAAAGCAGAACCCGTAGCCAAGCCCGTGAAACCAGCCCCGGCAGCAGCAACGGAATTGGCGGCAGGCACGCCGGAGTGGAACGATTATTGCGCCAAGAAATATACGTCCTTCAATGCCAAGACAGGCATGTACCTCTCTCACACAGGTGTTCCCCGACACTGTTTGGTAACACCGGACTTCAAAGGCTGATTAGAACTTTGCGTCTTTGAGGATCATCTCAGCACCGCGCCAGCCAATCATCATGCTGGCGGCATTGAGGTTGCCCGAAAGGATGGAAGGAAAAGCCGAGGCATCGACCACTCTCAGGCCATCGATCCCATGGACGCGCAACTTGGCATCGACCACGCCTTCCCCAGCTGTCTGCGCCATGCGACATGTGCAGCAGGGATGGTAGACAGTGCCCGAGCGTTTGCGAATGTCTTCAATGAGTGACTCATCCGATTGCACTGCGGGTCCTGGTCGCAGTTCTTCTGCGATCAAATCGGCAATTGGCTTTTGCGCCGCGATCTTGCGGATGAATTTGACAGCCTCCAACATTTCCTGAACATCATGGGCCGTTGAGAACGCATTGGCAGTGATCCGCGGCGACACGTTGGGATCAGCCGATTTCGCCATGACCTCGCCCACCGAAGTGGGCCGACAGTTTGATAGCCCGATCGACGCGCCGGAAAACGGATCAGGCGATAGAATGGGCCGCTCACCTGCCTTGGGCAGCAGTGTCGAGAAGGCCTGATAATAAAGCTGCATGTTGGGGCGCGTACGCTGCGGGTTGGTTCTGAAAAACCCGCCACCCTGATTGATGCTGACTGTAAGAGGCCCCTTGCCCAGCAAAAGATATTGCAGCCCGGCGCGCAGCTTGCCCCACCAGGGCCGCAAGTCGTCATTCAGCGTTTTCACATTTAAGCGGTAAGTATAGTTGATGCCTTGATGGTCTTTGAGGTTCCGGCCGACATTGCTGTTGGCCACCAACACATCGAGCCCCAGCGATTTGAGTTGCGCGCCACCGCCGATGCCTGAAAGCTGGAGAAGTTGAGGTGAATTGACTGCACCACCGGAAACGATGACTTCTGCAGCGGCACGCGCCTGTTTGCTAACACCGCCTTGCACATATTCAACACCAACAGCGCGTTGGCCTTCAAACAAGATGCGCGTCACCAAAGCCCGCGAAACCAAAGCCAGATTGCTATGCTTCAATGCGGGCGCCAGAAATGCCCTTGCGGCTGAGTTGCGTTTGCCGCTTTTGACGGTCAATTGAAAATGCCCAACGCCTTCCTGCGTGGCACCGTTGAAGTCGGCGTTGCGTTTCAAGCCAGCCGCAACTGCCGCTTTTTCAAACGGCGCACAGGTCCAATGGCGTTCGGTATCATTGGCCGAAACAAACAGTGGTCCCCCGGTACCCCGCCATTGATCATCTCCTGCCTCATTGTCTTCCATTGCCTTGTAGGCGGGAAGCACGTCATCCCAGCCCCAGCCAACATTGCCTGCCGCGCGCCAATCTTCAAAATCAGAAGCATCGCCGCGCACATAGACCATTGCATTGATCGAACTTGATCCGCCGATCACCTTGCCGCGAGGCCAGAAATCTGCAGTACCCGCCAAGCCGGGATCAGGCTCCGCGCGGTACATCCAGTTGACCGCTGGATCATAGAATGTCTTGCCATATCCCAGCGGCATATTGATGTAGAAGCGCTTGTCACTTCCGCCTGCTTCGAGCAGCAATACCTTGTGGCGGCCATCCGCGGTGAGCCGATTGGCCAACACACAGCCCGCAGCACCCGCACCGATGATGATATAGTCAAAATTGCCATCCATGGTCTGATCTGGCCCAATGAAAGCTGCTTTGGCAACACACTAATGGCGTGAAAATTTCTGTCCAGTCGGTGAGGCCGTGAGTACGGTCAATCTGCTTCACGGCGCAAAGCCGATCAGCTAGGCTCGACCAAGCAAGGAAACGCCATGAAAATTACCGATCTCAAAATCTTCATCGTCGGCACCCCGCCCAAATCATGGGGCGGGCGCTATTTCACCTTCGTAAAACTCACCACCAGCAACGGCGTCGTGGGTTATGGTGAATGCTATGGCGCGAGCTTTGGCCCCAAGGCGATGGTGGCCATGATCGAAGACACGTTCCAGCGTTATGTACTGGGCATCAACCCATTTGATATCGAAGCGATGTGGCGCAAGGCCTATTCCTCTGGCTACTCCGGGCGCCCCGACACAACCTTGCAAGGCGTGATGTCCGGCCTCGAAATCGCACTGTGGGACATCATCGGCAAGGCCACAGGCCGCCCCGTCTATGAACTGTTGGGCGGTAAAGTACATGAGAAGCTGCGCTCCTACACTTATATTTATCCTGATTATGCCAAAGGCGAGAGTGACACGATATTCTGGAACGCCGAGCAATCCGCTGAACGCGCCGCAGAATATGCCAAGATGGGCTTTACCGGCATCAAGTTTGATCCCGCCGCACCCTATTCGGCCTTTGACCCACGCCAGCCTTCGCTCGAATCCATGGAACTCTGTTCCAAATTCTGCCGCCTGATCCGCGAGGCTGTCGGTACCAAGGCCGATTTACTGTTCGGCACCCATGGCCAATTCACGGCGTCCGGCGCTATCCGCTTCGCCAAGCATGTTTTGGAACCTTACAACCCGCTGTGGTTTGAAGAACCGACGCCGCCGGAAAAGCCGGAAGAAATGGCGTTGGTGGCGCGCAGTACATCTGTTCCCATTGCCACGGGCGAAAGGCTCACCACCAAGTATGAATTCGCCCGCGTGCTTGAGTGCCGCGCCGCGTCGATCCTGCAGATGGCCTTGGGCCGCGTCGGAGGCATCATGGAGGCCAAGAAGATCGCGGGCATGGCCGAAGCTTACTATGCCCAGATTGCACCACATCTTTACGCCGGGCCAATCGAGGCCTTGGCCAACATTCACTATGCCACGTCACTGCCCAATTTCCTGATCCTCGAATCGATTGAACGTTTCGACAATTTCCACAACCAGCTCCTGACCAAGCCGATCCGCTGGGAGGAGGGCTATGTCATTCCGCCAACCGAGCCGGGCCTGGGCAGTGAGCTGAACGAGAAATTGGCGCTTGCCCATCCTTATGCTGGCGACAAGCTGCACCTCGAAGTCACCAACACGGTTGTCCGGTGAAATACGGTTACATTGGCCTCGGTAATCTCGGCGGCCATCTGGCGATGAGCCTGATCAATGGTGGCTTTGACGTCACCGTTTTTGATCTCGATCCGAAATTGACCGAGCGCCACGTTGCGGTGGGCGCAAACGCGGCCAAGTCAATTGCAGAACTGGTGGAGCAGGTGGATCACATCTTTACCTGCCTGCCGTCTCCGGTCATTTCTGAAAAAGTGCTCGCCGAAATTCTTCCCCACACCCGCGAAGGCATGACGTGGATAGAGAATTCCACCTTGGGCCGCGATGAAATCCTGCGCCTTGCGGCCAAAGCCGAACATACAGGCCTCAGGGTTCTGGAAGCGCCCGTCACAGGTGGTGTACACCTCGCGGCGCGTGGCGAAATCACGGTATTGGTTGGTGGCGATGAGGCACTGTTCTTAACCCACAAGGCGGCGTTGGAGAAAATCGGCAAACAGATATTCTTCATGGGGCCTTTGGGCTCCGCTGCTGTAATCAAGGTGATCACCAATATGTTGGCTTTCATCCATCTGGTGGCTGATGCCGAGGCCTTAATGCTGGCCAAGCGCGGAGGGTTGGATCTGGGCCAAGCCTGGCGCGCCATTGCAGCTTCCAGTGGCAACAGCTTTGTCCATGAGACCGAAGGCCAACTGATTCTGAACGGCAGCTATGACATTGCTTTCACCATGGACCTCGCACTGAAAGACCTTGGTTTTGCCATGAAGTTTGGCCAAGATTTTAGCGTCCCCCTCGATTTGGCTGGCAACACTTTCGAACGTTTTAAGCAAGGTAAAGCCAAGCTCGGCGGGCAAGCCCAGTCAACAGCCATTGCCAAATTGCTGGAAGATGAAGTTGGAACAGATTTGCGGGCCGAAGGTTTTCCTGCCCGGCTGACCTGAGCCTCCCCTAAATTGGTGGTTCATCTGTTGTTCAGCTTAGGTAGCCTAAGGAAGGCTAAGTTCAATTGATTAAAACCAACAGGAGAATGACATGACGCGTTTCATCAAACTATCCCTCGCAAGTCTGATCGCTTTTGGCACATTGGCCGCCACAGCCGATGCCAGCTTTGCCCGCAGCCGCCGCGCCTATTGCCAGGCTTATGCCCGCAGCGCGGCCCGCCATGTTGGTGGCGATCAGGTCGTGACTGGCTTGGCCTTGGGTGCGGCCACCGGCGGCATCTTCGGCGCGATAACCGGCCATGGCGCTGGCAGCAATATTGCCACGGGCCTAGCGGTCGGCGGTGTGGCTGGCGGCTTGGGTGGTGCTGTAGCCGGGTCTGAACAAAAGCGCCGCGTCTATTTTGAAGCCTATCAGGATTGCATGAGCAATTACTGATTTACCCGAACTTAACGGCGTTTCGATTGAATAGCCTGGCCCAGAACCGTTTCTGGGCCAGGAGCTTTCATGGAATTTCTGCAAAACCTTCTTTCATACTTGCTGTTCCCCCTTGGATTTTTCATCCAACCCGGTTCGCAATATTATTTGCCGACCTATGTGGGCTCCGGGCTGACGGCAATTGGCCTTTATTTCATCATCAAGCGCAAAAGCCGCTTGAGCCTGAGAGCCATGAAAGAACTGGTTCTGCCCAGCCGACTGATAAACCACGAGTCGAGCAAGCTTGATTTCAAACTCTTCATTATCGCCGCGTATTTTCTGCTGCTTCAGGCAATGCTGGTGGGCGGCTCAACTTTGCTGTCGATGTCAGGGACCATCTCTGCGCTGAACCACCTGTTCGGTGCGGCACCTGCGCCCGTTGGCCCAAGCTACGTGATCACGGGCATTACAATGATGCTGGTTTTCCTGGCTGTCGAGTTCGGCTATTGGCTCTCGCACTATCTGATGCACAAGGTGCCGTTTCTTTGGGAGTTCCACAAAGTGCACCATTCCGCTGAAGTGCTGACCCCCCTCACCGAATGGCGTCAACATCCAATTGAGCTGGCGCTCTTTCCGGTCTTGGTCGGCGCCGCTGCCTGTCTGGTGCAGGGGCCGATGGTTTGGTATTTCGGCGAAACCGCGCAGGTGGTTGATCCATTGAAAGCCAATCTCATTTCAATGGCCTTCTGGTTTACAATTCTACATCTGCGCCATTCGGAATTGCCCTTTTATGCGACAGGGTTTTTGGGCAAGATCATTCAGGCCCCGGCGCATCATCAGGTTCACCATTCCACCAACCCCAAGCATTTTGATACAAACCTCGGCTATTGCCTTTCCGTATGGGATTGGGCTTTCGGCACGCTTTATGTACCCAAGAAAGGTGAGAAGTTTGAATACGGATTGGGTCATCAAGACACAGCGCTGGAAACGGCAATCGGCAGCGTGTTCGCGCCCATTGGCCGCGCCGGGCGCTTGTTGTTCTCCAGCTTTAGGGTCAAGTTCCAAAATAGGAAAATAATGCTTGACAGCGAACGGTGATCAGGCTAGAAACCTTACCATTCCACACAAGCATTCATTTCAATTTCGCCCTTCGGTGAAGGCGATCTTCAAGGCGAAGAGCGCAAACACACCTGCGAACGAATAGTCTATGCCGCGCAACACGCGTGGCCGCGTCTTCAGCCAACCCACCAATTTCTCCGCCCCCCAAATCATCACCACAGAAAGCGGCAGGTTGATCACCACAAAATAGATGCCGAGAAAAAGCATTTTACCGCGCGCTGAGGGATCAGCCGCAGAGACGAACTGCGGCAGGAACGTAATGAAAAATAACACGACCTTGGGGTTGGTGAGATTGACCGTCACCCCCATCAGAAAACTGTTGAGCACCCCCACCGGCTTCTGGCCTTGGGTGACCACATTAAGTGATGAACCATGGCGTAACGCATCCACCGCCAGCCACAACAAATAACCGGCCCCAACAATCTTGAGCACCAGAAACCCCGTATGTGAGGCGGCGATGATCGCCGAAACACCGAAGGCCGCAAGGAATGTGTGAACGATGCACCCCAGGTTGGCCCCGGCCACCGAGGCCACGCCGGCGTTGCGGCCGGAAACCATTGTGCGTGATAAAAACAGGCTCATATCCGGCCCCGGTGTGATGAACAACAACACCGAGGCTGCCGTGTAAGCCAGCAAAACTGTGAAATCAGGAAGAAAACTCATCGCTCTTGCAAACGCTCCTTCAAGCCGCTATGCCCCGCTTCGCTTGCGGGATTAGCTCAGTTGGTAGAGCGCTTCGTTTACACCGAAGATGTCGGGAGTTCGAGTCTCTCATCCCGCACCAGCCTTCGCCCTTTGGGCTACGGCTCTTTCCCTATTATTGCTTCGAATGCGCGCAAGCGCTTGAAGATTGACATCAACTCGACAATGTCTGTCCAACTGTTCACCAGATACTGGAACGAGCCGCGCACTTCGCCAAAAGCACTCAGGATTTGTTGCATGGGGCCAAGTGTGATCTTGCCTGCCACAATCGTCAGGGACAAAACGATATAGGGGAAAATATTGTCCGTTTGCAGATAGATGATGCGGCCAATATTGAAATACATATAGTTGAAATACAGTCTGAAATAATTTTTCCGCACATCGGAGAAAAGTTCGATGACGGTTTGCGGTGTCGCCCGGGCTAATTGATCTTCACCATAGACCAGTTCCTTGCGGTAAGCCGCTTCCACTTTTTGGTTATTGAATTGCAGGCCCGGCAACTTAATTCCGATCAGCGCCAGAAAACCGGTGCCGAGCAGGGACCACAGGATAGATGCTGTCACCAAAGGATAGGGGATGGCACCAAGGACGGGAATTTCGGAGACGCTGGATTCAAGTCCGTGCAGCACAGGCAGAAAGGCAATCAACGTCATCATTGAGCTGACAAAACTGACGCCCAAATCTTCTGTTGTTGATGCAAAACGCATCGTGTCTTCCTGCACGCGCTGGGCAGCACCTTCCACGCTGCGCAGCTCGCCCCAATTGTTCATGTAGAACGCGTTCATGGCGGTGCGCCAGCGGAAGATCCAATGGCTGACGAAGAAACGATTGAGAACCCCGATCACGACGGCCAAAAGTGCAATGCCGCTGAAACTCATAAGCCCACCAAAGAATTCAGGAACTGTGACCACGCGCGATTTGGAAAGTGCCGCCTGGATCATGTCATAGAACGGGCCGTACCAATTATTGATCGCGACACTCACTTGGACCTGGAAGTAAGTCACAAAGACAATGAGGGCCGAACCGACCACAGACCACCAAAACCATTTCTGGGGTGAGAGAAATCGCCATGCGGCCGCGAACATTGCCACAACCAAGGCATAATAAATATAGAACCAAAGAAACGGTGCAGACCAAAAAACCTCTACACCGATAATCGGCGGCGTCCCTTCCGCCGGATTTGGCAATCCGATATGGACGCCAAAATCACGGGCAACAAAAAACCAGAACAACACTGCAAACAAGGTCCAAACCGCCGCCGAAATGAAAAACAATTTCGGTTGTGGAAAAAAGGAAACGAACATTGGGCTTTGACTTTCTCTTCAGCGATTGGATTCGCGCGTGATAATCGCTAGTTTGTCCGAAATTGCAAGAAATGTCACATCAACGTCATGTCATCTGAATTGCCGCAAGGCCTGCGCCGGCGCGTGAATGCCTGGTTGGCACAAAACGATCAAGGCAGCCAGCGCGAGGCCGTCCGAACCCTTTCAGCGCGTTATGCGGCGGGGCAGACCTCAACTGCAATCGGCCTTGCACCCTATCTTGCAGCGCGAATGCCGGCCACCTTTGCTGCTGTGGCCGCGGTTCTGGCCGAAGTGGCAAAGCTCTCTCCCGAATTTGCACCCACGACAGCGCTGGATGTGGGGGCGGGGCCTGGAACTGCAAGCTTTGCGGCGTTTGCGCAATGGCCCAGCCTCAAGCACTTCACCTTGGTTGAGTCAGATCCCCGTTTTGCCGAACTGGCACAAGCGCTCGCACATAATGAACTGCCCAATTTCGAAATCCTGCACCAACGCCTGCAGCAGCTGCAGAGCCACGCAGAAGTGGTGATGGCAGCCTATGTCATGGTGGAACTGCCGGAAGCCGAAGTTCCGGCAGTGGCGCTCAAACTCTGGCGGGCTTGTGATGACACATTGGTCTTGGTTGAACCCGGCACGCCCCAGGGTTTTGCCAGGCTGCGCGCCGCCCGCACCGCCCTCATCAACCAAGGGGCAAATCTCATCGGCCCCTGCACCCATCAAAACGCCTGCCCAATGACGGGCAATGATTGGTGCCATTTTAAGACCCGCCTCGCACGCAGCCGTGAACACATGCATGCCAAGGGGGCCTCAGTTCCATTTGAGGACGAGGCCTATTCCTGGCTCGCTGTGAAACGCTTTCCTGTGACGCGGGAGCAGGCCCGGATCATTACGCCACCCAAAGCCAGCAAGGTCGGTATTCGCCTGAACCTTTGCAGCGCGACTGGCCTGCAGGAAGACTTGATTGCCTCACGTGCCAAGGCGACCTACAAGCGGGCTCGAAAACTGAAATGGGGAGACGGATTCTCCTTGTCGGAATCTGGTGAGGCATGATGGATTTTTCGCAATGGCAGGATCAGGTGCAAAGCCTGCTGCAACAGGGGGTGGTCTGGCTGAAGTCCCCCCAGTTCTATGCCCAAGTGGCCGCAACCATCGTGGTTTGGCTGGCCATGCGTATCGTCGCACGTGCGGTGATTGCCCGGCTCTGGCTGTTCAATGCTGAACCTGCTGAGGGCCGGCTCTTCCAGGCGCGCAAGCTGATCTTTTCATGCGCCGATCTGGTTCAACCCTTCCTGTTGTTCGTCGCACTCGCCATCGCAGCGCAGGTTTGCGACCAAGCCGTGGGTTCATCCTGGCTGGTCCGCGTGGCCCAAAGCCTTGCGGTGATTTCGCTGCTCTATGCGGCGATCAATCGCTTTGTGCAGCAGCCGGTAATCAATGCGGCCGCGCGTTGGTTGGGCATTCCCGCCGCCACGGCCTATGCTTTTGGTTACATGCCCAGCGTCATCAACTGGTTGGATCACACCGCCTTTGAGGCTGGGAATATTCGCATTTCGCTGCTCACCCTCATCAAAGCGGCGCTGTTTGGTGGCAGCTTGTTTTGGATGGGCCGTGTTTCTTCGCGCGCCGGCCAACGTGTCATCCGCCAGCAGGAATCGGTGGATATTCAAACCCGCGAATTGGCGGCCAAAGGTCTTGATCTTTTCGTTGCCTGCTTCGCAGGCCTTCTGCTGCTCAACCTCCTTGGCATTGATCTTTCCATCCTCGCGGTATTCTCGGGCGCAGTGGGTGTGGGCCTGGGTTTTGGCTTGCAGCAAATTGCCTCCAACTTCATGTCGGGCGTGATCATCTTGTTGGAGCGGTCGTTGAAAGTGGGTGACTTCATCGAGTTGGAAGATGGCCGCAGCGGCCACCTGATGGAAATCAATATGCGTCAAAGCCGCCTTGGCACTTTTGATGGCAAGGATATAATGGTGCCGAATGACCGTTTTATCACCACCCGTGTAGTGAATTGGACCCACGCCGACCCGCGGCAGCGTTATGAAGTTCCCTTTACCGTAACTTACGACACCGACATTCACCGGGTTCCGCCACTGATTGTGAAAGCCTTGCTGAAAATCAAGGGGGTTTTGCGCGAGCCCAAAATGCCGGAATGCGCGTTGAAATCCTTCGGCGAAGGCAGCATCAATTTCACCGCCAAGTTTTGGGTGGAGGGTATTGACGATGGCGTGAACGCCTATACCTCTGATGCACTTTTTGCTGTCTGGGACGCATTGAAATCTGAAGGCATCAGCATGAAGGCGCCACCACCCACAATTCAATATGTCACAGCACCTGAATCCAGGAAGACCAAATCATGAGAAAGCTCATTTCTTCCGGGTCCAAGTTTGAAGCAGAAATGGGTTATTCCCGCGCCGTGGTGGATGGCGATTGGTGTTTCGTTTCCGGCACAACCGGCTTTGACTATGACAAGATGACGATTTCCGAGAATGTCGTCGAACAGGCCGAACAATGTTTCAAGAATATCATCAAGGCCATGGAGCAGGGGGGCTTTGCCTTGGCTGATTCAGTTCGCGTTCATTATCTTTTGCCAAACGCCGGAGACTTTGAGCCTTGTTGGCCGGTGCTGCGCAGATATCTCGGTGAAATCCGCCCCGCAGCCACCATGTTCGAAGCCAAGCTGGCTGATCCACGGATGAAAATCGAAATCGAGATCACCGCGAAGAAGTCTATATGAAGCCGCGCCATCTTCTCTTGGCAGTGGCCATTGCTGCCATCTGGGGCTTCAACTTTGTAGTCATCAAGATGGGCGTGGCCGCTGTCCCGCCATTCCTGCTGACCGGATTGCGGTTTCTTTTTTCAGCGGTCCCGGCATTGTTTTTCATTAAGGCCCCAAAAGTCCCATTGCGCTTCTTGCTTGGCTTTGGACTGATGTTGGGGGTGGGGCAATTCGGGTTTCTGTTTCTTGCCATGAAACTGGGCCTGGCGGCGGGCCTCGCTTCCTTGGTGATGCAGTTGCAGGCACCCTTTACGATGTTCTTTGCCTGGATCATCTTAAGTGAGCTTCCGCGCTCACGTCAACTTTTGGGCGCGGCCGTGGCCTTTGCCGGCATGGGCATCATTGCCTATGAGCGCTGGGCAGGCCCGGACGCTGTGCCGCTTCTCCTCTGCCTCGTCGCATCTGCAGGATGGGGCGGCGCCAATATCATCGCCAAGCAAGCCAAGCCGGAGAGCACGCTCTCTTTTGTGATCTGGTCCAGCCTGGTGCCGCCGCTGCCGATGTTCGCGCTTTCCTATATTTTCGAAGATCACGCGCAAGTGACGCAAGCGTTGCTGCATCCAACCGCCATCGCTGTGGCCTCGCTTCTTTTCCTCGCTTATGCCTCAACCCTCTTCGGATACGGCGCCTGGAACTTTTTGCTGAAACATTATCCGGCAAGCACGGTTGCACCCTTCTCGCTTTTGGTGCCGCTCTTTGGCATTGTCAGTGGGGTCATTGTTTTTGCCGAACGCTTTGACAGTTATGAGGTGAGCGGGGCCGCTCTGGTTATCATGGGCCTGCTGATCGCCAACTTCGTTTGGCCGCGAAAGCCCATCCCGGCCACAAGCTGACCCCCATATAAAAAAGGCGGAGCCGTGAAGGCTCCGCCAATTCTTGTAACTCTATTATACTGGCGCTTCTCGGTCACCAGATCGGCGATGGATCAAACCACCTGCTCAATTCCTCCCTAAACCTGGGCAATAGTCTTCCCAAGTTGGTGCCGCAAAATAGACATAATTCCCCCTCTACGCCAAGCAAAAAATCATGCCTGCCATGCATTTCGTGAAAAATATTGTTTGGCGACGGGCGTGCGGACGAATTGCCGACGGTAAAAGTCTTTCAGTTTTTCGCCATCCCACACTAAAAGGGCAGCGGATTCAAAAGGAACGAGATTCTACATGCGTCTTTCCAAATATTTTCTCCCGGTTCTGCGCGATGACCCCAAGGAAGCGGAAATTGTTTCCCACAAGCTGATGCTGCGCGCCGGCATGGTGAGGCAAGAGGCGGCGGGCAGCTACTCCTGGTTGCCACTCGGCTTTCGGGTTCTCAAGAAAATCGAACAAATCGTGCGGGAAGAACAGAACCGGGCCGGGGCCATCGAAGTTCTGATGCCGACGCTGCAGTCAGCCGATCTCTGGCGCAAATCGGGCCGCTATGATGACTATGGCAAAGAAATGCTGCGCATCAAGGACAGGCAGGATCGTGATCTGCTCTACGGCCCCACCAATGAGGAAATGATCACCGACATTTTCCGCTCCGGTGTGCAGAGCTACAAGGACGTGCCGCGCAATCTCTATCATATCCAATGGAAATTCCGCGATGAAGTCCGCCCCCGTTTCGGGGTGATGCGCGGCCGCGAATTCCTGATGAAGGATGCCTATTCTTTTGATTTGAGTGCCGAAGCGGGCCAACACAGCTACAACAAGATGTTCGTGAGTTATTTGAAGACCTTCGCCCGCATGGGCATCAAGGCCGTGCCGATGCGTGCTGATACTGGCCCTATCGGGGGTGACTCCAGCCATGAATTTCTGGTGCTGGCAGATACGGGCGAAAGCGGCGTGTTCTTTGATGGCGCCTTGCATGATCTTGATTGGTCAAAGATCGACATTGATTTTGATGATGTGACCGCCGTTGCCCAAATGGTTTCGGACTACACCTCGAAATATGCCGCGACCGATGAGAAACACGATCAGGCCGAGTTCGAAAAACGTGTGCCCGAAGGCAAACGCCTTTCAGGCCGTGGCATTGAAGTGGGACATATCTTTTTCTTCGGCGACAAATATTCCCTTCCCATGGGATGCGAAGTGCAGGGGCCGGATGGCAAGAAGATCACTTTGCAATCAGGTTCTTATGGCATCGGCGTATCGCGTCTGGTGGGCGCTATCATTGAAGCGAGCCATGACAAGGACGGCATCGTCTGGCCAGAGGCCGTGGCACCCTTCAAAGTGGGCCTGATCAATATCAAGTCTGGTGATGCCGCTGCGGATGCCGCTGCGGAGAAAATCTACAAGGGCTTGGAAGCCAAGGGTGTTGAGGTTCTGTATGATGATCGCAACCAACCCGGCGGCGCCAAATTCGCCGCGATGGACTTGATTGGCCTGCCTTGGCAAGTGATCATCGGCCCGCGTGGCCTGAAAGAAGGCATCGCCGAAGTGAAAAACCGCAAGACGGGTGCGCGTGAAAATGTCAGCCTCGACAAGGTTGTTGAGAAGCTTTCAGGATGACCCGCCGAATGGCAAGGCTTCCGGGCACAAGACCTTTTGCTGGTTTTGAATGGTTGCTGGCGCTGCGTTATTTGCGGGCGCGGCGTAAGGAGGGCTTTATCTCGGTCATCTCGCTTTTCTCTTTTCTCGGCATTATGCTGGGGGTCGCCACTTTGATTGTGGTGATGTCGGTCTTCAACGGTTTTCATCAGGAATTGCTGGGCAAAATCCTGGGTTTCTCGGGTCATGCATCGGTGTTTCGCAGTGACCAGAATCCAATTCAGGATTATCAGGCATTGGCCGCCCGCATCGCCAAGGTGGATGGTGTCACGCACGTGATTTCCCTGGCCGAGGGCCAGGCCATGGTGTCCTCAGTGCGAAATGCCACTGGCGCTCTGGTGCGCGGCATCAGCGAAGAAGACCTCGCAAAACTATCCGACATCAATAACAAGGACTTGAAAACAGCATTGGCGGCGCCCCCGAATGTTGATGCGAAGCCAACTCTCACAGGTTTCGACAAGTCGAATGGCATTATTGTCGGCGAGGCCATGGCCCGCAAACACCAACTCACTTTGGGAACGGCGGTCACGTTGATTGCGCCCAACGGACCAGACACGCCGATCGGCAACACACCGCGCCTGCGTGACTATCCAGTCGTTGGCATCTTCAAGGCAGGCATGTCGGACTATGACGAGGGTGTGGTTTATATGCCCATTGATGAGGCCAAGGATTTCTTTTCGACCGAGAATGGCGCCACCAGTTTGCAAATCATGGTGAAGGACCCTGACGCCGTTCAGGGCCAAGTGGCAGCGATGCTCAATGCCGCCGGGCCGGATATGATGGTGCAAACCTGGCAGGCGCGAAACGTCGCTTTCTTCAACGCGCTGGCGGTGGAACGCAACGTCGTGATCCTCGTTGTCGCACTCGTCGTTTTGGTGGCGGCGCTCAACATCATCTCGGGCCTCTTCATGCTGGTGAAAGACAAGGGCTCCAACATCGCCATTTTGCGCACCATGGGGGCCACACGCGGGGCCATCATGCGTATTTTCTTCATCACTGGTGCGGCCATCGGCACGCTGGGCACTTTGGTGGGCTTGCTGATCGGCTTGCTCATCTGTTGGAATGCGGAGAATATCCGCCGCGGCATTCAATGGCTCTCGGGCGTTGATCCCTTCAATCCGGAATTCTACTATTTGGCGCAGCTGCCCGCCAAGGTGAGTTATGTGCAGACAGCTTACATTGTCGTCTTTGCGCTGGTGATTTCTTACCTCGCCACGCTCTATCCCTCGTGGAAGGCCGCGCGCCTCGATCCCGTTGAAGCGCTGCGCTACGAATGAATTTGAAACCAACCCTTGAGCTCCACAAGATCACCCGCGTCTTCGGTGCGGGTGAACAGACGCTCGAGATTTTCCGCAATCTTTCGCTCACCGTCGTGCCCGGCGAAATTGTTGGTCTCATCGGGCCATCGGGTGCCGGCAAGTCATCGCTCCTGCACATCGCAGGCCTGCTCGAAAAGCCAACTGAAGGCGAAGTGGTGATCGCTGGGCAGAACTGCAATGATATGGACGACAAGACGAGGACCGCAGTGCGCCGTATCGGTATCGGCTTTGTTTATCAATTCCATCATTTGCTGCCGGAGTTTTCCGCGCTTGAAAATGTCGTCATCCCGCAACTGATCGCGGGCGCAGACAAGATTACGGCCGAACAGCGCGGCAAGGAATTGCTGGGCCGCATGAAACTGTCGCACCGTCTGGAACATCGCCCCGCCGAACTCTCCGGTGGTGAGCAGCAGCGCGTGGCCATTGCCCGCGCCATTGCCAATCGGCCCCTGCTGCTCTTGGCCGATGAGCCGACAGGCAACCTTGATCCACCGACAGGCGAAATGGTGCATCATGAATTCGTCCGCCTGATCGCCGAGGAGGGCCTTGCTGCATTGGTGGCTACCCACAATCTGGAATTTGCCAAGCGCATGAACCGCGTGGTGAGGCTGTCCAATGGGACTTTGATGGAAGATTGAATTCTGCGATGTTGCCGAATCCGGTTTTCTTGTAAGCTCCCGCCATGCCCCAAGCCAGTTTCATTCACTTGCGCGTCCATTCGGCCTTCTCCCTTTCTGAGGGGGCCTTGGTTGTCAAGAAATTGGCGGGCATGGCCAAGGACGCCAAGATGCCAGCCTTGGCGATTACCGATTCTGGCAATCTCTTTGGCGCGTTGGAATTTTCGGAGGCAGTAAGCGGCAAAGGCATCCAGCCCCTGATTGGCTTGGACCTCAAGGTGGATATGACGGCACCCGCCGCCGCAAACAAGTTCCAGCCACAAGCAGGCTTGCGCCGCTTTCCCTCGCTTGTCCTCATCGCCAAGGATGAGCAGGGCTATCAAAATTTGATGAAGCTTACCTCGTCAGCCTTTCTCGATGCGGGTGACAATGCCCAACCGCACGTCACACTCGAACGGCTGGGTGAATTAAGCAAAGGCCTCATCTGTCTCACAGGCGGCCCCGGCGGCCCCGTCAATGAAGCTCTGGTCAATGGCCAACGGAGTCTTGCTGAAGAAGTGTTGCTGAAACTCAAAGCGCAATTCGAGGACAGGCTTTATGTAGAACTGCAACGCCACGGCACCAGCAATGAAAAGGTGGCCGAACCCAGCCTGATTGAACTGGCCTATTCCCACGACATTCCCTTGGTGGCCACCAATGAATGCTATTTCGCAACACCCGATGATTACCTCGCCCATGACGCGCTGATCTGTATCGCTGAAGGCGAAGTGGTCTCCGCCCAAGACCGCCGCCGCCTCACGCCGGAACATTATTTCAAATCGCAACAGGAGATGTCCGCACTCTTTGCTGATATTCCCGAGGCCATCGAAAACACCATCGAGATTGCCAAACGCTGCGCCTTTTGGGTGAAGGGTCGCAAACCCATCTTGCCGCGTTTTGCCGAGGGCGATGAGGCCGAGGTTTTGCGCAAGGAAGCGATGGCCGGGCTGGACAGGCGTCTCGAATCCAATGGTTTCGCGCCCGGCTTTACCCGCGAAGACTATGACAAGCGTTTGGCTTTCGAGCTCGAAGTCATCATCAAGATGAAATATCCGGGATATTTTCTCATCGTTGCGGACTTCATCAAATGGGCCAAGGCACAGAACATTCCTGTGGGGCCGGGCCGTGGCTCGGGCGCGGGCTCGCTCGTCGCCTATGTGCTCACGATTACGGATCTCGATCCCTTGCGCTTCGGCCTGTTGTTTGAGCGGTTTCTGAACCCAGACCGCGTCTCGATGCCCGACTTTGATATCGACTTCTGTCAAGACAGGCGCGACGAAGTGATCACTTATGTGCAAAGCCGTTATGGTGCGGATAAAGTGGCGCAGATCATCACCTTCGGCAAGCTGCAATCACGCATGGTGACGCGAGATGTGGGCCGCGTTTTGCAAATGCCTTACGGGCAGGTGGACCGCCTGTCCAAGATGATCCCCAACAATCCGGCCAACCCCATCTCCCTGCCGCAAGCTATCGAAATGGAACCGCGCTTGCGCGAAGAACGCGACCGCGACCCTAACGTCAAAAACCTCTTCGACATCGCGCTCAAGCTGGAAGGCCTCTATCGCAACGCCTCCACCCACGCCGCAGGCATTGTGATCGGCGACAGGCCGTTGCAAGAACTTGTGCCGCTGTATCGTGATCCGCGTTCAGGGCTTCCGGCCACGCAGTTCAACATGAAGGATGTTGAAAAGGCGGGGCTGGTGAAGTTCGACTTTCTCGGCCTCAAGACCCTCACCGTCATTGACAAAGCACAAAAACTTATTCGCCTTCGGGTGCAGGACTTTGATGCCAGCCGCATTCCCTTGGATGATGCCAAAACCTTCGAGATGCTGGCCCAAGGTGAAACGGTCGGCGTCTTCCAATTGGAAAGTGCCGGCATGCGCGATGCTGTCCGCTCCATGCATGCTGACCGGCTGGAGGACCTGATTGCATTGGTGGCTCTCTATCGCCCCGGCCCCATGGCAAACATCCCGACTTACTGTGCCCGCAAGCTGGGCAAGGAACCTGTTGAATATCTCCATCCAGTCTTGGAACCGATCCTCAAAGAAACCTTTGGCGTCATCACCTATCAAGAACAGGTGCAACAAGCTGCGCGTGACATGGCAGGTTATACTTTGGCGCAGGCCGATCTTCTGCGCCGCGCCATGGGCAAGAAGATCAAATCCGAAATGGATGCCCAGCGCGAAAACTTCATGAAGGGCGCGTTGGCGAATGGTATCGAAGAACAGATCGCCAAAGCCACTTTCGATGCCTGCGCCAAGTTTGCCGAATACGGCTTCAATAAATCCCACTCCGCACCCTATGCCTATATCAGCTATCAGACGGCCTATTTGAAGGCCAACTATCCCGTGGAGTTCCTCGCGGCCTCCATGACGCTGGATTTGGGCAATACCGAAAAACTGATGCTCTTTCGGCGTGAAGCGCAACGCCTTGGGATCAAAGTTGTCCCGCCATCAATCAATGCAGGCGATGTCGATTTCTCCGTCAAGGACGGAACCATCCTCTATTCCATGGCAGCGTTGAAGAATGTCGGGGCAGGGGCCATCCAGCAGATCATCGTGGCGCGCCATGATGGTGGCCAGTTCAAATCGATCGGTGAATTTGCCCGCCGCGTGGATGCCAAGGCCTTGAACAGGCGCGCCTTGGAAAGCCTCGTCAAGGCGGGTGCTTTCGACACCTTGAACCCCAACCGCGCGCAAGTTCTCGATGGCATCGACACAATCATTGGCGTGGCCAACCGGACCGCCAATGAATCAGCGGCAGGGGCTATCGACATGTTTGCCACCTTGTCGTCGCCCACTGACGAACTGATCTTGCCGCGGCGCGATGCATGGTTGGCGATGGACAAGCTGGGCCACGAATTTGACGCGGTGGGATTTTATCTTTCAGGTCATCCCCTTGATGAATACGCCAAGCCGCTGGCAAGGCTGGGGGTTGAAACCTGGGCGGGTTTTCATGAAAAGGCCCTGACAAAAGGCGCAACCGCAGCCAAATTGGCAGGGACCATCACACACAAGCAGGAACGGCGTTCAAAACAAGGCAACAAGTTTGCCTTTGTCGGTTTTTCCGATCCCACTGGCCAGTTCGAAACGGTGGTGTTTGCCGACACCCTCAATCAATTCCGCGAAATGCTCGAACCGGGGCGGGCTGTCATTGTCAAAGTGGAAGCCGATGTGGAGGGCGAAGATGTCAAGCTGCGCCTGCAAAGCCTCGAGCCTCTCGACAAGGCCGCAGCTTCCGTTGTGCAAGGCATTCAGATTTATCTTCGTGACGCTGGTCCAATGACATCGATTGCCAAACGCCTCCAACAGGGGGGACGCGCTCCTGCAAGGGTTACGCTGTTGCTTGCCGAGGGCCGCGAAGTGGAAATTGGGCTTGGCTCAAAGTTTGCGATCACCCCGCAAGTCAAGGGCGCCATCAAAGCCATTCATGGCGTAGTCGACGTTCAGGACTTGTAAGGCAATATGTCAGATGCGTGCTGGCCCGGTGACAGGTGGAAGCTGTGCCTGATCAAGCTGCTTCACAAACTCGATGGCCACACCCTGTTCAATATAGCGCACCACACGGCCGCGCATTTTGCCGAGCATGACCGAAGTTCCAATGCTCGGGATCACTTCAGTCTTGATGCCAGCACCCGAAATCGAAATGTCCAAGACCTCGCAAGTGTAAATTCGCCCGTCTGGCAAGGTCATCTGCGATACTTTTTCGCTGGGTTCACAACGCGCATGGCGACGCGTATCATTGGCCAAACCTGCGTTGCGGTCTTTCAGCCACTGGATGCGCTGGTGCAGCCGTTCAAGCCTTGGCCCCTTGAGCGAGAACCGCACCGAAAAGCCACCGGGTTTGGCTGAACTTGAAACCGCTTCGATCCGGCCGATGTCTTCCACATACGCTACCAGTGCCTGGCCTTCAGGCGGTACGCTGGCGGTCAAAAACACTGCACCATCGAAGCTCAGATCTGAAACTTGGCAGGGATATTCAGTCATGTCGGGCAGCATGAAGCGACCAAAGACAACGCCCGTGGGATTGCTATGATTCTTGAGATCAATTTTCTCAGCAGCAAGCGCGCTCAATTTCTTCACCCTAACAACCAAAGCCTCCGCGGACGCGGTAGGCGAAAACACATGGCCCCATTAACGAGGGTTCATGTAAATAGGCAGTTAAGATTTTCTCGCTAGACGCCCGCGATCTTGTAAATATCGGTGAGTTCAGGCCGAGGAATCTTAAAGGACAATCTAGATTGCAAGGCCGCCTTGAATGACGGTCAGCTGGGGCGACTTGCGGTTGAGTTGGGCCATCAGCCTGTCACCCGCCTCATGTTCCGTCCAGATCATGCGGGCGGAGACCAGTTCACGCCGCATCAACATGGCGGTGGTTTCATCCCGGTCGGTGGCAAAGCCGAACAGGCCGCCGAACAGCTGGACGCGGCCCGAGGCCTCATCGTGGACAGGCAGGCCGAGAAGTTCTGCCGCAACGACGGTGCCGCAAGTGGCGATCAGACGCATGCGGATCAGACACGGCTGGAGGCGCGTTACCGCCAGTTCAAATGTCTTGCTCACCACGTCGCGTTCGAAATGGTCAAATCCAATGAGCGCATCCCTTCCCGTCACCGGCATGCGCATCAGATCGCAGACTTCCGTGCCAGCGAGGCGATAAGCCCAGCTTTCCCGTTCAGTGCGCTCAATGATCGAAACATTGGGCAGCAAGGGCGCAAGCTTGGCCAAGGCGATCTCGCTGCGCTGCGGGCAGGGGCGCTCCGCGCGGAGCCCTTCCCAATAGCGAAACAGTTGGCGGCTGCCTGGATGGATGATCTGGGTGGCGGCCTTGTCAATTTCGTTGCGATCATCGGCCTGCATGGCATATCCTTCTCGGAACAGGCATCGCCTGTCCCATAATTGAACCTTTGGGCTGTGTGGTGCAGGGAGCGTGCCAATCTGGCGGAGCCTCGTCCACATCGCCGCCACAGGCCAGGAAGTTTGCAACGCGATGACCCAAAGCCAGAATGACGAACCTGTGGTTGCGACCAAACCGCCGATCATCAACCTGCCGCCCGTCGTCTGGGTGCTTTTGGGCCTGTTGTTAACGATTCATCTGGTGATTTCGCAAGGTGGAGACCCTTGGCGAGCCTGGACCAACTATGCCTTCGCCTTCATTCCGGCCCGTTTCGGCACACTGCCATTCCCCCAGCCCGAAGGTGCGGCTTGGTGGAGCATGGTGACCTATGCTTTCCTGCATGCCGATTGGGAACATGTTCTGGCCAACAGCGCTTGGTTGGCAGTGTTTTCCAAGCCTGTGGAAGCGCGATTGGGAACGCTGCGCTATCTGGCGCTCTTGACCCTCTCCATCATCGCGGGGGCAGTCGCTTCGCTCATCGCCCATTGGGGAGAGACTTTGATCATGGTTGGGATTTCGGCAGGCGTCTCCGGCGTCTTGGCCGCTGCGATACCGCTGATGAACGGCAAATATGTCGAGCATCTGGACACTGTCCAACCCCTGCGACCTTTGGAATTATTGCGCAACCCGCGCGCCCTCACCTTTACAGTCATGTGGCTCTTCCTCACCTTGGTGACGGCGACCACCCAATATATGACCGGCACCGCTTTTCTCGAACAACATGTGATTGCCTGGGAGGCGCACTTGGGCGGCTTCATCGCTGGCTTCTTTGCATTTTATCTGTTGGATGCAACCATCGAACGCAAATCCGTTCACACCCTGCATTGAAGGTGCTATCACAGAGTCGTCTCTGCACAAGGAGGAAGCCATGTCAGTTGCTCATATTCTGAAGCTCAAGGGCCGTGATGTCATCACCGTGCTGCCGGGCGAGACCGTGAAACACGTGGCCGATATTCTGGCCGCCAAGCGGATCGGCGCGGTGATCGTATCACGCGGGCAGGGCGTGATTGACGGCATCGTGAGTGAGCGTGACATTGTGCGCTGCGTCTCTGAGCAGGGCGCTGCGGCTTTGACCAAGCCTGTCTCATCCATCATGACCTCCAGTGTGCGCGCCTGTTCTGAAGATGACAGCGAAGCCGAATTGATGGTGATGATGACACAGCACCGCATCCGCCATTTGCCTGTGGTGGCAGGTGGCAAGCTCGCGGGTATGATTTCGATTGGTGACGTGGTGAAGTTTAGAATCGAAGCCATCGAACGTGACGCCGCCGACATGAAGGCCTACATCTCCGGCGCGGTGTGAGACACTGTTGTCTTTGGTCCTTTCATCTTCCGAAAAAGCGAAGGTAGCATGCGAAGCATGACGGAGCGGGAGATGGCCACATCAGCCCAATAACTTCTCCATGGCCAGCCCCACCCGGCCACCAAGACTTTAGCTCTTGTGGGCGCGGCAAAACCGGATCGGCGAGTCAAGCCAACTGATGGAGGGTCTGGAATTTCACACCAAGAGCAGCGTTTTTCTCTCGATCTTGCGATAAAAGCAACTCCGCCGCCCCGTGTGGCAGGCATTGCCTTTGCCATTGGCGGTTACCTTCAGCAGCAGAACATCCTGATCACAATCGACGCGCATCTCTTGCACGCTGAAAGTCTCGCCTGAGGTCTCGCCCTTGAGCCATTGCCTGGCGCGCGAGCGGCTGTAGAAATGGGCAAGGCCCGTTTGCCGCGTGGCATCAAGCGCCTCCTGGTTCATCCAGGCAAACATCAGAACTGTGCCATCGGCCGCGTCCTGTACAATGGCAGGGATGAGTCCGGCGGTGTCGAATTTCAGCTTCAGCTCCAATGTTTCGTCGAGGTCAGTCGCGTTCATTTTGAATGTCTCAGCGGTTTGCACTATGCTATGCGCATACCCATATCAGCTTTGATGAAAAGCGCGAAACCCGATGATCGACGAAATCTATAACCGCAAAATCCTCTCGCTGGCCGCAGATATTCCGCGGCTGGAGCGGCTTACTCATCCGGATGCCACGGCGGTGGCCCATTCGAAACTCTGTGGCTCGAAGGTCACGGTCGATGTGGCGGTGAAAGATGGCCATATCACAGACTTTGGACATGATGTGAAAGCTTGCGCGCTGGGGCAAGCTTCAAGCTCGATCATGGCGCGCCATGTGGTGGGCTCAACGCCTGAAGAGCTGCGTCGTTTGCGTGACCAGATGTATAAAATGTTGAAAGAGCAGGGGCCCGTGCCGCAAGGCAAGTGGGCGGAGTGTGAGGCACTGCTGCCGGTGCGTGATTACAAGGCGCGCCATGCCTCCACGCTTTTGACCTTCGATGCCGTTGTTGATGCCCTGAACCAGATTGAGGCCAGAGATGCAGAAGCCACCCGCAGCCATTAAGGCCACCGATGCACCCACCCGCACCGGTTCACGTTATCCCAAACCCCATGATGAACCTTGCCTCAATCGCACCAAATATCTTCTGGGCGATGTTTTTGGTCTCAACCAATTTGGCGTCAATCTGGTGACTCTGGATCCGGGCGCATGGTCCTCCCAGCGCCATTGGCACGAAAAAGAAGATGAGTTCATCTACATCGTTTCAGGCGAAATCACGCTCTGTGACGATGCTGGCGAGCATTTGCTGACGCAAGGCATGTGTGCGGGGTTCAAGGCAGGGAATACCAACGGCCATTGCCTGAAGAACTTGACCCCGACGCCCGTGCAATATCTCGAAGTGGGTACCAGAGCCGCGACTGAGACCGCTTGGTACAGCGATCTCGACATGAAGGTTGAGCAGGTGAACCAAAAGGGCGTTTATATGAAGAGAGACGGCACGCGGCTTTAGCTGACGCGTGCCAATGGCTTGCCCAGAACCACATAACAACCCACACAGCCTGCCAGCCCCACAATGGGCAGCCAAATGGTGCCGA
>JAYUEP010000199.1:0-3407 GCA_043739165.1 Hyphomicrobiales bacterium
AAAATCAATAGGCATCGGGGCTCGATTCTCGAACCCCTATATAGGCGTTTCGCCGGGCGAATGTGTCAGCCTGGCATAATTTTATGCGCAGCGTTTGAAGGCTTCTGCCATCTGCGTTTCGCGCTTCATGGCCAGCTGGTTTTGCAGCTTGCGCCAATAGGCGGCGGTTTCGGTATCGCCCGATTTTTCGCAGAGCAGGGCGTGGCGTGCGGCTTCGCCTGCGGCGTGGGTGCCATGGACGAAAACCAAGGCATCAGCGAATTGTGAAAATCCCGTGTTGGTCATGGTCGTCTCCCTTATCAAATCTCTTGTTGAGTCCTGATGAAGGGAAACTACGCAGATAGTTTTGCGGGAATGTGACGATTAGGGGGCAGAGTTTATTTTAGACGAGGATGACGGGAATCGTCAGCCCCTTGACCTTGGCGATCTTGGAGTCCCTGGTGATCAGCGGAAGATCCACTGTCTCCGCGAGCGCAACATAAGCGGCGTCATAAGGTGTGAGATTGCTGCGCAATTCCCAGATGCGATCAACGAACATGTCAGTTGGGCGACGGTCAATTGTCAGTGATTTGAAAGCGTCGATAGACTCAACTGCCTGTTGGAGGGTCAAGTTTTTCAAGAAAAGCTGTTTGCGGATTTCGTTGATGACTTCAAGGTCAAGGATATGTGGTGCCAGCAAGCCATTGGCGCTTTCAAGCCGATCAATGATATGTGGTTCAACGGCGGCATCCACCAACACATGAATGATGACAGACGCATCAACAACAATCATCGATTGTCGCGGTCTTCACGCACCATTTCTGCTGCACTGGGCTTGAGGTGAATAGGTTTTCGGCTACGCAACCTGGCAAAAACTTCCTTCATCGATGGCCGTTCAACTTCCCGTTCGATCAATTTCGCAACCCAGTCAGTCATGGTCAGGCCTTCTTCAATGGCGCGAATTTTCACCTTCCGGTGCAATTCCGGCTTCAAGTTTCGAACCTGGATCATCTTGTTCATGTGATAAGCATAGTTTCATGTGCAGCACATGTCAACTCCGCTTCGGCGGCAACCCGATCACATGGCCCACTTGCGGCGGCAGGGGCAGGCTCTTGTGCGCCTCGGCCATTGCGTTGATGTTGCGCTGCACCTCTTCGGGAAAGGCCGATGTGCGGTGCACATTCATGTCCACATGGCTGATCATCACTTCCAGAACGCAGGCGAGATAGCTGGTCTCGCCGCGAAACATCTGTTGCACATAATGCACGCGCTTTTGATCGGCCCCGATGATTTGCGTTTCAACGCGCACATCCTCGCCCTGTTTCAGCTCATTGGCATAGGTGGTGTGGGTTTCCAGCGTGAAAGTTGTGCAGTTGGTGCGCTTCACATAATCAGCACCCGTGCCAAATCCTTCAAACATTTCTTCGGCGGCGCGGTCAAACAACACCGCGTAATAGGCCATGTTCAAATGGCCGTTGTAATCCGTCCATTGGCTTTCGACCTTCTGCATCTTGCTTGTGTAAGGCTTGGCATTTGTCATGGCAAAACGTGAACCCCGTGTTAGTCTTGGTGATGATGGATACACTATCTCCAAATGCCAATACAGGGCGCGCCATTGCCGCCGCGCGCGCAATTTTGGGCGACAGGTTGTCGACCGCCATGGCGGTGCGCGAACATCACGGCAAGGACCAAACCTGGAACGAAGGTCACGCACCAGATGCCGTTGCTTTTGTGCAATCAACCGATGAAGTGCAAGCGTTGGTGAAGATTTGCGCCGCAGAAAAAGTGCCGGTGATTGCCTATGGCACAGGCACCTCGCTGGAAGGCCACATCGCGGCGGTGCATGGCGGAATATGCATTGATCTCAGTGGGATGAACGCCATTCTCGAAGTGAATGTTGAAGATCAGGATTGCCGCGTTCAGGCCGGAGTCACCCGCAAGACGTTGAATGCCCACTTGCGCGATCAAGGCCTGTTCTTCCCGATTGATCCCGGTGCCGATGCCTCATTGGGTGGCATGGCCTCCACCCGCGCTTCGGGCACTAATGCGGTGCGCTATGGAACGATGCGCGAGAATGTGATGGGCCTGACAGTGGTGCTGGCCGATGGCCAGGTGATCAAGACCGGAACACGCGCCCGCAAGTCTTCCGCCGGCTATGATCTTACGCGGCTGTTCGTCGGGGCCGAAGGCACCTTGGGCATCATCACCGAAGTTCAACTCAAGCTTTACGGCATTCCCGAAGCTATCGCCGCGGGCATCTGCGCTTTCCATTCGGTGGAGGCCTGTTGCAACGCAACGATTGAGACCATCCAAATGGGCATTCCTGTGGCGCGCATCGAGTTGGTGGATGCGGAGCATATCAAGGCGATCAATGCCTATTCCAAACTTTCCATGCCGGTGGCACCCACATTGTTTGTGGAATTTCATGGCACCAAGGCGGGGGCCAAAGAACAATCCGCACTGTTTTCAGATATTGCCACAGGCCATGGCGGGGGCGCCATCCAATGGGCGACGCAAGAGGAGGACCGCGCCAAGCTCTGGCAAGCGCGTCATGATGCTTTCTGGGCCACCAAGGCAATCAAGCCTGGCAAGGAAGAATCCATTGCCACCGATGTCTGCGTGCCCATTTCGCGGCTGGCAGAATGCGTGACGCAAACCCAAGCCGATTTGGAAGCCAACAATATCTATGGCCCGATCATCGGCCATGTTGGCGATGGGAATTTCCATGTGGTGCTGTTTTGTGATCGCAGCGATGCTGACGAAGTGAAGCGCGTGAAAGCGGTTTACGGCAGAATGATTGATCGGGCGCTGGCCATGGGCGGCACGTGCACGGGCGAACATGGCATTGGTCTGGGCAAGCGCGATTATCTGAGGCGCGAACATGGCGCAGGCGTTGATGTCATGCGCCAGATCAAGCTGGCATTGGACCCCACCAACATCATGAACCCCGGCAAGAACGCGGGACCTTGACTAGGCCATCGCGCCGCCGCTCAACCATGCCGCACATTCTGGCCCAAGTTCGGCGACGGCTTTTTCCTCATAGGCTTTGATCTCGCCAGCTGAGAGGCTATCACGCCAACGGCCATTGCTGCCTTTGTTGATGAAGGTTGTGGCCCCACCTTTCCAAACTGAACCACCGCGCGGAGCCACTTCGGCCGCATGGGTTTTCATGTAATCAAAGCTGCAATGCTCAACTATTTTTGGCATGAGCTTTTCATCAACGGCAATATCCAGAAACGCAGCAATACGTCTGATTGATCCTTCAAGATCATGTTTCATGTCATTGAAGTGGACCAGCAACACATTTGGCAAATGCCGAATGTCCCACCACGAGCGGATGTGTTGCCAATAAGGCCAGATCGGAAATCCGTTGTTCTCAAACCATGCCGTGTAGAATTCGTGCGGGTCTGCCGTGCCGCGCACCATCG
>JAYUEP010000200.1:0-3401 GCA_043739165.1 Hyphomicrobiales bacterium
AGCATCTAGAATCCGAAGGTTATGATCTTCTGGGCGTGATGACGGGTTCTGAGGGATTGCTCGGCGTTGTTACCGAAGTCACGGTTCGCATCATCAAAAAACCTGCAACGGCGCGCGCCATGCTGATTGGATTCTCTTCTAGTAAGAGTGCCGGGCAATGCGTGGCTGATGTTATTTCAGCCGGTATCATTCCCAGTGGCATGGAGATGATGGACAGGCCCGCCATCCATGCCGCCGAAGCCTTCGTCAATGTCGGTTACCCATTGGATGCCGAAGCACTTCTCATCGTCGAGCTCGACGGGCCCCAGGCCGAGGTGGATCAGTTGATTGCCAGCGTCGAGAGGATCGCGGTGGCCAACAAGGCCAATAGCTTGCGGGCTTCAACGTCAGAAGCCGAACGCCTCGCCTTCTGGGCCGGGCGCAAGGCCGCATTTCCCGCCGTGGGCCGCATCGCGCCGGATTATATGTGTATGGATGGAACGATCCCGCGCAAGAGGTTGCCGGAAGTTCTTGAAAGCATGGCCAAGCTATCGAAGAAACACCACCTCGCCGTTGCCAATGTCTTTCATGCCGGCGATGGCAACTTACATCCGCTCATCTTGTTTGACGCCAACAAACAAGGTGAGTTGCAACGCGCCGAAGATTTCGGTGCCGATATTCTGCGGCTTTGCGTGAAAGTCGGTGGCGTTTTGACGGGCGAGCATGGTGTGGGTGTCGAAAAGCGCGATCTCATGCCCGAGATGTTTTCGCAAATTGATCTTGATCAACAGCTCAAAATCAAATGTGCTTTTGATCCCAAGAGCCTGCTCAACCCCGGCAAGGTTTTCCCCACGCTCCATGCCTGTGCTGAAATGGGCAGGATGATCGTACACGGCAGCAATCTCGCACATCCCGATCTGCCGAGGTTTTAGATGTTGCGGCCCAAGACAGCCTCCGATCTTGCGGGCCTCGTGCGTGAAGCGAAAGCCCCGTTCGAGCTTGTCGGTACGGGCTCAAAGCGCGCCTTGGGGCGACCCATGAATGCACAAGCGCTCGATCTTTCCGCCTTCAATACAATCCTCGCCTATGAGCCCGATGAGTTGATTCTGGATGTCGGCGCCGCGGTAAAACTGAAAGACATTCAAAAGCTTCTGGCCAGCAAAAACCAGATGCTCGCTTTTGAACCGCCAGATTTCTCAAAACTTCTCACAACGAAACATGCGGGCACTTTGGGCGGCGCATTGGCTTGCAATCTTTCTGGCCCGCGCCGCATCAAGGCAGGTGCTGCGCGTGATCATGTGTTGGGCATCACCGCAGTCAACGGCCAAGGTGAGATTTTCAAATCGGGTGCCCGTGTTGTCAAGAACGTTACTGGCTATGACGTGCCGCGCCTGATGGCGGGCTCCTATGGCACGCTGGCGGCCTTCTCCTCCATCATCTTTAAAGTTCTGCCCCGCCCGGAAACAGAAATGACCTCGTTGTTGAAAGCGCGCGACGATGCGTCAGCACTCGCCTTGATGACAACGGCCTTGCAATCGCACTGCGAAGTTTCCGCCGCCGCCTTTCTGCCGGGGCGCGGGGTCGCCTTGCGCCTCGAAGGCATTCCAGCCTCAATCACCTATCGCCGGGACAAACTTGCGGATTTGCTGGCAACGCCCTCGGAAACACTCAGTGCCAAAGAGTCTGTAGCGCTGTGGATCGGCGTCCGTGATGTTGAGGCACTCGCGGTAAAGCCCGGCGATCAAATCTGGCGCATCTCGGTGGCTCCCCAAGAAGCGCCTCGTGTGATCGCGCAATTGAAAAAGCAATTCTCACTCCAGCATCTGTTGGATTGGGGCGGCGGCTTGATCTGGTTGGCGCATGAGGCCAGCGCTGATCACGGCATCGCTATTCGACAGGCAGCCGCCCCCGGCCACGCCACGCTTTTTCGCGCCGATGCAGAAGCCCGCGCCCAGCTGGAAGTGTTTCAACCCTTGCCGCCGCCTTTGGCCAGCTTAACCTCGCGTGTCAAACAAGCCTTCGATCCAAAAGGCCTGTTCAACCCCGGCCGTATGTATCGGAACATCTAGATGCAAACCTTCTTCACGCTTGATCAACTGGCTGACCCCAAAGTCGCGGTCGCCGATGAAATCTTGCGCAAATGTGTGCATTGCGGTTTCTGCACGGCCACCTGCCCGACATACGTTTTGCTCGGCGATGAGAATGACAGCCCGCGCGGCCGCATTTATCTGATGAAGGAAATGTTGGAACAGGGCAAACCCGCAACGAAAGACGTCGTCACGCATATTGATCGCTGCTTGTCGTGCTTGTCCTGCATGACCACATGCCCCTCCGGGGTGAACTACATGCATCTGGTCGATCACACCCGCGAGCACATCGAACAAACCTATCGCCGTCCGTTGTTTGAGCGCCTGTTGCGCAACGCGCTGGCTTTCATTATGCCGCGCCCAAAACTCTTTCGTTTCGCGCTGATGGCGACGCGCCTCGCCAAGTTTGCCACGCCGCTTTCTGCGGGCCGCATCAAGGCCATGCTGGATTTGGCCCCCGCACATGTGCCACGACCCACATCCATGGGCGCTCCCGGCATCTATCCTGCCACAGGAACACACAAAGGTTGCGTTGCCCTGTTGCAAGGCTGCGTGCAAAGTGTCTTGGCGCCGGAAATCAACGCCACTACCATCAAGTTGCTCAATCATTTGGGCTATGACGTCGTCGTCACGGCGGGCGAGGCCTGTTGCGGTTCCCTCACCCATCACATGGGCAAGGAGCAAGATGCCAAGGCGCGCGCCCAACGCACGATCGATCAATGGGTCGCCACAGATGTGGAAGCCATCATCATCACGGCCTCAGGCTGCGGCACGATGGTGAAAGACTATGGCTTCATGTTCAGGGATGAGCCCACGTATGCGGAAAAGGCCAAGGCTATCAGCGCCAAAGCAAGGGACATTACAGAGTTTTTGACAACGCTTGATCTGCCGCCGGGCAAGGGTCAGGGTCGTGTGGCCTATCATGCGGCCTGTTCAATCCAGCACGGCCAACAGATCAAGACCATTCCACAGGAACTGCTATGCCGGGCGGGATATGAAGTTGTCGAACCACAGGATGCGCATCTCTGTTGCGGTTCAGCCGGCACTTACAATATTCTCCAGCCGGAAATAGCAGCGCAACTGCGCGATAAAAAATCTGCAACGCTGGAAGTCTTGAAGGCAGAAGTCATCGCCACGGGAAACATCGGCTGCATCAACCAGTTGCAAAATGGCTCAAGCTCGCCTGTCCGCCACATCGTGCAAGTCATCGCGGCGGCCTATGGGGTTGAACTTTGAAAGAATTGGTGGAGCCAGGCGGGATCGAACCGCCGACCTCTTGCATGCCATGCAAGCGCTCTCCCAGCTGAGCTATGACCCCACGATTGGTAAGGATTG
>JAYUEP010000201.1:0-3400 GCA_043739165.1 Hyphomicrobiales bacterium
CCAGCAACTGCCCGCAAGCCGGTTCAGGTGCCGACCAGGTTACCGCTGAAAGAATTTCAGCATCTGTGACATGCCCGGTCAAGCCGTCACTGCACAGCACGAAGCAATCGCCCTCTGCAAGCGTGTCGCTTACCTGTTCGAGCTCCAACTTGTCGGCGGCGCCCACGGCGCGGGTGATGACATTGCGCCGCGGCCAAGTGCGGGCCTCTTCTGGCGTGATGATGCCTGATGTGACCAGTTCCTGAACTTCGGTGTGGTCGCGCGAAACCTGCCTGATTTGGCCGGCGCGCACCAGATAGCAGCGTGAATCCCCTGCCCAAATACAGGTGTAGTTTGATCCTTCAGCCAGAAGGGCCACGATGGTGGAGCCCACGATATTGCTGTGATCACCATTGGAGAGGCCCAGGAGGTTCTGGTTCACTTGGGTGAGTTGTGCCGCAAGCTGTGCGCGTGTTTCGCCATAGGTCGACAATGATCTTGCGGCCTCGGTAATCATATTGCTGGCAATGCCGCCATCGCGGTGGCCGCCCATGCCATCGGCGACAAGCCAAAGGCCGCGCTTGGGATCAGCAAAAAGGCTGTCCTCGTTGATCCTGCGCACTTTGCCTGTGTGCGTCTGTGATGCGGTTTCAAACGTAAATCTCATCTTTCGTGCCTAGTCAAAAGTTGCCGTCATCATGTTTGCGAGAAAGCCGGAGCCGGGTGGACCATCGGTTGTGACCAATCGCTCGGCATGGGCATTGCCACCGAGTGTCCACCAAAAGCCCCGGTTGTCATTGAGCCGCGCAGCGTCCTGCGCCTCAATTGCTGCAAAACCGTCTTGCAAGGTTTGGGATGCGGCTGTCCAATTCACCATCCTGCTTTGGGGTCGTCCATTTAAAGCGGCTTGCACAGTGGGTGGAAATGGAAAGTCTCGCAGCAGGGTAGGTGCATCCAGTGACGCATCATCATTGAGCAAGTTGAGCAAGAGGACCTCGCCCGAAGCGAGCCATGTGTTGAGATCGCCTTGCGGTGGCGGCACAAGGCGCATGGTTTCGGGCGCAAAGGCCACAAGGCACAGCGGGAAATACCGGCCAACACCATCCACCGAAGGCATGATGGCACCGACGGCCGATTGCCCAAAGAGATTGCGACCCAGCCAAAATCGCCAGATCGGCATGGTCAAAAAAAGGTTCTGCCAACGGTCACCGATCAGCAGCTTGCTTTCAGCGAGAGAGGCCTGCAACCAGTTCTCCCAGTTTTCAAGAAACGGCCGGGGCATGTTGTAAGAAACAAAATCCCGCTTTGAAGGCAACTTTCCGAAGAGCGCGCATTGCATGCGGCGGCCTACAGGTTTGCGGGGCAGGTGAACCCCAATTGCGAAACGATCGTGAAGGGATTGTCCAAAGTGTCGAAGGTGAGTTGGTAGGAAACCTCCTTGCCACCCAAAACAAATCGCACCGTGGCCTTGTTGCCTGATTGGCGCAAGGCGCCCTGTTGCAACAGGCGGTGCAAGGCCCATGGCCCGGCAAACTGTTGGATGACGGGCACGCCACCCGCACCTGCTGGCAGGCTTATGGAGGCTGTGCCATCTGGCGAGCGACCGGGCCATTCAAAGTCGCCACGCGTCTGCACACCGAACGGGCTTTCCAGCCTGATGCCATTCACTTCAAACGTTGCTGAAGGTGTTTGCGGACTGAGCGAGAGCATGACGATCCCAAATTTCACGTTGGGTGATGTGCCTTGGCCGGTGAAGAAGGCATCTTTGATCCGCGCCGCATTTTGGAATTGCAGCAAGGTCTGCTGGGGCAGGCTTTGGCTCAATTTCGAACCCTGTTTCCAGACCCATTCTTTTCCCGAGGTATCGACAAGACCCGCCAGCTTTTCCTTGAAGAAGGAATCGAAAACGCCGTTGGGACCAAAGAGCCTGGCAAATTCCATCAGAGGAACATCCATCTTGCTGTTTGGCGCGAAAGGATATTTGTTGGAAACTGTATCTAGGCATTTACGTGTGACTGAGCCTGCCATTTGGCTTTTGAGATCAGCCTCACGCTCCACCACAATCTTTTGCTCAAATTCGGCCATGGCCGTCTTGAACATGTCGGAGAGCGGTGGATCAAGCCGCGAGGCGTTGGTCGACAGGCCGCTCATGAACTGCAACATGTTTGAGCGCGCTTGCGTTGCCTGATCAAACTTCTGTTCGTCAATCAGACTCTGGTAAAGGCCTTTCATCTGCTCTACCAGCGCATCAACCTGGCTCTTGCCGCCGCTGGCGTCGGCTAACTCATGATAGCGGCGGAAATGTTCTTGAATGGCAGCGCCCGGCACGAAAGCCGTGCCGACTTGGCCGCCGCGCGCATCGGATTTTTGCGCTGCATCAAGTCCAATCTGCTTCATGTCGCCGATCTGATTTTGAATACCGGCTTTCAAGTCGGTCGCGGCCTGCTTGATCTTGTCAGCGGCGGTGCCTTTGGGCTGGGGCTTGGCTTCGGTCAGTTTCGTTTCTGCCGAGATGGATTCCAGCAGAAGTTTGATCGGTGAAGAGGCTCCGGTGGCGGCGCGCAAGGGCGCATAGTTCGGTGCACCCGCAGCGAAGCTTTGGAATTTGAGCTTGTTGAGTGCCGCCGACCAAGCCTTGATGAATTCATCATCGTAAATCTTGAACATGTCGGGTCCGAGGCCAGCAAACTGCTTGTCGAGATTGTCTGAACCGCCGGATTCACCCAAGACCCAGCGCTCACTCTGCAGCAAGGAAATCACCGCTTTGATCTTGGTCAGGAACAGTCCGTAAAATCCGTCATAGGTGAAGATGGCGGGAACACCGACACTTTCCAACGGTGTTTTGTCATTGGTCGCGTAAACCGTTGCTGCATCTGGCCCGGCATGGCCAACCAGCGTCCAATCCCTGATGTCGGGACTGTGGGCCGTTGATCTGATCAACGCAAAGGCGCGCTGGGCGAGGGGGAGGCGCGCGAGAGATGTTTGCGTCGCCTTGACCAGATCGCCATTCAACGGAATGGGCTTGAAAGTTCCGGTGGGGATATCGAGCATGGCATCCAAATGCCGACGCAGGCTTTCACGCGCGGCCTTGTTCGGCTCTCCGGGATAGAGATGCTCCCAATCACCCTGCATCCAGCCAGAGATCAAGGCGGTATCGACAGGAATGGCGGGGTCACCGCTCAACATCATATAGACCTTGAGGGGTTCATAGAGCTGTTCGGGCTTATCTTGAAGTTCGGCCAAGCGCTTCTCGATATGCAACACCAGGCGCGGGCGCAGAATGCGGTTGAGCGCGGTTTGATAGGTTGCAGCGGAGGCCACCGCGACGCGGCTTTGTTGCCCGAGGCCCAAGGTTGCCGAGGTTGGAATGGGAACGGCAGCGTTGTCGACACCGCGCGGAAATTTTCGCAAGTCGTCCAAA
>JAYUEP010000202.1:0-9941 GCA_043739165.1 Hyphomicrobiales bacterium
GCGTGAGATGATAAAGTGCGCCAAAGGACACCATGCCCACCCAACCGAGCGCGCCGGAATGCACATGGCCAATGGTCCAGTCTGTATAATGGCTGAGCGCGTTGACCGACTTGATCGACATCACCGGCCCTTCGAAGGTCGACATGCCATAGAAGGCGAGTGACATCACAAACATGCGCAAGATGGGATCGGTACGAAGCTTGTCCCAGGCACCCGACAGCGTCATCAAGCCATTGATCATGCCGCCCCATGAAGGCATCCACAGCATGACCGAGAAAACCATGCCAAGCGTCTGGGCCCAATCCGGCAGCGCGGTGTAATGCAAATGGTGTGGGCCCGCCCAGATATACATGAAGATCAAAGACCAGAAATGGACGATCGACAGGCGGTAGGAATAGACCGGGCGATTGGCTTGCTTTGGCACGAAATAATACATCATGCCGAGAAAGCCTGCGGTGAGAAAGAAGCCCACAGCATTATGGCCATACCACCACTGCACCAGTGCATCTTGAACGCCCGAGAATGCTGAATAGCTCTTGGCCCCCAGCCATGAGACGGGCAGCGAGATATTGTTGACCAGATGCAACATCGCCACGGTGACGATGAAGGAAAGATAGAACCAATTGGCCACGTAGATGTGGGGCTCTTTACGTTTGACCAACGTGCCGAGAAACACGATGAGATAAGATACCCAGACAATCGTCAGCCAGATATCGGTGTACCATTCAGGCTCGGCATATTCGCGGCCTTCGGTGATGCCCAGCAGATAGCCAGTTGCGGCCATGACAATGAAGAGTTGATAGCCCCAGAATACAAACCACGGCAGAATGCCACCAAACAGGCGCGCGCGCGTGGTGCGTTGAACCACATAGAACGATGTGCAAATCAGGGCATTGCCACCAAAGGCAAAGATCACGGCGGAGGTATGAACCGGGCGCAAGCGTCCAAAGTTGAACCATGGCGGAATATTGAGGATGGGCCAGGCGAGCTCCGACGCAATGACAACGCCTACAAGCAAGCCAACGATGGCCCAAAACATCGTCGCAATGACGCCATAGCGGATGACCCCGTCCATATAGCCGCTTTCTGCGGGGACCGGAGCCGACCCGAAATTTATCTGTCGCAAGAGCAGCGCGCTACCCAGCAGCAGCACCGCGGCAATGATCGCGAAATGGGTGCTGAAGGCCGGATCTGGTGAAATGGCTGAAACCAACAATGCCAATAAGGCGGTGATGGCGGTGGCAATGGCCGGATAGCCATATCGCATGGTTAAATCCCCTCTTGTTGCGTTTGCAAACAAGGAGGAATTGCCATTCATCGCAAACCGCGACCTTGATCTGGATCAAAGCGCCAAAGGGGCAGAGCTGCCTATTGTCGCAGGTTAACGATGACCCACGACCAACCCATCCCGGCCGCCACGCTCGCGGCCGAATACCACAAGCAACTCGCGCGCCAGACGGAGTTGTGCAACAGGCTCGAAGCGGTGGCCGACAGCCTGCCGGACAGTTGCAATGTCCAGGAATGTCTCTACTTGGCCCAAAGCTTCACGCCCATTGTGAAACAAGCGCATCGTTTCGAAGAAGATCAGGTCTTTGCGTTGCTGCGGGCACAAGCGCCGCCACCAGATTTGGCTTCAACGCTGGAGCGCCTCGCCCGCGAACATATGGAGGATGAGGAAGTCGCCGACGAGGTGACCTTGGCGTTGCGTGACTATGTGGCCGGGCACAAAAACGTCAAGGCTGAAACACTGGCATGGATGCTGCACGCGTCCTTCGAAGCCATGCGCCGGCATCTGGCCTTTGAGCGCGATTACATGTTGCCATTGGTCGAGAAACACCATGGCCATTGATGTTGAAACTGTGCTGAGGCAGGAGTCTGCGGGCTTGCCGCGCTATACAAGTTATCCGCCCGCCAATCACTTCATTGCGGGCATGGGTCCACAACTGTTGGCGTCCATGGCCTCTGCAGTGCGCAAGGCCGAAACAATTTCGGCCTATCTCCATATTCCCTTTTGTGACCGCATGTGTTGGTTCTGTGGTTGCCACACCAAGCAGACACTGCGCTATGAGCCCATCGGCGAATATATTGAAGGCCTCATTGCCGAGATTGGGCTCTGGAATGAAATGCTGGGCATGCGTCCAGCACTTTCGGCTTTGCACCTCGGAGGCGGAAGCCCGAGCCTCCTGCGTCAGGGGGAGTGGAAAAAACTGGGCAAGGCCTTAAGGGACGCCTTTCAATTCACCAGCGCGGCAGAAATTGCCGTTGAGCTTGACCCATCAGACAACACGCCAGGCTTGATTGAAAATCTCAAGTCCTTGGGCCTCACGCGGGCCAGCATCGGGGTGCAGGATTTTGACCCGGTGGTGCAGGCAGCAATTAACCGGCCACAAAGTTTTGACGAGACGCGAAAGCTGGTCGACGACTTGCGTGGCGCTGGTGTGGTTTCAATCAACATCGATGCCCTTTACGGCCTGCCTCTGCAAACCGAAGCCCGCCTTCGCAAAACGCTGGAACAAGTGATCAGTCTAACGCCAGACCGCGTTGCACTCTTCGGCTATGCCCATGTGCCTTGGCTCAAAGCCCATCAACGTCTGATTAAAGATGCGGACTTGCCCGGTGGTCGTGCGCGTTATGACCAAGCCGGAATGGCGCGGGAAATCCTTGTTGCAGCCGGATATCAGGCCATCGGCATTGATCATTTTGCCTTGCCGGGGGATGCGCTCGCGCAGGCGTCAAATCGGGGCCAGTTGGTGCGCAACTTCCAAGGCTACACGACAGATGCAGCCAAGGTGCGTCTTGGCTTTGGGCCATCAGCAATTGGCTGCTTTCCGGGAGGCTTCGTGCAAAATGAAGTTGCAATTGGCCGATACGCCAGTCTCGTGGCAGCGCGGGAGTTTCCACTGGCCCGCGGCTTGGCCGTGTCACTTGATGATCAGATCCACGGGTACATTATCGAACGATTGATGTGTGACCTCAGCTTTTCATTTGGGACCCTGACCGGAAAATTTGGTGCCCATGCCGAACCCGCAATTCAATTGGCCCGGCGGGTGGCAGCCTCAGATCGTCATGGCTTGTGCGCAGTGGACGAAGAAAAGTTCTACATCAAGCCAGATGCAATTCCGTTTGTTCGTCTGGTCGCCAGCAACTTTGATCAATGGCTGACGCGGGGCGAGAAGAAATATTCAAAAGTCGTCTGAATATCAGTCCCTGTTGGTTTCGCTGGCCTGCTTTAGCTTTGACAAATCAGCGACTGCGATAGTGCGATTGTTTTCAATTTCAATGACGTGAGCCTGTCGCAGCTTGGTCATCTGGCGGCTGACCGTTTCAATCGTCAGGCCAAGAAAATCCGCCATGTCAGACCGCGTCAAGGGAATGTCGAATTGCACAGCCCCTTTGGTATCATCCGCCTCAGGATGAATATGCAGGGCAATGAAGTGGAGAAAACTGGCCACCCGCTCCGCAGCTGACTTTCGGCCAAGCGCCAGCATCCAATCGCGGGCCTCGTCAAGTTCCTTGAGCGTCTGTTCGTGCAAGCGGTGTTCAAGCTCAGGGCTCTGCTTGGCCAGTCGGTTCAGCGTATCCTTCGGAAAGGAACACACATAAACATCCGTTGCAGCCTCAACATCAAATTCGCTGCGTTCGCTAAAGGGCCGCCCCAAAAAATCGGGCGCGAACTGCAAACCGACAATCTGTTGTCGCCCGTCGCTGGTAAGTTTAGCAAGCTTGACAACACCGTTCAGAATGTTCGCATAGCGCTGAATGTTGTCACCGTCTGAAATGATCGGAGATCCGGCAGCGATGGTGGTCTTGGCTGTGTGTTTGGCCAGTTCCAACAGCTGCGGCGGGGTCAGCGCGCCACAAACGCCACGGTGGCGCGCCTCGCAAGAACGGCAAAGCACCGGGACGTCAGAATTATGGACGTCCGTTCTCTTGGTTTGAGTCATGGTTCACACACCGCGTTCGGCCAAACAGGCGCGGTCTGGCATCACGAAATCCTCAAATGGGCGGGAAACAGTTTCATGCTGAATTGGAAATGGTCCCTATTGTATCCAAGTGGAGGTTTACGCTGTTTGGCTCCCAGAATGCAAACACCTGTTTACGGTCCGCCCTACGCCGCCACGCGACGTGAAAGTGGGGCTGGCGCCCGTTTGGTCAGGGCCATGGCGTTTCCGGCGTAAGTCCTGTAAGGCCGCCGCTCATTCCCCTTTTTTGAAAAGAAGCCCAGTGCCATTTCCCATTACGCCACCGCCCATTGCCCGTGCCCTCACCGAGCGCAAATACGAAGATCCAACCGCCGTCCAACTCGCTGTGCTTGAAGCAAAAGCCGAAGGCCGCGACATGGTGGTCTCGGCCCAGACAGGCTCCGGCAAAACTGTGGCCTATGGTCTGGCTATCGCCAGCACTTTGCTGGGCGAAAATCTTCGCTTTGAAAATGAAGCTGATCCCTTGGCGCTGATCGTCGCTCCCACGCGCGAATTGGCCATGCAGGTTGAGCGCGAACTGGGCTGGCTCTATGCCCACACCGGAGCGCGGATCATTTCATGCGTCGGCGGTATGGACCCGAGCCGTGAGCGCCGACGTTTGTATGATGGCGCACATATCATCGTCGGAACACCCGGCCGTTTGCGTGACCACCTCGAACGCGGCGCCCTCAAGATCAATGACCTCAAGGCCGTCGTGCTCGACGAAGCCGATGAAATGCTGGATCTGGGCTTCCGCGAAGACCTCGAATTCATCCTCGAAGCCACACCTAAAACGCGCCAGACCTTGATGTTCTCGGCAACCATGCCAAAGCCCATCGCATTGCTGGCCAAGAAATATCAACGAGATGCGCTGCGCATCGAAGCCAAAGGCTCTGAGCGCGCCCACGCAGATATCGAATACCGCGCCATGCGCGTGGCCCCCAATGAAGTGGAACATGCTGTTGTCAACGTGCTGCGTTTTGTGGAATCGCAATCCGCCATCGTCTTCTGCAACACCCGCGACCATGTACGCCATCTTCATGCAACCTTGTCAGAACGCGGCTTTGCGGCGGTCAATCTCTCGGGCGAGTTGAGCCAATCTGAACGCAATCACGCGCTGCAAGCTTTGCGTGATGGCCGTGCCCGTGTGTGTGTGGCAACCGATGTGGCGGCGCGCGGCATCGATCTTCCAAATTTGAATCTGGTCATCCACGCGGATTTGCCAAATGATGCCGAAACTTTGCAGCATCGCTCAGGCCGCACCGGTCGGGCCGGCCGCAAAGGCGTATCAGTTTTGCTGGTGCCGCTGTCACGCCGCCGCAAGGCCGAGCAAATGTTAGCCACGGCAAGGGTCAACCCCATCTGGAGTGGCCCGCCGCAAGCCGAAGATATTCGCAAGCTCGATCAGCAGCGCATGTTGCAAGACCCCATTCTCACTGCGGTAAACAGCGAAGAAGATTTGGAAATGGCCAGGGCCGTTCTGGCCAATCGCCAGCCGGAAGAAATTGCGGCAGCGCTCGTTCGCATCTATCGCTCGCGCCTGCCTGCCGCAGAAGATGTCTTTGATCCAGGGCCTGGAGATAATCGCGGGTCACGTGGTGAATTCCGCGAAGCCAAGCCACTGCGCCGCAAAGAACATTCAGGCTCAGGCCCGCAAGGCTATACGTGGTTCCGCCTGGACATCGGACGCAAAAACAATGCCGATCCAAAATGGCTGTTGCCGATGATCTGTCGAAGAGGCCATGTGACCAAGCCCGATATCGGCGCCATTCGCATCAACGAGAATGAAACCCGCTTTGAAATCGCCAATCACATGGCGGATAAATTCGCCAGCGCCATGTTGATCGCCGACAAGGATGACATGACGATTTCAAGGCTCGAAGGCGCCATGCCCGCGCAAGCCCCCAAGTCGGAGCGCAAGCGCAGCTTTGAACGTGGCGACGGCAAGGAGCGCTACGAGGACAAGAAGCCGCACGGGTTTGACGCCAAGCCGCGCTTTGAAGGCAAGAAGTCATTTGATGGCAAGCCCAAGTTCAAAGGCAAGTTCAAACCCAAGGGCGGCGATTTCAAAAGCAATAAGCCCCGAGAGACTTGACGAAATAGTCACACCGGAAATGCCGGCCGCGCACTTTCGACCACCCAACCTGTCACTTGCCTGAGCCTGCCAATAGGCCCGAGATAAGATATTTATTCAAAAAGATGACCAACAAGCAGGGTATAAAAATTGCCACTGTCCCAGAGGCCATGATCAGGCCGTAGTCGATGAAATTCTTGCCCACGAATTCTGGGATCATCACGGTGAGGGGCTTGGCGGCTTTGGGCGAGAACACCAGCGGCACAAGATATTGTCCCCATGCACCCAGAAAAGTGAGAATGGCCGCGGCCGTCAGGCCAGGTGCAGCCAGTGGCGTGATGATTTGTGTGAGAATGCGTATGTGGCCTGCGCCATCCATGCGCGCGGCTTCTTCCAACGAGCGCGGCAGGATGTCGAGCACGCCTTTCAGCAGCCATAGGCACAGTGGCAGGAAAGCAGAAACATAAATGAGCGTCACGCCGAGATAGGCATCAATCTGGTGCAGCGCCACCATAATGCGAAACAGCGGGATCAGCACCGCATAGCCCGGAATCGCAAGCGTTCCCACCACAGCGTAAAAAAGCGTGTTGCGAAACGGAAATTCCAATCTTGTAAAGGCATAGGCCCCCATCAATGAAAACAGCACGCAAAGAATGGTGGCCCCGCCCGATGTGATGATGCTGTTGAACAAGGCCAGCTTGAACTGGTCTGCCGTGTTCACGCCGCCGATGGTTGTGGCCGTGATGCCGAAGAGGCGCAGGTAGTGATCAAATGTGGGTGCCGGTGGATAGAAATGGATGGGGCGCGCATTGAAATCTGTTGTGGGTGTGAGACTTGTGGCCAGCGTCCAATAAATTGGCACGAGCGACCATAACAACAACAGACTCACCCCGACCCAAACTACAACGCGATGGGACCATGCGGTGCGCATCAATCAAGCCTCGTGTTCTGGTGAAGGCGCAGAACATAGCCGAGCGAAAACAGGAGAGATACCAGCGTCACCACCAGTGAAAGTGCCATGCCATAAGAGAAATGAAATTTCCTGAATGCCTCAAGATAAATCTGGATCAGAATGGGCCGTGTTTCCACGCTGTTGCGGGCCAACACCATGGCTTCATCAAACAAGTTGAAGGCGGAAACGGTGGCATTGGTCATGGCCACCGCGATGGCCCCGCGCGTGAGTGGCAAAGTGATGGTGCGGAACATGCCAAAGCGGGTTGAGCCATCCATGCGCGCAGCTTCATAAAGTTCGGCTGGAATGCTTTGCATCGCCGCCAGCACAATCACAATGGTCAGCGGCATCATGCGCCAAACATGCACCAGCGTGATCAGCAACATGGCCAGAGTGCTGTTGTTGAACCAGACATAGTTGTCAAAATTCAAACCTAGCGTCGTAAGGATGCCATTCAACAAGCCGGGGCCGGGGGCGTAAATCCATTCCCAAATCACGCCGCTGACAACGGCGGGCAAAGCCCAGGGCAAGATCACGGCAGCCAAAACCCATTGCCGCCCATGTTTCACTTGATTGATGAGCGCTGCAGCAAGAACGCCAACAACCGTTTCAAAGAAAACCGCTAGGATGACGAAGGCAAACGTATTGAACCAGGAGCGGCCCACTTCAGCGTCGCTGAACATGCGTGTGTAATTGGCCAGGCCGACAAACGGCGTTCCCTGTTGCAGGGGATCAACCCGGTGCAGGCTATCCCAGGTGGTGGCCAGAAGCGGATAGAACACCAGCCCCACCATGGTGAGCAGGATGGGCAGTACAAGGAAAAAACCCAGCAGGGCATCAGAACGTGTCCTGATGCCCTGCTGGGAAGTGCCGGAAGAAAACAGCGTGGAGGCGCTCACTGTTTCTTGGCTTCAGTCACGGCATCGGCAATGCGCTTCATGGCTTCATCAATCGAAATTTGACCCTTGGCCACGCTGTTGATGGATGTGTTCACGGCCAAAGAGAATTGATTGTACCAGCTTGGCGCACCTGCGGGGAAGAGGGGTTCCACCGTGGGTGCTTGCGCCACCAAGGCCTCGCCGCTGATCAGCGTTCCGGCCTTTTGCAGGTCAGCCAGTGCGGATGTGCGTGTCGGCAAAACGCCGTTGGAGTAATTGTGGATCTGGAATTCCTTCGACGTCATCCACTTGATGAATTCCTTCGCAGGCCCTGCGTTGGTTGAGGACTTTGGAATGCCAAGGCCTTCCAACAAGCCGAAGCTGCGGGTCTTGCCGCTGGCGGTGACAACCGGAATGGCGGCCACTTGGTCTGCCACATCAGATTGTTTCGGGTCAGCATATTGGCCCAAACGTCCTGGCTCGCCGCTGATCATAATGCTGGTGAGGCCTTTGGCAAAGACTGTGTCGTTAATGTCGCTGTCTTTGAGTTCAGTGGAAGCAGGATCAACCAAACCGTCTTTTAGTAATTGCATTTCGAAAGCCATGGCTTTGTAGCCAGCAGAATCTTTCGCAATGAAAATCGGATTCATATCCTTGTCGAAGAGATCGCCACCGAAAGCCTTGGTGAGCAGATACCAGCTTGTGGAAGCGCCCTCCGTTGCCGAAAGCGGCAGGCCGATGGGATATTTCACGGCGCCCTTGGCCTTGATGGCCTTGGCGGCGGCCACCAGTTCATCCAGCGTCTTGGGCATGGTCTTCACACCAGCGTCTTCAAATTGCTTTTTGTTGACCAGCATGACGCGGAAGTCGTTGGTGTAAGGCACAGCGAGTAGCTGCCCGTTGATGTTGAAAAGGGAAGACCCCTTGATGTCCTCCTGCGTCTCCTTGCTCACAACATCGTTGAGTGGAATATACCATCCAGCGGCAGCGAACTGGCCCGTCCAAGACCAATCGAATTCGGTCACATCGGCAGGTGCTGTGCCCGCAAGCAGGGCCGTGGAGACCTTGGTGGAAACATCGTCCCAGCTTGCGGTTTGCAGGTCAACCTTGATGCCTGTTGCCTTTTCAAAATCGGCCGCCATGGTTTCATCTTGTGGCGAAGGCAAAAGCACGGTGATGGATTTGCCGGCAAAGGGCTTGTCGTCCGCGTGTGCAGCATGGGCAACGCCCAGCAGCAGTGTGGCGGCGGTTAAAGCTAAAAGTGAAGTTTTCTTCATCATGTTTCCCTCCATTTGCCGTTTTCGCGTTGATCTAATTGAGCCACGGCCAAAGTATAATCAGGAACGCTATCGCTCAGAAAACTGATTTTCTTGCCGATTTTAACTTAACCTTTCTGTTTTTTGAGCAGGTCTGAAGATATATTTCGCGTTGCATGCTGCGCATTGCCTTGACCCTGAACATCATACTGCGGATTATTCAAGAGAGCATCGAAGCAGGACGAGGCAGGCAATTTTGAACCCGACGATCAACGCCGAACAGTTTTTTGAATTCGAAGATGTGGGCCAGCGCATCGAGGATCTTGAAACGCCTGTGCCATTGATTGACTTCGACATCATGCTGGCCAATCTGCAGCGCTGGCAAAATCATTGCAACAGGCTCGGCATTGCCAATCGCCCGCATATCAAAACCCATAAACTTGTTCCTCTGGCCAAACTGCAGATCGCGCTGGGCGCAAAAGGCATTTGCGTGCAGAAGCTGGGCGAGGCCGAGGTGATGGCTGATGCGGGTATCACGGATCAGTTGCTGACTTTCAATGTGATAGGCCGCAGCAAATTGGAACGGCTTGCGAAGCTGATGCGCCGAACAGAGATCGCGGTGGTTGCCGATAATGTCGCCCTTATGCCGGGCCTCGCCCACGCTGCACAACAGGCGGGCCGCGTATTGGAAGTTTTGGTTGAATGCGACACAGGCATGGGCCGCAATGGCGTGCAGACTTCTTCCGACGCGGTGGCATTGGCCCAAGCAATTGATAAAACGGAAGGGCTTAAATTTGGCGGGCTGATGACTTATCCGCC
>JAYUEP010000203.1:0-3293 GCA_043739165.1 Hyphomicrobiales bacterium
TGCGGCGCTGGCTGCGCGGGCCGGAATCTGAGCGCCGCCGTGGCCGTGGGCTTGGCGAGCGTATGGGCGATCTCTTGGCCGATGAGGAGAATGCCGAAAAGCTGATGCAACAAGTCTTGCGCGCGGCAGGCGCATTGCCCGGCCCCGGCTGGACAAGGCGCATCCAATCCGGCCACCCCGAAGGCTCGGCGGAGGAGTTCTTGACGCTGGTGCGCCAGCAAGTTCTGGCGCGGTCTGAAGCCTCCAACAGCAATGCGTTGGAAACCGATTGCGCACCCTTGGTAACCGGCCTTCCGGCAGCGATTGACGACCTTGCCGATGCACTGACGGCTTTGCAAAAGCCGATGACGGCACTGGCCAATCTACTGCTCAAAAAACTGGATGATGAAGCCGCAGAATTGGAAACCGCAGATCGGGGCCGCATCGAAGCCATTGCGCGGGGCTTGAAACGGCGCGGCGAATTGATGGTGGGCGGCTGGGTTTCGATGCTCAAGCAATTGCAGGGCGAGACCAACCCGCTGTTTGTGGATTGGTTCAGCATCGAACAGGCCCATGGCCGCGAACATGATGTGGGCTTTCATTCGCATTGGATTGACCCCTCCGTCCCGCTGGCCAATGCCGTGCTCCGGCAGGCCGATGGCATCATCGTCACCTCTGCGACATTGAAGGACCGCCCGCCTGATATACCGGATGACTGGAGCAATGCCGAAATGCGCACCGGCGTCATCCACTTGCCCTATCCTGTGAAACGCGTGAGTTTTGACTCACCCTTTGAATATGCCGCGATCGCCCGGGTGATTGTGGTGACCGATGTGAACCGCGAAGACATGGACCAGATTGCGGCGGCCTACCGCGAGCTGTTCTTTGCCTCAGGCGGCGGGGCGCTGGGCCTGTTCACTGCCATCGTACGGTTGAAAGCTGTGCACAAACGCCTCTCGCCAGCACTGGCCAAACGCGGCCTGCCGCTGTTTGCCCAGCATGTGGACCCGATGGATACGGGCACGCTGGTCGACATGTTCCGCGCCGAGCGCGACGCTTGCCTGCTGGGCACGGATGCTGTGCGCGATGGTGTCGATGTGCCGGGGGATAGCCTGCGATTGATCGTGCTCGACCGTGTGCCATGGGGCACGCCCACCATTCTGGAACGCGCCCGCGCCGAAGCTTTCGGCGGCAATGCCTATAAGGACATGGTGGTGCGCCTGCGGTTGCGGCAGGCTTTCGGGCGCTTGATCCGGCAGGAGGGGGATCGCGGGGCCTTTGTGATCTTGGATCCAAGATTGGCCACAAGATTCACCACAGCCTTCCCGCCCGGCATCAGGGTGGACAGGGTCGGGCTGGTGGATGCCATTGAGATGGTGTCGGCCTTTCATCCCGGCAGGGTGAATTGAATGCGCAAGACTTTCATCTTGGCCCTCAGCGGCAGTCTGCGCACGGGTTCCACCAATACAGCACTGCTCGAGGCCGCGCGCCTCCTTGCGCCTGCTGATGTTGAAGTGTTGGTTTGGAGCGGGCAGAGGCACTTGCCGCAATTCACGCCAGATTTGGAAAACGCACCGCCCCCTGAAGTGCAGGCCTTTCGCGATCTCATAGGCCGCGCTGATGGATTGCTCTTGGCCTGCCCGGAATATGCGCGGGGCCTTCCCGGCAGTTTCAAAAACGCACTGGATTGGCTGGTCGGCGGCGAGACATTTGTGAACAAGAAATTTGCGCTGTGGAACGCCTCGCCTCGCGCTGTCGAGGCGCAACGCTCATTGCGCTTGGTAATGGAAACCATGTCAGGCATTTGCATTGAGAAAGCAGCACTGGTTTTGCCACTGATCAAACAGGAAGTGACGGCAGAGAGCATTGCTGCCCATTCGGAATGGGCGCCGCAAATCTCGCTTGCGCTAACCGAATTAATTGAGGCTTTGCCGAGGTGAGCCGTCTGTCAGCACATTTCCAAAACTGGTTCACCTCCAAGGGCTGGGCACCCCGTCCGCATCAGTTGGAAATGCTGGCACTTGGCCTCAGGAGTGAAAGTGCCTTGCTCATCTCACCCACAGGCGGTGGCAAGACGCTGGCGGGGTTCCTGCCCACTTTGGTGGAACTTGCGGCTCCACATGTCACCGATGGCATTCACACGCTTTATATCTCGCCACTGAAAGCACTTGCAGTCGACATCGCCCGCAATCTTGATGCACCGATCGACGATATGAACCTGCCGATCAGCGTTGAAACGCGCACGGGCGATACCTCGCACGCCAAGCGCCTGCGCCAACGCCAGAAGCCGCCGGATATTCTCATCACGACACCGGAACAGGTGACACTGCTGATTGCTGATTCAGCTGCCGCCCACCTGCTGCGCAATCTGAAATGCGTGATCATTGATGAACTGCATTCCATCGTGTCACAAAAGCGCGGCGTATTGCTATCGCTGGCGCTCAGCCGCCTGCGCACCCACGCGCCCCAGGCGCGTTTCGCCGGACTGTCAGCGACCGTGGCAGACCCTGATGCCTTGCGTGCTTGGCTGGCACCTGCGGGAACACCTCCCGTGCCACTGGTGCTCGGCAAGGCCGGCGCGCCGCCGCACATCCGCATTCTCGATTCGGTGGAACGCGTGCCGTGGTCTGGCCATTCGGCGCGCTATTCGATTCCAGAAGTCTATGAAGACATAAAACGCGCCAAGATGTCTCTGCTGTTTGTGAACACCCGCTCGCAGGCCGAATTGCTGTTTCAGGAATTGTGGAACGCCAATGAAGATCATCTGCCCATCGCACTCCATCACGGCTCGCTCGATGTCATGCAGCGCCGCAAGGTGGAGGCCGCAATGGCGGCAAACAAGTTGAAGGCCGTCGTTTGCACCTCCACGCTCGATCTCGGCATTGACTGGGGCGATGTGGATTTGGTCGTGCATGTTGGCGCCCCCAAAGGCTCCTCGCGCCTCTTGCAACGCATTGGCCGCGCCAATCACCGTTTGGATGAACCCAGCAATGCCTTGCTCGTACCCTCCAATCGCTTCGAAGTTCTTGAATGCGTGGCGGCGCGCCAGGCAGCAGAGGAAGGCGCGCAGGATTCGGAATATCCAATGACGCGCAAACTGGATGTGCTCGCCCAACATATTTTGGCCTGTGCCTGCGCCGGACCATTTCACGCCGATGCACTTTTTGTCGAAGTGAAATCCGCCTTCACTTATCGCACCTTGAAGCGGGAACGTTTCGATCAGGCGCTGGATTATGTGGCTACAGGTGGCTACGCACTGAAATCCTATGAGCGCTATGCCAAATTAAAGGGCGATGCTGATGGCCAATATCGCC
>JAYUEP010000204.1:0-3272 GCA_043739165.1 Hyphomicrobiales bacterium
GGCAGGAATCCCCATGAGGATGGCAACATGAGTACGATCAACAAGTTGGCAGCAACCATCGCGACGCGGGCTTCCGCTTCGGGGGATTCATCGTACACCGCGAAGCTTCTGCATGCGGGCATCGACAAATGTGCCAAGAAGTTTGGCGAGGAGGCCTTTGAACTGGCGCTGGCCGCCGCTTCGAAAGACAAGGCGCATACGGCACAAGAGGCGGCGGATGTGATTTATCACCTGCTGGTGTTGTTGCAGGCCTCGGGTGTTTCTCTGGCCGATGTGGAAAGTGTTCTGGCCTCGCGCGAGGCGATGAGCGGGTTGGAAGAAAAGGCCAATCGCCGTGGTTGATATTGAAGAAGATCTGGCCCGCGAGGTCTCGCCCTTCCGGCGTTTCAGCCGCGAGGAATGGGCGATCCTGCGCGAAGACACGCCGATGACTTTGACGGTGGCTGATCTTGATGAACTGCGCAGCCTGAATGACCGGATCGACCTCAATGAAGTTGAGGCGATCTATCTGCCATTGTCGCGTCTGCTTAATCTTTATGTGCAGGCCAGCCAAAAGCTGTTCAATGCTTCAAACACCTTTCTGCATCGGCGTGATTTGAAGGTGCCCTATGTCATTGGTGTGGCCGGAAGCGTGGCGGGCGGCAAAAGCACGACGGCGCGCATCTTGCGGCGGCTGCTGTCGCGCTGGCCTTCAACGCCGAAGGTTGCCCTTGTCACCACCGATGGTTTTCTCCTGCCCAATGAAGTTCTGGAACGCGATGGCCTGATGTCGCGCAAGGGCTTTCCAGAAAGCTATGACCTTCCCAATGTCCTGCGCTTCATGTCGCAGATCAAATCCGGCGAGCATGATGTGGAAGCGCCGCTCTACTCGCATCTCACCTATGATGTGATCAAAGACCAGACCCAACTGATTGACCAGCCGGATATTTTGATTGTTGAAGGCATCAATGTGTTGCAGACGGGCCGGCCACCGCGCGATGGGCGCGGCATTCCCAACACGTCCGACTTCTTTGACTTTTCGATTTTTATCGATGCGGACGAAGAGGATTTGCGCGCCTGGTATATCGAGCGGTTTTTCACCTTGCGCAGCGGCGCGTTCAAAGACCCCAAATCCTATTTCCACCGTTATTCATCTTTGAGCGATGAAGAAGCCCGCAAGGTGGCAACGCGGATTTGGGAAACGATCAATCTGGTGAACCTGCGTGAGAATATTCTGCCAACACGGCCGCGCGCCGATTTGGTATTGCGCAAGGGCACGGATCACAAAGTGCGCAGCGTGTTTTTAAGGAAACTGTAGTTCGTCCTCTCCTGCTATCCCAGGCGAGGACTATGCAGTGAACCTTGCCTTCACCCGCTTCACCAAGTCATCTCTCACGGCGCGGTAGGAATCGAGGATTTGTTCGCGGCTGCCTGTTGACGTTGACGGGTCTTGAATGTTCCAGTTCTCCACCTCGATGGCCATGGTGCGCGCCATGTCTTGGGCACGTTTTTCAGCCTCGGGTGACAATGTGATGAGAAGGTCGAAGGCTGAGTCTTCCAAATCCTCGAAGCTGTGCGGCCTATGGGTTTTGAGGTCTATGCCGATCTCATCCATCACCATGCCGACGAAGGGATCAGGATCGCCCGCCGCGATGCCGCAGGAGGCCACGTAGACTCTCGAGCCGTAAAAGTGATGCAGAATTGCTGCCGCCATGGGCGAGCGGATGGCATTCAGGGTGCACGCGAAAAGCACGGCGCTGGGCAACTTGGCATTCATCTTAATGGCTCCGCGTCATCAAGGCACAGACAAGGGTGAAGAGGCGGCGGGCTGTATCAAAATCAACCTCTGCCTTGCCCTGCAGGCGGGCCTGCAAAATCTCGCTGCCTTCATTGTGAATGGCGCGTCTGGCCATATCGATGGCTTCGATGGCTTGCGGGTTCGAAGCCTTCACGGCCAGCGCATAGCTGTCGCAAATTTGGAAATAGTCTTTCACCACGCGGCGGAAGGGCGTCAATGAGAGCACGATGGAATAGAGCGGCACACCATCTTCCCCGGCCAGCGAGAGCAGCAGGCGCTGATCATGGGACGCCACGTTCAGCCGGTATGGACCTGCCATGCCGTTGCTGAGGGCGAAGTTGTTGCCTTCCAGCAAATCATGAATGGCCAGCGCCCGGTCTTGCAACATTTCTGGCGTTGCGTTCTGGGCCAAGGCTTCATCAAGCTTGATGGCAAGCAAGCGGTTTGGATGCCGTGCCATGATCAAGCCTTGTGGGCGGGCACTTGGCCTGCGGTCCACGTGCCACCGAGATCGGCAAGATTGGCGTTGATCGCAGCGACTGCAAGTTTGATTTGTGGGCCTGCGGCGAAGTGCAAGGTGATATGGCCTGAGGTTTCATCATCCGCCTTGAAGGTGATGGCCAGCAGCGACAGCACGGCATCTGCACTGGCCTTGGTGAGGCCCAGAACTTTCACGGATTCCACATCATCAAAATGCAACCCGGCGCGGCGGCGTTGCTTTTGGGGCATGGCGTCCCAAGCAAAACGATTGGCGACGAGGGCAAAGCGGCGGCGTTTTTGGTCAAAGCGCATGTCAGCGCGCTTCATCAGGGCGTCCTGCATCTGGGCAGAAATCACCGCAAGGTCAGCCTCATCTGCCGCCGTCAATCGCAACATGGATCAGGCCCCGACGAGCCTTGTGACATCGGCACCCACACCGGAAAGCTTGCCTTCCAGATCTTCAAAGCCGCGGTCCAGATGATAGACACGGTGAAGCATGGTATCGCCCTGGGCGGCGAGGCCCGCAATGACGAGCGAGACGGAAGCGCGCAGGTCTGTGGCCATCACATCTGCGCCGGTGAGCTTGGTGACACCGCGCACTTCGGCCATGTCGCCATGCAGATGAATATCAGCACCGAGGCGGGCCAGTTCCTGCACATGCATGAAGCGGTTTTCGAAGATGGTTTCGCGGATGTGGCTTTTGCCCTTGGCCATGGTCATCAGGCCCATGAATTGGGCCTGGAGATCGGTTGGGAAGCCGGGGTAAGGATCGGTGGTGATATCAACCGGCAAGATGCCCGAGCCATTGCGGCGGATGCGCAGGCCATCGCTGGTGGCATCAAGCTCAATGCCGGCGCGGCGCATGGTGAGGATGACATCATCCAGGGTATCGGCGCGGGCGTTGGTCAGCCGCACCGCACCCCCAGCCATGGCGGCGGCCATGGCGTAGGTGCCCATTTCGATCCGGTCGGGAATGACCGCGTGCGTGGCGCCGGTCAGGCGCGCCACGCCGCTG
>JAYUEP010000205.1:0-9807 GCA_043739165.1 Hyphomicrobiales bacterium
CAATCTCTTCTTCGAAAACTCCACGCGCACACAAAGCTCTTTCGAAATCGCGGGCAAGCGGCTGGGCGCTGATGTGATGAACATGGCGGTTTCCACCTCCTCCATCTCCAAGGGAGAAACAGTGCTCGACACGGCGATGACGATCAATGCCATGCAGCCGGATTTTCTGGTGGTGCGGCATCAATCCTCCGGCACGGTTGAACTCCTGTCGCAGAAAGTCTCCTGCGCCGTGATCAACGCGGGCGATGGCCAGCATGAACACCCGACACAGGCGCTGCTCGATGCGCTCACCATCCGCCGTCACTATGGTCAGCTCGAAGGATTGGAAGTGGCGATCTGCGGCGATGTCTATCACAGCCGCGTGGCGCGTTCGAATATTCACCTGCTCACCAAGATGGGCGCCCATGTGCGAGTCGTGGCCCCCTCCACTCTGCTGCCCTCCGGCATAGAGAATTTCGGCGTGACGGTTCACCGCAACATGAAGGAAGGGTTGGCCGGCGCTGATGTCGTGATGATGCTGCGCCTACAGGTCGAACGCATGGCGGGCACATTTGTGCCTTCGCAGCGGGAATATTACCATTTCTACGGCCTTACCGAAGAGAAGCTCAAATATGCCAAGCCCGGCGCTCTGGTAATGCATCCAGGCCCGATGAACCGCGGTGTTGAAATTGATAGTTCTGTGGCGGACGGCGCGCAAAGCGTCATCCGCGAACAAGTAGAAATCGGTGTGGCCATGCGCATGGCTGTGCTGGACGCGTTGTCGCGCAATATGCGGAGCCAGACATGAAGCGCGCCTATCTCAATGCCACGCTCGCTTCAGGTCGCGGTGGGCTGCTGGTTGAAAATGGTCTTGTGGTTGCGATTGGCAAGGATGTGACGAAAGTCAATGTCGGCGCGACTGAACTAGTCGACCTCGCAGGCAAGATGCTTTTGCCCGGCCTCATTGACATGCGGGTTTTTACCGGTGAGCCGGGTTCGGAATACCGCGAGACTTTGGCCAGTGCATCCGACGCGGCAGCAGCAGGTGGTGTGACCACCATGATCGTCATGCCCAATACTGATCCGGTCATCGACGATGCGGCGATGGTCGATTTCATTCTGCGCCGCGCCCGTGATACGGCGAAGGTACGTGTCGCTCCCATGGGGGCCATCACCAAGGGCCTCAAGGGCGAAGCAATGACGGAGCTTGGTCTGATGAAAGCGGCGGGCGCTGTGGCCGTCACCGACGGCGTCAAATCCGTCACTAACGCAGCCCTCCTGCGCCGGGCCATGACCTATGCCCGCGATCATGGCATGTTGATCGTTCAGCACGTCGAAGAACCGGGCCTTGCTGGCGGCGTGATGAACGCGGGCGAGATGGCTTCAAGGCTCGGGCTTGCTGGTTCCTATGCCATGGCTGAAGTGATGATGCTGGAGCGCGATTTGCGCCTCATTGAAATGACAGGGGCCAAATATCACGCCGCGCAGATTTCCTGCGCAGAGAGCGTTGAAGTGATGCGCCGCGCCAAGGCCAAGGGCCTGCCCGTGTCTTGTGGTGCATCAATCAATCATTTGGTGTTGAATGAGAATGATGTGGGTGCCTACCGCACCTTCTTCAAAATCTCGCCACCCCTGCGCAAGGAGGATGATCGCCGCGCGCTGGTGGAAGGCCTGCGCGAAGGTGTGATCGATGTGATCGTCTCAGGCCATGACCCGCAGAGCGACGATACCAAGCGCTTGCCCTTCGCTGAGGCCGCCTTTGGCACCGTCGGGCTGGATACGTTGACGGCGGCCGTCATGTCTCTTTATCATAATGAAAACATTGGCTTGAATCGGATTGCGGAAGCCTGTTGTGAAGTCCCAGCACGCCTGCTCGGGCTGCCACAGGGCGTGCTGAGACCCGGTGCCCCCGCTGATTTCTGTGTGGTTCATCCTCAACTATCCTGGAAGGTCGAACCTGCAACACTTTGTTCTCGTTCGAAAAACTCACCTTTTGAACATCGTACATTGGAGGGCCGGGTTTTGCAAACAGTGGTGGCAGGCAGTGTTGTTTACACCGCCCCCTAAGCCAAGCTAGGCTTGACTCATGCTGGGCAACTTCCTTTCCATCGTCATGGGCTACGCTCTGGGTTCGATCCCTTTTGGCCTGCTGCTTTCGCGCGCTGCGGGCCTGGGTGACATTCGCAAGATCGGTTCTGGCAATATTGGCGCCACCAATGTGCTGCGCACAGGCAACAAGTCCATCGCCGCGCTCACGCTGCTGTGTGACGTGCTCAAGGGCCTTGTGCCAGTGCTTGCCGCAAGCTGGCTCTTTGGCCCGCCGGCGGCCATGCTGGCGGGCTTCGGAGCCTTGGCTGGGCATATCTTTCCAGTGTGGCTGGGCTTCAAGGGCGGTAAGGGTGTGGCCACGACACTGGGCGTGTTGCTGGGCTGGTCCTGGCCCCTTGCCCTGATCACACTGGCAGTATGGGTCGGCATGTTTGCCCTGCGGCGCATCTCATCGCTTTCTGCCATGGTCTCCGCTGCCGTTGCAGTTCCCGTTTCTATTGTGCTCACGCCAAGTGGTGCCGAAGCCTTGTGGCCGCAGGTTTTAGCTTTGGCTGCCGTGATCTTCATCACCCACCGCGCCAATATCGCGCGGCTGATGAAGGGAGAAGAACCGCGCTCCAGTTTCTCCAAGGCCCCATGACGCCAGCCATTCTCAGCGAAGCAGAACGACTCTGCTGGCACAGGCTGGCGCAGAGTGAAAATGTCGGGCCTGTCACCTTCGGCCAATTGCTGGGGCGCTACGGTTCGGCAGCGGCGGCACTTGAGGCAATCCCCGAACTGTCAAAGCGTGGTGGATTACGCCGCCCACTCAAGCTTTATGAGCAATCGCGCGCCAAGGATGATTTTGCTGGTGCGGCGGAATTGGGTGCAAGATACGTAGCTTCCTGCGAACCGGATTATCCGGCCCTTTTGCGCCACGCGCCGGGCCCGCCGCCCTTGCTCTGCCTCATTGGGGAAACAGGCCTCTTGGATCGCCCTGCCCTGGCCGTGGTGGGCGCGCGCAACGCATCTGCATCAGGCCTGCGCTTTACGCGAAATCTGGCCAGCACTTTGGGCGAGGCCGGCTTTGCCATCGTCTCAGGCTTGGCGCGCGGCATTGATACCGCCGCCCATGAGGCTTCGCTGAACACCGGAACGATCGCCATTGTTGCAGGCGGGCTCGATCACTTCTATCCGCCCGAAAATGAAAAACTTCAACGCGCCATTGCCAAACGCGGAGTGTTGATCAGTGAGATGCCTCCGGGCCGCGTGCCCAAGCCCGAATATTTTCCGCGCCGCAACCGCATCATTGCAGGAATCGCCCAAGGCACGATCATTGTCGAAGCGGCGTTGCGCTCGGGCTCACTCTCCACGGCCCGTTTTGCCAATGAAGCGGGGCGCGAAGTCTTCGCAGTTCCCGGCCCTCCACTTGATCCGCGCTGTGAAGGAACCAATGGCCTGATCAAGGATGGAGCACATATGTTGACCAAAGTCGCCGACGTGATTGATGTCTTGGGTCTGGCGACTGGCATATCCAACTTTCAGATCGCAGAACCTTTGCTGGCCATCAGCCTTGAGGCACCAGACACACTGCGCGCGCGGGTCATGGGCCTCCTATCACCCACCCCGGTCGATCTCGATGATCTCGTGCGCGAAGCCAAAGCTGCGCCGGAACAAGTCTTGGGGATTGTGATGGAGTTGGAATTGGCGGGCCAAGTGTTGCGATCAAGCGGCGGAAAGATTGCAAAATCGGGTTGATGTCTCAATCCACTTCGTCTTCGGGCACAATCCATTTTTCTTTCAGTGCGGCTGCCTTCCACGCATGAAAGGCCGGCGTCGCCAAGACGGCATTCATATAGTGCCGTGTGGTGGGTGAAACTTCAATTGCGTAGGTTTCAAGCCGCGTTACCACAGGCGAAAACATCGCATCGGCAATTGAAAATTTGCCAAAGAGGAAAGGGCCGCCTCTGCCATGGGTCTTGCGGGCCAAGGCCCAGGCCTGCTTCAGCCGTGCCACATCAGAACGAATGCCGTCATTCATCGGCACAGATTTGATCGGCCGCCGCAGATTCATGGGACAGGCACTGCGCAAGGCACGAAAACCTGCGTGCATCTCCGCGCACAAGGAACGGGCCATGGCCCGCGCCGCCTTGTTAACGGGCCACAAATTCCTGTCCGGCCAAGTCTCCGCCAGATATTCCATGATGGCCAGTGTGTCCCAGATGACGAGATTGCCATGCTGCAAAATTGGCACAAGCCCGGGTTTGGAAATGCGCTTCACCTTGGCGCTGAAGTTGGAGGTTCCGAAGTGAATGAGCTTTTCATCAAAAGCAATGCCAGCCATGGCTAGCGCCATATAGGGGCGCATCGACCACGAGGAATAATTCTTGTCCGCAATAATCAGTAAAGGCTTGGCCATGGTGTTCTCCGACGCCCAGCTACATTGATTTTGGCAGATAGCGCCACACCAAAATGCTGATCGTGCTGATCGATCCGCCCAAAATCACAAAGACAATCGATACATCAAAGCGCTGCAAAGCAATGGCATAGATGATCGAGGGAATGAGATCAGAAAATTCAATAAAGGTCCTGTAGACCGCCGTCATCCTCTGGCGCTCATGGAAGCGCACGGCCCGCAAATAGGGAATGGCACCGACACTGTCGATGCCAGAGGCCGCAAATGCGGCCACAAGCAACAGCGTTGCTGCGAGCAAGGGCATTCGCAGTCCAGCAAGCCCAGCAAAAAGCGCCGCAGCCGAAATCACCACAAAGCAAGTGGTGATGACACTGCGAACGCCAATGCGTTTGGCAATCGGACCATAGAGGAATCCGGAAAGAAGAAAAAGCTGGCTCAGTGATATCATGGCCCCGCCGAATTGTTTGCCGAGACCGCCCTCAATCATCAACAGCGGGCCATAGGTGAAAAACGTGGCCCAGAAGCAAGACCGCGCAAAGGCGATGGCCCAGGCGAGGCGAAGGCGTGGTTGTTGGGCAAAGCGCGCCACATTGGCAAGCGGATTGAAGGGTTGCATATTGCCGGGCTTCAAAGGCGCGCCATCTTGCAAACGCAAAACCCAAAAGATTCCAAGCAGGCTCAAAGCAGAGGCGATGGCGGCAATTTGTGGCGCAATCGGTCCATGATTTTGATAGAGCCAGACCCCTGTAAACGGCCCCACAACCCACGCAATGGTTGAAAGCGCCAGGCGCAATGGCTCCGTGGTGGTCAGGTCCGACTTTTGGATGTGATCGAGAATATAGAGCTGAAGCGTAATGCTGGTGATCGATGCTCCAATGTTGCGAAACATCGTGCCTGCGATTTGTCCTGTGAGCGTGAAACTGGCAAGCGACAGGCTGCCAGCTATCATCAGAAGGCACCCCAGCGTATAGGCCCAGCGGCGGCGCGTGAGCCCAAACAGGACCGGCAGGAACAATGTCACTGTCAATACCGTGCCTGAAACGACAGTGCCCAGAAGGCTCACCCTCTGGCTAGAGTGCAGCAAGTCATAGGCTTGAATGGAAAGCACGCCGGAATTGAAGGCCCGCGTCAGGGATTCGAGCAAATAGAGGATGCCAAAGGTCATCGCCCCCGCCCGGTGGTGAACAGCATTGGGAATCACAGGATTTGCGGCATGGCTCATGCCATCTGATTGCACTCAAATTCCAATTGCCTGCAACGGCCACTTTGCGCCAATGCGATATGCCATTAAGAGGGCACAGCATGAACACACCTTCAGACAAACAAAAAGTGGCCAGCTTCTCCATGGCAGCCAGCGCCGCGATGGCGCTGGGCAAATTTGCCGTGGCTTTGCTAACAGGCTCATTGGGAGTCTTGTCGGAAGCGCTACACAGCCTTATTGATTTTGGCGCCACGGTGATGACTTGGTTTGCAGTGCGCTGGGCAGACCTCCCCGCCGACGATGACCATCACTTTGGCCACGCCAAAATTGAAAGCGTCACAGCGTTGCTGGAGGCAGTCTTGCTGGTTCTCACGGCAATTTACATTGCTTATGAGGCAACGCTACGTCTTTGGACTGGCCAGATGCCAGTTCAAATCGAATGGTGGGCCCCTGCCCTCATTGCCGTTGCCATTGCGGTCGATTTCAACCGTTCACGTGCCTTGGCGAAAGTTGCCAAAGAAGCCGGCAGCCAGGCCTTGGCGGCAGATGCGGCCCATTTCACCTCAGACATGTATGGCTCTGGCGCTGTGCTTCTCGGGTTGTTTGGCCTCTGGCTAGGCTACGGTTGGGCCGATTCGGTTGCAGCATTGGTGGTCTCCGGCTTCGTTGCCTGGATCGGCTTTGATCTTGGGCGTGAAACGCTGACAACGCTGTTGGACCGCGCACCCGAAGGACTGACAGAAGAAATTCGCAAACTGGTTGAACAGCAAGACGGTGTCTTGCATGTCCAACAGCTGCGTCTGAGGCAGGCAGGCACCATTGCTTATGTGTCATTGCTGGCCGATGTCCCGCGTTCGTTGCCTGCCTCGGAAGTCGCCGCACTTCACGCGACATTGGAGCGAAAGATCGAGGCACTCCATCCACGCGCAGATGTCAGTCTTGCGCTCAACCCAGTAGCATTGGACTCAGAAACGGCATTTGAAAAAGTCCAACTGATCGCAGCGGCCAAGGGCTTTTATGTCCATCATCTGACCGTGCAGAAACTGGGCGAAAAGCTCGCCGTCAGTTTTGACGTGGAGATGGATGGGGATACATCACTCCTTCAAGCGCATGACAAGGCAACAAAATTGGAGGATGCAATCAGGTCAGGCCTCGGTGGCGATGTTGAAGTCGAAAGCCATATCGAACCACAGCCCATTCATCTGATTGAGGGCCGGCCCGCTGATCCTAAAACGCTATTGCAGGTGACCAAGGCCTTGCGCGCAGAGGCCCAAATCAACCGCGAGATCAGGGATATTCACAGTGTGCGGGTCCGCCAGGTCGATGACGGAATTTTCGTCCATTACCATTGCCGCTTTCAGCCGCAGATGCGCATTGATCGGGTTCATCAGTTGGTGGATGGTTTGGAAAAACGCCTGATGAGCAAACTTTCCAAGGTCAAGCGTGTCGTTGCCCATGCCGAACCCTTGGGTGGCACCAAGCACCAACTATAATTTACCGCGAATAAAATTGGCCCGTTCCGGGGATCAGAACGGGCCAGCACTCACACACTATCCCAGGGAGGCTTTACTCATCTGGCTCAGACGTTCTTGTTCGCCCTCTGGAATTTTAAGTTCCGTGGATGCGGTGAAAGCTTCGTAATAGGCCACTTCGAGAAGCCCTTGCAGGCTGACCATTCCCTGACCTTTGGCAAGGTTGCGCATTTCCAAAGCCATGTCGGCAATGTATTGTGCCGTCTGCCGACGATCACGGTCTTTCCCTCCGCTTACGACCTTGCTACCCGGGATTGCGCTAGCCGTCAGTTTCAATGAAGTTTGCATATGCCGCCTCAGGTAATTGCCATTATGCCTTCAACATAACATTGCGCCTATTACCGTAAACCAATTAAAAGTTGAGCATTGGTTGTATTTAGGAGCATTCCAACCATATTGGCGTGAAACTTGCCTGTGTTGGCCATCCCCTCTATGAGCTTGCGCTGCAAACTGGATCATTGAATGACTGTCGTCGTCGTCGAATCGCCTTCCAAGGCCAAAACCATCAACAAATATCTCGGCAAGGATTTCACCGTCCTGGCCTCCTTTGGCCATGTCCGCGACTTGCCCGCCAAAGACGGCTCCGTGAAGCCAGACGAGGATTTCGCCATGGACTGGGAGGTGGATAGCAAGTCCGCCAAACGCCTCTCTGACATCGCCACTGCCTTGAAGGGCAGCGACAAGCTTGTTCTGGCCACCGACCCTGACCGCGAGGGCGAGGCCATTTCGTGGCACGTGCTGGAAGTCTTGAAAAAGAAGGGCGCGCTCAAAGGCAAGACCGTGGAACGCGTGGCTTTCAATGCCATCACCAAATCCTCTGTGCTCGAAGCCATGGCCCATCCGCGTGAAGTGGATGCAGCACTGGTGGATGCCTATCTCGCCCGCCGCGCCTTGGATTATCTTGTCGGCTTCACGCTCTCGCCCGTCTTGTGGCGCAAACTGCCGGGTTCACGCTCGGCGGGCCGCGTGCAATCTGTGGCGCTGCGCCTGATTTGTGACCGTGAATTGGAAATCGAAGCCTTCCGCGCTCAGGAATATTGGACAATCGACGGCACATTCGCCACCAGCCAAGGCGCCGAATTTCTGGCCGGTCTCTCTGCCATCGATGGCAAGCGTCTTGAAAAACTGGCACTCGGCAACGAGGCTTCGGCCCATGCCATTTCCTCGGCTTTGAAAGGTGCTTCCTTCAAGGTTGATACAATCGAGAGCAAGCCCGCCAAGCGCCACCCCTTCCCGCCCTTCCGCACATCGACGCTCCAGCAGGAAGCCTCGCGCAAGCTGGGCTTCTCGTCGGCACGCACCATGCAGATCGCCCAGCGCCTCTATGAAGGTGTGGATATTGACGGCGACACCGTAGGCCTCATCACCTATATGCGAACCGATGGTGTCGATATGGCCCCCGAGGCCATTGCCGCGGCGCGCAATTCAATTCTGAAAAACTTCGGTGAGCCCTATGTGCCTTCGGTGCCGCGCAAATATACATCCAAGGCGAAGAACGCACAGGAAGCACACGAAGCCATTCGCCCCACAGATTTGCTGCGTCATCCCGATCAAGTCCGCAAGACTTTGGATGGCGAACAATGGGCTTTGTATGATCTGATCTGGAAGCGCACCATCGCCAGCCAAATGGAAAGTGCCGAGCTGGAGCGCACGGCTGCCGATATTGGTGCTGCGGGCAGTGATGGCAAACATTATTCATTCCGCGCCACAGGTTCAGTCGTCAAGTTCGATGGCTTCCTGCGCGCCTATAATGAAGACCTGGATGATGGCGAAGATGAAGATGCCAAACGCCTGCCCGCCATGGCGCGCGGCGATGCCACAGGTGTCAAATTCATCATCCCAACCCAGCACTTCACCGAACCTCCGCCGCGCTATTCCGAAGCCTCGTTGATCAAAAAACTGGAAGAACTCGGCATTGGTCGGCCGTCAACCTATGTGTCGATTTTGAAGACGCTGTCGGATCGCGGCTATATGCGAATCGAGAAGAAGCGTTTGATCCCCGACGACAAGGGCCGCGTGGTCACAGGGTTCCTTGAAAGCTTCTTCATGCGCTATGTGGAATATGATTTCACCGCCAACCTCGAGGAACAACTCGACCTGATCTCAAATGGCGAGAAAGACTATAAGCAAGTCTTGCGTGATTTCTGGAAGGACTTCACGGCAGCTTTGGGCGAAGTGAAAGACCTGCGCATCACCCAAGTGATCGACGCACTGAATGATCTTCTCGCCCCGCATATTTTCCCCGCCCGCGCAGATGGTGGCGATGCGAGGGCCTGCCCTTCATGCGCCGATGGCCAACTCTCATTGAAGCTTGGACGCTTTGGCTCCTTTATCGGCTGCACCAATTATCCGACCTGCAACTTCACCCGGCCGATGTCTGTGAATGCCGAAACGGCGGCCGATGCAGTTCCAGCCGATGGCATCTTGCTGGGACAAGATCCGGAGACCGGTCAAAACGTCACGCGCCGCATCGGCCGCTTCGGGCCTTACTTGCAGTTGGGCGAAACGGTTGAGGGCGAGAAGCCACAACGGTCTTCGATCCCCAAAAATACCAACCCCGCCTCGATCACTTTGGAACAGGCCTTGCGTCTGCTCTCACTGCCGCGCGAAGTGGGGCTTCATCCGGAAACACAAACACCCATCGTTGCCAA
>JAYUEP010000206.1:0-9772 GCA_043739165.1 Hyphomicrobiales bacterium
GCAGGGCAGCGCCGAACCCCGGCCATTCCTGCCGTTGCAGCCAAGCCGCATCTTGCCATTCGGAGAGCGCCGGCAATTTCTCGAGCGCCACAGCCGCAGCTTTCTGCAGAATTTTTGACGAGAGCCCGGCGGTGAGGGGATAAACGGGTTCAATTGTCGGCATCTTGCCTTCGTCGTCGGTGCGCAAGACATAGTCAGGATGGCTCATCTGTGGCTCTGCACCATACCAGCTGATCTCGCCTGAAATCAGCCGCCGCTCACCCGCAGGATAATTGCGCGCCATGTGATCGGCATGGGCCGCAAAGAAGGTCAGCACCATGTGACCCGTGTCATCGGTGGCATCGACCTTATAGGTTAGGCGACTGCCGCGCGGTGGCACATGGTGTTTGCCGATGGTCACTTCCAAGGTCACCACGCCTGAAACAGGCAGTTGTGAGATGGTGCAGCGATAGCGCCGATCAATCACGCTGGCAGGCAGGTGAAATAGAACGTCAACGAGGCGAGCCGCCGAAGCATCACCGCGCAGCAATTTGGCCAGCAGCTTGGCCAGCTTTTCGCCAATGCCTTTGACTGTCGACACGTCAGCAAAGAGGGGATTGAGAATTTCAGGGCGCATCTTGCCAGTTTGCCGCGATTTTCTTGCGATGCAAGCCCAAGCAAACTATGAAGCGCGCCATGGCTGAGAATGACACTCTGGAAATTGAACGCAAGCGCCTGCTGTGGCGGGCCACGCATCGTGGCATCAAGGAGATGGATATTCTCTTTGGTGGCTTTGCCCTGCGCAACTTGGCCAACATGGCAGCAGATGATTTGGTTGAATTTGCCGCTTTGCTGGAATTACCCGATCAGGATGTGCTGCATTGGGTGACCCATAAGGACGTTGTTCCGGCAGGTCTCCAGTCGCCATTGCTGAACGCGATTTTGGCCTATCGGCCTGAGCCTGTCGCGTGAACTTGCCGTTGTCACTGGAGGCGCGGTTGAGTGTGCCCGGCCGCAGCATATTGTCCGGCTTGCTCGAAGGGCAGTTGGCTTTGGTGTTGCCTGCGCTTGCCGGCAAGGCCGGCAACAGCGGGCTGGTTGTTGTGTGCCGGGATGACCAACATTTGGCGTCTTTGCAAGAGCAACTCGGTTACTTTGCACCTGACCTGGAGACTCTGCGGTTCCCCGCCTGGGATTGTCTGCCCTATGACCGTGTCTCGCCCGTAGCTGATATTCTGGCGCAACGCTTGGTCACGTTGGCGCGGCTTCAGGCCGGAATGGCTGGTCCCTATCTTTTACTCACCACCGTCAATGCCGTCTTGCAACGCACGGTCCCGCAAAGCCTGATCAGTGGCGCTACTTTCAATGCCAGGCCGGGGATGCGCATTTCGCTGGACAGGTTGCAGGCCTATCTTGCCGACAATGGCTATAGCCGGGTTGGCACCGTTGTCGAAAAGGGCGACTTTGCAGTGCGCGGCGGCTTGATTGATCTGTTCCCGCCGGGGTTTGGAAACCCGTTGCGGCTGGATTTCTTTGGCGACTCGCTGGAGAGCATCCGCACCTTTGATGCGCAATCCCAGCGCAGCCAAGACCAACTCAAGGAACTGCGTCTTTATCCGGCCAATGAAGTGCTATTGACCAAGTCATCGATCGCCTTGTTCCGAACGGCCTATGCCGAAGCCTTTGGCGGCATCGACTTGAATGACCCGCTTTATGAAAGCATCACGGCGGGCAGGCGCTATCAGGGCATGGAGCATTGGCTGCCGCTGTTTCACGGCAGCCTGGGAACTTTGTTTGAATTTGTGCCCGAGGCGCTCTGGCTTCTCACCAATGAAACCGTGCCCGGCATGGTGGCGCGGCACGAGCAGATTGCTGAATATCATGACGCCCGCAAGGAGGCGCAAACCAAGGACTCCTTTGGCGCCGCACCTTACAAGCCCCTGCCGCCGAGCCGCCTCTATCTCTCTCAACAAGAATGGGACGAGGCCTTGGTTGACCGGACGGTGTTGGAGCAAACGCCGTTCGAGAGCCCGGCTGCCAACGCCATTTCTTTTGAGGGCCGACAAGGCCGCAGCTTTGCTGTTGAACGCGCCGAGGGTCAGGGGCGCATTTATGATGCCGTGCGTTTACACAGCGAGGATTTGCGCAAGAAGAATATCCGCACATTGATTGCCTGTTGGAGTGAAGGCTCAGCTGACAGGCTCACCACAATCTTGCGCGACCATGAGTTGGCGCCCCTTGTGTTGTTGCAGGACTGGTCCAGCGCTGCGGCGCTGGAAGCCACCATCGCTGGCGTGATCGTTCTACCGTTGGAACAAGGCTTCGAAGCCCCTGGGCTAGCCATCATCTCTGAGCAGGATATTCTTGGCGACCGTTTGGTGCGCCGTGCTCGAAAGGCCAAGAAAGCTGCCGATTTCCTGTCCGAGCTTTCGGCCCTGGCACCGGGCGATCTGATGGTTCACGTTGATCACGGAATCGGGCGTTTCGAAGGATTGCAGACCATCGAAGTTCAGGGCGCGCCGCATGATTGCCTGTTGCTCACTTATGCCGACAACGCGCGGCTGTTTCTGCCCGTTGAAAACCTTGAATTGCTGTCGCGCTATGGTTCGGAAACTGAAGGCGTTCAGCTTGATCGTTTGGGCGGTGGCGCGTGGCAGGCCAAGAAGGCCAAGCTCAAGCAACGCATCCGTGAAATCGCCGGTGATCTGATCAAGACCGCAGCGGCGCGTGAGCTGAAGGCGGGCGATGTCTTGGCACCTGCCGAGGGTGCTTTCGACGAATTCTGTGCCCGCTTTCCATATGAGGAAACCGAAGATCAACTCACATCGATTGAAGCTGTTCTGGACGATCTGCAAAAGGGCCGCCCGATGGACAGGCTCATTTGTGGCGATGTAGGTTTTGGCAAAACCGAGGTCGCTTTGCGGGCTGCCTTTGTCGCAGCTTATGCCGGCAAACAAGTTGCTGTGGTTGTTCCGACCACATTGCTGTGCCGCCAGCACTACAAGACTTTTGTGGAACGCTTTAAGGGCTTGCCTTTGCGCTTGGGGCAAGCCTCACGCCTTGTCGGACGCAAAGAGGTTGAACTGGTCAAAGCGGGACTTGTGGATGGCAGCATCGATATCGTCATCGGGACACATGCCCTGTTGGCAGAGAGTGTGAAGTTTCGCGATCTCGGGCTCTTGATCATCGACGAAGAACAACACTTCGGCGTCAAACACAAAGAGCGGCTCAAACAAATGCGGGCCAACGTTCATGTGCTCACACTTTCTGCAACGCCCATCCCGCGCACTTTGCAGCTTGCCCTTTCTGGTGTGCGCGAAATGTCCTTGATCACCACGCCACCACTCGACCGGTTGGCGGTGCGCACCTATGTGTCACCCTTTGACCCCGTCATTATCCGTGAGCATTTGCTGCGCGAGCATTTCCGCGGCGGGCAGAGTTTCTATGTTGTGCCGCGCATTTCCGATCTTGATGAAATCGCGGCCTTCCTGCGCGAGGCGGTGCCTGAAATCAAATTCCGCGCCGCCCATGGCCGGATGCCCCCCACCGAGCTGGAAGACATCATGACCGGTTTTTATGACCGTGCCTTTGATGTGTTGCTTTCCACCACCATCGTTGAATCCGGCCTTGATATTTCAACAGCCAACACCTTGATCATCCACCGCGCTGACATGTTTGGCCTGGCGCAGCTTTATCAATTGCGCGGTCGCGTCGGTCGTTCCAAGCAGCGCGCCTACGCTTTGCTCACCACCCCTCCCAACAAGAAGTTGACGGCCACCGCTGAGCGCCGCTTGAAAGTGTTGCAGTCTCTGGATTCACTCGGCGCTGGCTTCAACCTTGCCAGTCATGATTTGGATATTCGCGGCGCTGGCAATCTTTTGGGCGAGGAGCAGCATGGCAATATCCGCGAAGTGGGCTTTGAGCTTTATCAATCCATGCTGGAGGAAGCCGTGGCGGCGATGCGTTCGGGCGGCGATGAAGCCCAGGAAGAAGGCCAATGGTCGCCCTCCATCAACATCGGCACATCGGTGCTGATCCCTGAATCCTACGTGACCGATTTGCAAGTGCGCCTTGGCCTCTATCGCCGCTTGGCGGATTTCGTCGAGCAGGGTGATCTTGATGCTTTTGCGGCGGAACTGCATGACCGTTTCGGCAAGCGGCCCGATGAGTTGGATCATCTTCTGGATATCGTTTCGATCAAGATCCTCTGCCGCAAGGCCAATGTCGAGAAAGTCGATGCCGGGCCCAAGGGGGCAACCGTCACCTTCCGCAAGGGCATCTTCCCCAATCCGTCAGCCTTGGTGCAATGGATCAGTGGGCAGGGAACACTTGCCAAGCTCCGGCCCGATATGTCGCTGGTGTTGATGCGGGAATGGGCCACACCGGTGCAACGCCTCAAGGGTGCGCGCTTGCTGCTGCAGAATTTGGTGAAGCTGGCGGCTTAAGCTTTTGCGGCCACCTGCCTTATGGCGCTGGCCAAGGCTTCCGCTTCTTGCGCGCCGGAGATGCCGTATTTCTGGTTGATGATAAAGGTCGGAACGCCTTGCACGCCCAGTGCATAGGCTTTCTGCACCTCATCCATCACCGCGACGCAATCTGTTTCCGTTGGCAGCAGTCTTTGAACTTCCGTGCCATCCATGCCGCAGGATTTGGCGATATCGACCAGTACCGCAGCGTCACCCACATCCTTGCCATCGCGCCAATAGGCACAGAACAGGGCTTCCACCACTTCAGCCTGCTTGCCCGCTTGGTGGGCCCAGCGGATCAGGCGGTGCGCATCCAAGGTGTTGGGCGTGCGGGTGATCTTGTCGAAATGATAGGGAACGCCATCTTTTGCACCCGCATCTTCAAGTGGTTTGTGAAGAGTGGCCAATCTGGCTTCACCAAACTTATCTGACAGATATCGGTGGCGGTCAAATCCATCCGGTGGAATAGAAGGATCGAGAAAGAAAGGCCTGAAGATCACTTCAGCTTTCATATCTTGTACCAGTGCTAAGGCTTTGTCCAGACGCCGTTTTCCGAGAAAACACCATGGGCAAATTACGTCAGAAACGACTTCAATCTTCATTGTTGGAACCACAGGGTCGTACCTTCAAATCCGGGCAGGGGCTGCTTGTCGGGTGGGTTGGAACCGATTTGGCTCCACCGCGCCACCCATTGGTCGGGCGCGTAGAAGGGCACGATGTAGAAACCAGCCACCAAAAGGCGGTCCTCCGCCCGCACGGCGGCCTCGAAATCTTCCTGCGATTTCGCGTGGAGCATGGCTTCAATGGCGTGATCGACGGCAGGGTCTGCAATTCCCGGGTAATTGCGTGTACCCGGCGTGGTCTTGCCGGACGAACCGAAATAGAGGGTCTGTTCGTTGCCGGGCGAGAGCGAGTTATACCAGGCCACCGGAATCATGTCGTAGTCGTAACTGGTCTGCTGTTGCTTGAACTGGGTGTCGTCGATCTTTTTGACTTCGGCCTTGATGCCAATCATCTGCAGGCTGCGTTGAAAGTGAAGTGCGATCTTCTCTTGATCTGGGTTTTGGATGGTGATGGTGAACGCAAAGGCTTCCCCCTTGTCATTGACCAATCCTGTGTCACCAATCTTCCATCCCGCGTCACCCAAGAGATCCACCGCTTTCTTCAGCATCTTGCGGTCCCGCCCCGAACCATCCGACACCGGAAGCCTGTATGAGCCGTCCAGCATGTCGGCGCGCAAACCGCCTTTGTTGTCGCCCAGAACGGCGAGTTCGCCTGCGTCCGCCGCCTTGCCTTGTGACGAAAGGGATGAACCTGAATAATATCCATAAATGCGTTTGTTCAGGTTGTTGAACAAATTGGCATTGGCCCATTCAAAATCAAACGCATCCACCAAGGCCTCACGCACACGCGGGTCGGCGAAAATCGGCTTTCTGATATTGAAGGCGAAGCCCGTGGTGGCGGCGGGCATTTTGCTCACATAAGTTTCAAGCTTCACCTTGCCGTCATCGACGGCAGGGAACTTGAAGCCGGTTGACCAGCGCACCGGATCACTCTCGATGCGAATATCTGCGTCGCCTTTCTTGAAGGCTTCAAAGGCGGTGTTGGCATCCTTATAATAATCAAAGCGCAGCGTATCGAAATTCCACAGACCCTTGTTGAAGGCCAAATCCTTGCCCCAATAACTAGGGTTCTTTTTGAGTGTCACGCTCTCGCCCGCTTTGACGTCGCCGAAAACATAGGGGCCGGTGCCGATCATGGGTTCAAGCGATGTTGCTTCGAAGTCCTTGCCCGCCCATTGCGCCTTGGGCAGAATAGGCATGAGGGCGATGATCATCGGCAGCTCACGGTCGCCCTTGTCCTGGTGGAAAGTGATGGTGTGATCATCGGGCGTTTCGATCTGGGTGATCTTGCCGTAGTTGCCCTTGAAATTCGGCCTGCCATGGTCGCGCAGTGTCTCAAGTGAAAACTGCACATCGGCTGCAGTCACGGCTGAGCCATCAGAAAACTTGGCCTCGGGCCTGATCTTGAAGGTGAAGACCTGCCGGTCTTCCGAAACATCGATGCTCTGCGCCAGAAGGCCGTAGAGCGAAAAGGCCTCGCCCCAATTGCGGCCCATCAGGCTTTCGAACACATAGGTGCGTGCACCCGTAGCCACGTTGCCCTTGACGATGAAGGGGTTGAGGCTGTCGAAGGTTCCGGTCAGCGCCTGTTTAAAAATCCCGCCCTGTGGGGCGTTGGGATTGGCATAGGGCAAGGACTTGTAGTCTTCCGGCAAGGTAGGCTCGCCATGCATGGCGATGCCGCCCTTGGGGGTGGCGAAAGCCGCTTGCGTCAGCGCGCCACAAATCAAGGTGGAAAGAACGAGTCTGCGAATCTTTTTCATCGCTTCATGTTAGGCGCGAAGCCGCCCGCAACAAAGTGGGCACTAGCGCACCAAAATATTTGAAAACTGCCAAGGGTCACGCTTGTCCGCTGGCCCACCAAATAGACCGTCATAGCCTTTGAGTGGGTTCCAATCTGTATAGACGCCACCGACATTTCCCAAATAAGGCTGTTGGATTTCGAGGCAACGCTCAAAATCCATCTCGTCGGTTTCGACAACACCCTGATTTGGATTCTCGATGGCCCAAACCAATCCTGCCAAGACGGCGGAAGTCACCTGCAATCCAGTTGCGGATTGGTAGGGAGCAAGGCTGCGGGCTTCTTCGATCGACAATTGCGAGCCATACCAATAAGCGTTCTTCTTGTGGCCATAAAGCAAGACGCCCAATCGGTCCTGACCCGAGAGGATCTCATCCGGCGTCAGGATATGTTGGTGTTTCGGGTGCTGCCCGCCATTGCCGAACATTTCATGCAGAGACAAGACGGCATCATTGCAAGGGTGGTAGGCATAGTGACAGGTGGGGCGATAGCTCACATCCTTGCCAAAGCCGACGGTGTAGTAATCTGAAATCGAGATTGCCTCATTGTGGGTGACCAAAAAGCCAAATTGTGGACCGACATCGGGTACCCATGTGCGTACTTTTGTTTCCGCCCCGGCCCGTTCCATATAGATCGCGGCCTTGCTGCCGGTTTTGAACCTGCGGCCGTCTGGTGGCAGTTTCTTCTCATGCGTGCCCCAGCCCAATTCCGCAGGTTGCTTGCCTTCCGAAATGAAGCCCTCGACGGACCATGTGTTGACGAATGTGCCGACGGGCTTTGGGTTCTTGGCACGCTGGGTGTCGCGCTCGGCTATGTGAATGCCTTTGACGCCGAGCCGCTTCATCAACTTGGCCCATTCTATGCGTGATGTCGGCTGAGGGGCCTCAATTTCCAAATCAGCCGCGAGGATGAGCAGTGCACGTTTGACAAACCAGGATACCATGCCGGGGTTGGCGCCACAGCAAGAGACAGCGGTTGGCCCTTTGCCAAGTTTGGTTTTGAGCGCCAACAGTCTCTCGCGCAGCGCATAGTTGGTGCGCTCTGCATTCGATACCTTGGCGTTGAAATAATAGCCGGGCCAAGGCTCGATCACTGTATCGATATAGAGTGCATTGGTGGTCCGGGCGATCCGCATCATGTCAAGCGAATCCACATCCACAGACAGGTTCACGATCATTGGTTGTTCGGAAGATTGCAACAATGGTTGTAAGACCGAGCGATAGTTCTCTCCCGTCAGTGCAATTTGCAGAAAATTGACATTCTGCTTGTCGGCAAGGTGTTTCCATTCGGTTGAAGGATCAACCACCGTGATCTGGCTCGGGTCGCAAACAATATGGCGCAAGATCAGTGGCAATGTGCCATGGCCAATCGAACCAAAACCGATGATGACAATGGGTCCCTTCCAGGACGCATGAATTGGCCAATCTGCCATGATACCCTCCACAGCATTTGCTGTTTTTGTGCTGTTTCACTAACAGAACAGCGGCTTGCTTCAAGGGTTAAATTGTGACGTTCTGCGCAGTGCTTTGATCTCCTGCAAGGCTGCACTAAGAACTTCGCAACTTTGTTGGAATGATTCGGAACTTACATGGCAAAAAAACCCTCCCCGTCTGATCTCTTTGGTGCTTTGCCTGAGCAAGTGAAGGCTGCGCCCAAGGCCACGGCCAAACAGCGGGGCGAGGACAGTTATACTGCGGCTGACATCGAAGTGCTGGAAGGCTTGGAGCCGGTGCGCCGCCGCCCTGGCATGTATATCGGCGGCACCGACGCCAATGCCATGCATCACCTATTTGCTGAAGTGATCGACAATGCGATGGATGAGGCTGTCGCTGGTCATGCCAGCCGCATTGAAGTGGATTATGCGGCCGATGGCTATCTGGCCATCACCGACAATGGTCGAGGCATTCCGCCAGAGCCGCATCCCAAGTTCAAAGACAAATCCACCATCGAAGTGGTGATGACGGTGCTCCACGCGGGCGGCAAGTTTGACTCAGGTGCCTATGAAACCTCTGGCGGATTGCACGGGGTGGGCGTTTCGGTGGTCAATGCTTTGTCCGAACACCTCATCGTGGAAGTGGCGCGCGGCGGGCAGCTTTATCGGCAGGAATTCCAACGCGGCAAGCCGTTAGGCAAGCTGCAGGAGCTTGGTAAAGTGTCGGGCCGTCGTGGCACGATGGTGAAATTCCTTCCTGATCAACAAATCTTCGGCAAGGGCAATATCGCCTTCAGCGCGGCACGGCTTTACAAAATGGCGCGCTCTAAATCCTATCTCTTCGGCGGCGTGGAAATCCGCTGGCATTGTGATGCCGCCCAGATCAAGGACAAGGACATTCCTGAAGAAGCCGTGTTCCATTTTCCCGGCGGCCTGAAAGACTTTTTGGAAGAACGCCTCGACGGCATGCCCCGCGTGGTCGATGATGTCTTTTCAGGCAAGGTTGAAAAGACGGGCGGCCATGGCAGTGTGGAATGGGCCATTGCCTGGTTTGGTGGCGATGATGGCTTCATTTCATCCTATTGCAACACGATTCCCACACCCAATGGCGGCACGCATGAAACGGGCTTTCGCTATGCGTTGCTGCGCAGCCTCAAGGACTATGCCGAACTTGCGGGCAACAAACGCGGCGGCGTGATCACCGCTGATGATGTGATGGTGCAGGGCGGAGCCATGCTTTCGGTTTTCATTCGTGAGCCGGAATTCCAGGGCCAGACCAAGGACAAGCTGGCAACGATTGACGCCACCAAGATTGTCGAGACTGCGGTTCGCGATCATTTTGATCATTGGCTCTCCGGCCACCCGGCGCAGGCCGACAAATTGCTCAATTGGATCGTCGAACGCGCCGAAGAACGCATGCGCATGCGGCAAGAAAAGGAAGTGGGCCGCAAGACGGCGGTGCGGAAACTGC
>JAYUEP010000207.1:0-3252 GCA_043739165.1 Hyphomicrobiales bacterium
ATATTCGCCGCCTCTGATTTGCCCATAGCAATAGAGCCGGTCAATCCAATCCGCAAGGTCATGTGAAATCCGGGTCCACATCTTTGGCAACAAGGCGACCCGATTGGGCAAAGTCGATCGCCAAATCGTCACCGCACAGGTGTTGAAAGACCCAGCCCTACTGGCCCGGCTGGAAAAGAAGATTCACGTCGAAATCGCCAAACGCCGAGAAGCCTTCATCGCCGCTGCGGAAGCGCAAGGTGCCAAGGGTGTGGTTTTGGACATACCGCTCCTCTTTGAAGTGGGTGCTGACAAGGCCGTGGACAAGACCATCGTCATATCATCAACGCCAGAACTTCAACGCGCCCGCGCTCTGGCCAGACCCGGTATGACAGAAGAACGCTTGAACCTCGTCCTCGCCCGCCAGATGCCAGATGCCGAGAAATGCCGCCGCGCCGACGCCGTGATACACAACACTTCGTCACTTTTGGAAATGAAGAAATCTCTTCTTGCTGTGCTGGAAGAGTGGGGGGTCTAAATCTTGCGCGAAATCATTCTCGATACTGAAACCACGGGCCTCGATCCCGCCCAGGGCCACCGCATTGTGGAGATCGGAGCCGTCGAACTCTTGAACCATTTGCCAACAGGCAAGACCTACCATGTCTATCTGAATCCCGAACGCGACATGCCCAAGGAGGCCGAAGCCGTTCACGGCCTTTCCTCTGCCTTCCTCAAAGACAAGCCACTCTTCGCCACCCAGGCCGAAGACTTTCTGACCTTCATCGGAGATGCCACGCTCGTCATCCACAATGCCGGCTTCGACATGAACTTTATCAATGCCGAATTGTCCTATATCGAACGATTGGCCATACCGATGGACCGGGTGATCGATACTTTGGCCCTGGCGCGGCGCAGCCATCCCATGGGCCCGAACAGTCTTGATGCCTTGTGTAAACGTTTCGGCATCGACAATTCCAAGCGCACCAAGCACGGCGCTTTGTTGGACGCAGAATTGCTGGCGGACGTTTATCTTGAAATGATTGGCGGAAAGCAGACCAGCTTTGGTCTCGCCCAGACAACCATCAAAGCCAGTTCCGCTGCCGCCCATTTGCAGACGACTTCAGCGAGCCGACCACGACCGCTCGCCCCACGCCTCACAGAGGCGGAAATGGATGCGCACGAAAAAGCCATCACCAGTCTTGGTGATGGCGCGTTGTGGCGTCAGTAGAACTTGAGGGGAGTGCTTAGGCTTGGCCTTGCGGCTGGGCCTGCATCCGCTTCTGATACATGCTGGCAAAATCAATGGGGTCCAGCATCAAGGGCGGGAAGCCGCCGTTGCGCGTCGCATCAGCCAATATCTGCCGTGCAAAAGGGAACAACATGCGCGGGCATTCAATGAGTACCGCGGCTTGCAACAGGTTCTGCGGGAAGTTCTCCATCCGGAACATGCCAGCGTAAAGAATTTCAGCGGCAAAGATCACTTTGCCATCGCCTGTCGCCTTGGCGTCCAAGTGCAGTTCAACTTCAAAATCAATTGGCCCCAAATTGCGGGCGTTAACATTGACGGAAATATTGATGTCCGGCTGTTTGGCCTGTTGGCCGAGTGACTGTGGCGCGTTGGGATTCTCAAAGCTGAGGTCTTTGAGATATTGGCCGAGGATGCGCATGGAAGGCTGCGCGCCGGGTTGTGGTTCCGGTGCGCTCAATTGCACAGGCTTTGGCGGCGCGGCTGTTGCTGTCGGCTGAACTTTTTGAGCTGTGCCGTTTGGAATTTTGGCAGGAGCCTTGCGGGGAGCTGTCTTGATGACTTTTTTCGCCATTTTTGCCTCTTTGGGTTTCGTAAGGGGAGCTATCATGAAGCCGCCTGAGCCGCAAGAGAACGGCTTCAATTGAAATCAGCCCACTTAAATGCCAAATGGGTTCATGACCTTTTTCTCAGATCCGCTCAACCTCCTGATGCTTGCCATCGCCGCCATTGCCGGTTTCAAGCTTTGGCAAATCCTCGGCCAGCGTAATGGCTTTGAACCAAAGCCTGCGGCGGAGCCCATCCAGACCGAACCCAGCCCGACTGATCTGGTGTTGGAACCGGTTCCCACAAAGCCAGTGTGGCAGGGCTATGCGACAGAAAACTCTGCCATGGCCAATGCCTTGTTGCGGATCACTGCCAAGGAACCACTTTTCAACACCGATGCTTTTATAACCAACGCGAAGTTGGCGCATGAACATATCTTGGAAGCTTTCGCCAAGGGCGATCTGGCAACTTTGCAGCCGCTGCTCACGCCGCAAACCTTTCAGGCTTTCGAAAAGGAAATCGTCAGGCGCAAGCAGGCCGGCGAGGTTGCTTTGTTCCATTTCATTGGCATCAAGTCCTGCAAATTGGCCGATGCCCAGATGCCCGAAAATACGGCCGCGCTTGTCATTGCCTTTGAATCGCAAATCGTTACTGCGATCAAAGATAGATCGGGCAATCTCATCAGCGGTGATGAAAAGGCTTCTACGATCATCAAGGAGCTTTGGACCTTTGAGCGAGATTTGACGGGAGCCGAGAATTCCTGGCGCCTGGCCGAAACCCATGACTGATGCGCTGACAAAGATCAGCTTTGCGGAAATTGCGGGCTGGTTGGCTGATGATCTTCAGCCGGCGCTCGAAGCTTTTCAGCGTTCCGCCTGCGAAATGTTGGAACAGGGCCACGGCTTCAAACGCGAAGCGAAATTTGGCGGTAAACGCGAAGATTGGCTAGGTGTATGTAAAAAGGCGTTGATGGCAAAATCTGCCCGCAGCTTTTTCGAAAGCGAATTTGTTCCCTTGCGTGTCAGCGATTCTGAGCGACCTGAGGGCCTTTTCACCGGCTATTATGAACCTCTGGCCGAAGGCTCACTTACGCAGAGCGCCGAATATCCCGTACCTCTCTATGCCAAGCCTGAGGATCTCGTCACGTTCGCCGAAGCCGAAACCAACGCCACCGGTCTCACCTATGGCCGTCGCGTGAACGGCGGCCCATCTGTGTATTTCACCCGCAAGGAAATCGAGCACGGCGCTTTGGCGGGCAGGGGCCTTGAAATCTGCTTCGTCAAAAGCTGGGTCGATGCCTTCTTCATTCATGTGCAGGGCAATGGCCGGGTGGCGCTGCCGGGAGGCGAAGTGATTCGCCTCTCTTATGCGGCCAAGAACGGCCAAACCTACACAGGTATCGGTGCCGTCCTGCTGGCGCGCGGTGTGGGTACGCCGCAAACCATGTCCATGCAACTATTGCGACAATGGATGGCAGATCA
>JAYUEP010000208.1:0-3234 GCA_043739165.1 Hyphomicrobiales bacterium
CTGGGGCCCATCATCACAATCACGGAGAGCGGCGGTGGCATGCCGGTGCCTACGCCGATGGTGATGAAGGCGGCGCGTGGCATGGCCATGGATGCGCCCGTTCCCATGGCTCAGGGCCAGATGACGATTTCATCTGATGTGAACATCGTTTGGCAGCTGCAGTAAGGGCCTTGCAGGCATTCACCCCTTCGCCAGCAGGGCGACAAAGAACCCGTCCGTCCTGTGCATCTGTGGTGTGAGTTGCAACACGTCGGTGCGGTTGTTGGCGGAGCGTGGTGGCGCTGAGGGCAAGGTTTTCAGCCATTGCTCTGTATACGGAATAATCTTGAAACTTGGATGGCGTTTCAGAAAGGCAGAAACCTGATCCTGGTTTTCGGCAGGCAGGATTGAGCAAGTGAAATAGGCCAGCCGCCCGCCCTTTTTTACCAGAAGTGCCGCTTGATCCAAAACCTTGGCCTGCTCGTTCAAACGCACCTGCAATTGCTTCTCACCCAAGCGCCATTTGGCATCGGGCTTTCTTCGCCATGTGCCTGAACCTGTGCAGGGTGCGTCGACCACGACGAGATCATAACCGTCTGGCCGATTGAGCTTGTGGCTTTCGTCTGCCGCGACAACTTCCAAGTTCGTGGCTCCCGCCCTTGTGATGCGCTCAAAGATTGGACGCAGGCGGTGTTTGTCACGATCATGGGCGACAAGTTTTCCGCTGTTCTGCATCAAGGCCGCGAGTGCAAGGGACTTGCCCCCTGCCCCGGCGCAAAGATCCAAAACCGTCTCGCCGGGCCCGGCACCCGTGAGGGCCGCAGCAATTTGTGAGGCTTCATCCTGCACTTCGAACTGACCGAGGCCATGCGAAGGTTCAGCCTCGACGTTGACATTGCGCGTCTCGATGCCCGGTGCGGGAATGCGGATGCCCCAAGGCGAAAGGCTTGTAGTTTGCGCGCCGAATTTGGTCAGGGTGGCCAAAACATCTTCGCGCGTGGCCCGCAATGTGTTGACGCGCAAATCCACTGGCGCGCGTTCGGCAAGTGCGGAAAGTTCAGAGACGACGCTATCTCCGAAAGCGGCTTCCAGCTGTGGCTGAAGCCATTTTGGAAAATCACCCTGCACGAAAGTTGGCTGCCCCGATGGCAATGGATTGGCGAGGGTGGCGGATTCCAGTTGCGTCAATGCGCCGGGGCCGAAGGGCTCTGCCGCGAGGCTTGCGATTTCGCCGACGCTCAGCTTCCATACCAGCGAGAGCGTGCCCAAAACCACGGCGCGAGGTGCATCATCTTTCATCAGGGCCGCCGCAGAATTCTTGCGGCGCAAAGTGTCGAACACCAATGTCCCCACCACGTGCCTATCGGTCGAGCCAGCAAAGCGGTGCGCCTTGCCCCAATCGCGCAAGGCTTCAGAAGCCGGGCGATTGCGCGTGGTGATTTCAGTGATGATATCTATCGCCGCTGCAACGCGGCCAGCGAGTTTCATGTTTTAGCCCAGAAAATACAGCCTGAGCCCGAACCATGCCCACATGGCAGTGAGTGCGGCAAAGCTGGTGAGGAAAGCAAACATGCGGTAGCGCACATTGTTGCTGCCCGTGTGAATGATGATATGCACGAAGCGCGCGGCGACAAAGAGCCAGCTCAATGTAACTTCAACACTGTCCACCTTGGCCGTCGCCACCAGCAAGCCACAGAGCGCATACCACAGGGTTGGCACTTCAAACTGGTTGGAGAAATTGTTGCCTAACTTGCGCACATCTTCGGGCCAATTTGAGCTGTTGAGCGCGATTTCATTCAGACGCGTGGTTCGGGACATGACGGCGTTGACCCGGCCCTTAACCGTGCGGACGCCCACATAGATGAGAAGCCCCATGTGGATGAAGAGCGGCAGCAACAACCAATGGATTTGCGTCACGTGTTGCTCCGCTGATAATTCGGCGCTTCACGGGTGATCATCACATCATGGGCGTGGCTTTCGCGCAGGCCGGCATTGGTGATGCGCACGAATTGCACTTTGGTCTGAAGCTCAGGAATTGTTGCGGCCCCCACATAGCCCATGGCCGCACGCAGACCACCCACCATCTGATGCAGAACCGCGCCCACAGATCCCTTGTGGGGCACCTGGCCTTCGATCCCTTCGGGCACCAGCTTCAACGTGTTGCCGACGTCCTGCTGGAAATATCGATCCGCCGAGCCGCGCGCCATGGCGCCGACGCTACCCATACCGCGGTAGGATTTATAGCTGCGGCCATTGTAGAGATAGACTTCGCCGGGCGCTTCATCGGTGCCCGCCAGCATGGAACCCATCATCACAACCGATGCGCCGCCTGCCAAGGCTTTGGCCATGTCGCCTGAGAGTTTGATGCCGCCATCGGCTATCACGGGAACATTCTGCTTCATGCCTTCTTCGGCGCATTCCATGATGGCCGAGAATTGCGGAACGCCCACGCCTGCCACAACGCGCGTGGTGCAGATGGAGCCCGGGCCGATCCCCACCTTTACCGCATCTGCGCCTGCATCGATCAGCGCTTTCACGGCTTCTGCCGTTGCAACATTACCCGCGATCAATTGCACACGGTTCGACAGTTTCTTGATGCGGGTGACTTGATTGGCAACATGGATGGAGTGGCCATGGGCCGTATCCACCACCAACACATCCACGCCTGCATCAATCAGCGCTTCCGCGCGGGCAAAGCCGTTGTCGCCTGTGCCCGTAGCTGCGGCAACCAGCAGCCTTGCCTGATGGTCTTTAGCGGCCAGCGGATGATCCGCCGCCTTTTCCATGTCATTGACCGTGATGAGGCCGAGGCATTTGAAATCATCATCCACCACGATGAGCTTTTCGATGCGGTGCTTGTGCAAGAGGCGCTGGGCTTCCGAACGCTCCACCCCTTCACGGACGGTGACGAGATTGCGCGTCATCAACTCAGCCACTTTGCCGTTCATGTCCGTGGTGAAGCGCACATCGCGGTTGGTGATGATGCCGGAGAGTTTACCGAATTCATCCACCACCGGAATGCCCGAAACCTTGCGGCGGTTCTTGAGGGCCATGAGATCGCCCAAGGTGGCATCCGGCGCAATGGTGATGGGGTTCACCACCATGCCGCTTTCAAAGCGCTTCACGCGCGCCACCTGTTCGGCCTGTTGGGCGGGCTCCAGATTCTTGTGGATGACGCCAATGCCGCCAGCCTGCGCCATAGCAATGGCCATTGGAGCCTCAGTTACCGTGTCCATCGCCGCTGACATGATGGGG
>JAYUEP010000209.1:0-9707 GCA_043739165.1 Hyphomicrobiales bacterium
CCTGCCCATGTGATCAAAGCCGCAAAGAGACAACCAAAGCCCGCGCCACTGTCAAAGCCATTTTCGCCAACCGCGTTGAAGCGCAAGCTGCAGCCGCTCGCCTTGCCAACGTTATAATAGGCCGACAGGGTTGAGGACATATAGATAGGCACTGAAATAGCCGCCAACATGGTGGCAGCCAAAGCACTCCACGACGCGCCAAAACCAAGACCTTCCGCAAGCACGCTAAGCCCCATGGCGGCGAGGCCCATTTGAATGGCGCGGGCGCCATGACCAAGATCAATCAACCGCCCGAACATCAGACCCATGGCAGCACCCACCAGCCCAGCAACGGAAAGTGCTCCGCCAAAGGCCTCAAAACTGCTGCCCAGCGCCTGAAACAATACAAGTTTCCAGCCAAAGTTCACCGCCGCTGCCACCAGCCCGTCCGAAAAAGGCAGGCTGAAGGCAAAAATCTTGGTATCGCGCGTCATTTCCATTTCTGCAGGAATGTCCATTTGCGGCAGGCCCAAAAGCGGCAGTGCTGCCAGCGCATAGGAAGCCGCTGCCAGCGCAAAGGCAGCGAAAGGTCCGAAGAGCGTGAACGCCGCACCGCCCACCAATGGGCCGATAATGGCGGTCACCGCAAACACCGCCTCGCGCGCACTCACTTGCGAGCCACGATGTTCATCATCCCCAAGCCTGGCCACCACGGCGTGATAACAGGTCCAATAGAATGTGGTTCCCAAGGAGGCGACGGCCACATAGGCAAGAAGCCAAGTCGAAAGCCCTTTGACTTGGCCCAGCACCAGATAACTCGAAGCATCAATCATGGTGCCCATGAACAGTGCCTGTTTCAGCCCGATGCGCTTCACAACCGGCACCACGAAAACGCGCAAGGCCAGCCGCGACAACACCACTGCGGCAATGATCACAAACACCAAGGGCAGGGAAATACCCGCCTGCAGCAAATAGACATAGATGAAGGCCCCGCCGCAATTGGCGGCAAAGCCTTGCAGGCCGGAATGAAAATAGATGCGGTTGATGGCGTCGTTGCTGAAGAATCTCATGGTGCTTTGCCATAGCAGACTCATGCGCAAGGCATGCAGTGAAAGCGGCGATCTGCGGCGGCGAGTGCTTGACAGGGCAGGGGCGCTCCTCTAATTGCCCGGTTCACGCAAGTTGCGGAAGTAGCTCAGTTGGTTAGAGCGTCGCCCTGTCACGGCGAAGGTCGCGGGTTCGAGCCCCGTCTTTCGCGCCATTTGCTCCCTCACACACAACACACATTGTAGCTCTAAGAGCTGATCGGGTTTTGGCCCTGGCGAGTTGTGCTCGCCCAGAAGACTGACCCTGCGAAAACAACACTCGCCACTTGGCCATCGTTTTCGCCAAACACTCACCGATTGTTTTGCATATGCCAATACCGCTGATTGCGGCTGCTTGCCCCAGCGAAGCAAACAGATGCCCCGAATCAAAGGCTGAAAAGTTAACGATATTGTTTAATAAAACGTAAACAGCATGTTGCGTTTATGCACAGGTTATGCTCAATTCTAACTAGGGCAGGAGGACTTGGGGCCTTTGGGTTCCGTAGACGCAGCAGAGCGGGTTGAGGGCGATCGGGCTTCCACTCTGGTTTTCGCTGCAAAAGAAAATATCGGCTGCGAACTGTGCCGCAGCCAATGGACACCGACCGGGCCAGAGCCATGGCAACCGGTTTGGCGAGATGCGGACCACGTTCCGCGATTGACGCTGTTTCGGCGACAGAAAAACAATCGGGATCTTTGAAATAATGCCTGCGCGAGATCCGCGCAGGTTGGTCTGTTTGCCTTGGCAAACGGTGAAGGCTTCTGCTTGGCCGCATGACAGTTGGGCACGCAGGATTTCACGTTTTCAGGGCTGTGGTGATCCGCAACTCCAGCACGACTGCGCCGGAAGCTGTGGGTTTTGGGCACGCTGGCGAGGTGGAACCGAGATTCACCATCTTCGCCGTGCGTGCAGTCAGTTTGTAAAATGGAGTTAAAGGAATGTCGAACAAGATGTACCGGGCATTTTTGTCCACCAGCGTTGTGTTGGCAGCTTTCGGCCTGTCCACTGCAACCAGCGCATTTTCCGCAACGCCGGGAGCGGCGCCGATCAAACAATTCTGCAAACTTGATGAGAGTGGGCGCGGCACAGATACTTGCCGTTGTGCTTACGCAGTGAACCACTGGGGGCCGGAAAGCGTGTGGTCGGGCATCAACAAGAAACAAGCTTGCGGTATCCTTGGTGAAGGTGGCGGTCTTGCTCTCTTCGTGCCACCTGTGTATGTGCCCCCGGTCACACCTCCACCGCCAAAATGCGATGGCAATGATGATTGCGTGGACCATCCTCGACACCACCATCATAAACACCATCGACATCACCATGATGATGACGGCGAGCATCACCATAAGCATTACCGTCATCACGACGGCGACGGACATCGTGGGCACAAACACCATGAAGATGGTGACCATAAAGAACACCACCACAGGGGTGAGGGTGAACGCCACCACCATGCCCACGAAGATAATGGCGAACACGGCCATCACTGGGGCCGTGATGGGGGCCGCGATCATCACGAAATCGAAAACCAGGGAGGTGGTCGCGATCACCACAAGCACGATAAGGATGGAGGCAAACGTGGCGGGGAACACCATGAATCTCATGACGACAGCCACGACCAAAAAGAGCTGGGAACACATGACGGGAGCCGCGGCCAAAACGGGCAGGAAAACCGTGATGGCGGCCGCAACCAACATGAACATGAAAATCATGATGGCAACCACAGCCAAAACGGGCAGGAAAACCATGATGACGGGCGTAACCAACGTGAACACGAAGCCCATGATGGTAACCACAGCCAGAACGGACAAGAAAACCATGATGGCGGCAGCAGCCAACACGAACAGGGGAGCCATGATGGCAGCGGTGATCACCATGAGCACTCAAATCATGAAGGCAACCCCAACCACACCGATGACCATGTAGGTCATGACGGTGGCAGTGATCACAAAGACTCGAACGAACACAAAGGTTCAGAAGATCACAACGACCATCAAGACCAGAAGGGCGGCAAGAAGGGCACGGATAACTGACGCCGGTTCCTCGCGACTTCAAGCCCATCGAGTGGGCAACCAGGACATTCAACCGGGCGCATAACGCCCGGTTGTGAACCCAATTGCCGCAACGACTCTCTGAAACGACAGAGTCGAGGCGGTGGACTTGGCATTTCGGAGGGTGCGCGTGGCGTGACCGTTCCGAACGCCGCGGGAAGGTACCCTCCCATCCGGCTTTAAGGCCCTAATTTCCATCCAGGTCAGTTACATTATCTGCGTTGCAGTTTCCGCTGGTCAAGCGCATGCTCCGACTTGCGAGCTTGGTCTGGGGCAACAACGTTAGGCTGGCGGCGGTGAGGGGGTTCACCACTGGATGTCTTTTGGCGTCAAAAAATATCAAATTAAATCAAGTGGTTAACGAGAATTAACTTTACATTGTTGTAAGCTCTGATTAATTGCCACTAGGATTGATGATGCGTGGATTGTTCATTCTTCCTATTCGGATGTCACGTACAAAATTGGAATAAGTCTCGACGAAACCTTTTTCGGCTGGTGGGTGGCATTGTTTGGTTTTTCGGCGACAGTCGAATTCGGGCAACTCAAACGGAAGCACGAAAAATGACCTTACGTTCATTGTTGAAATTGATCGTTCCAATGGCCATTTCTGCCCTGGCAGCCAACGCGAGCGTTGGAGTCTCATATGCCAACGATGATTGTGGCCACCATGGAGACCCTCGTAATGACCATCATAACTCCTAGTGATCATTTGGCTTGATTGGTCTGGGCAAAGCCAATCATGGTCAGATCCGGAACAGGGCGGGATTTCCGCCCTGTTTTGTTGAGGGGAAGTGTTGCTGAAAAACTTGCCTCTCATGCCGCACTGCGCTACGACCGCTGCGAATTGACAAATCAGGGCGCTGTCTGGCCCAATGCGGGGTGAAATGACCGGACTTTTGCAAAGCTATCTGCCCATTGTGATTTTCATGGGCCTTGCTGGGCTGATCGCCCTGTCGCTGATGGTGGCACCGCTGCTGATCGCCGTCAGGAATCCAGACCCAGAAAAGCTTTCGGCCTATGAATGCGGCTTTGAAGCCTTTGATGACGCGCGCATGAAATTTGATGTGCGCTTTTACCTGGTCTCGATCCTCTTCATCATCTTCGACCTTGAGGTGGCTTTCCTTTTCCCCTGGGCAATTTCGCTGGGTAAAATTGGGCTTTTCGGCTTCTGGTCGATGATGGTATTCTTGGGCATCCTCACCATTGGCTTCATCTATGAATGGCGGAAAGGGGCCCTCGAATGGGATTGACCGAACAAACATCGCCGGACCAGCGCGCCTTCTTTTCCGATGTGAATGATGAACTGGCCGACAAGGGTTTCCTTGTCACCTCAACGGAAGACCTGATTAACTGGGCCCGTACCGGCTCAATCATGCCAATGACCTTTGGTCTGGCCTGCTGTGCTGTCGAGATGATGCAGGCCTTTGCCCCGCGCTATGATATTGAGCGATTCGGCATCGCGCCGCGCGGCTCACCGCGCCAGTCTGATCTCATGATCATTGCCGGCACACTCACTAACAAGATGGCGCCAGCCTTGCGCAAGGTTTACGACCAAATGCCGGAGCCGCGCTACGTGATCTCCATGGGCTCCTGTGCCAATGGTGGTGGCTATTATCACTATTCCTATTCCGTGGTGCGCGGCTGTGACCGCATCGTGCCAGTGGATATTTATATCCCCGGCTGCCCACCCACGGCAGAGGCGCTGGTCTACGGCCTCTTGATGCTGCAAAAGAAAATGCGCCGCACCGGAACGATTGAGCGCTGATGGCCATGACAATTGATCTTCAAACCCTGCAAACGAAATTGGGTGCCGCCATTCTTGGTGGCGAGACCTCTTTTGGCGAAGTGACACTGCATGTTGAACCAGCTCAGATCCTGTCAGCGTTGAAGACACTGCATGATGACGCTGACTTGCGCTTCGTATCTTTCATCGATCTCTGTGGTGCGGATTATCCCGAACGCGAGAAGCGCTTCGATGTGGTTTATCATTTACTCAGTCCTTACAAGAATTCCCGCCTGCGTTTGAAGGTGCAAGTGGATGAGGCAACTGAGGTGCCAACCGCTTGTGTACTGTTCCCTGCTGCCGATTGGTTTGAGCGCGAGGTCTATGATCTTTACGGCGTGGTCTTCACCGGCCATCCTGATCTGCGCCGCATCTTGACGGACTACGGATTCAGCGGCCATCCGCTGCGGAAGGACTTTCCAGTAACGGGCTACGTTGAAGTGCGTTACGATGATGAAAAGAAACGCGTGGTTTACGAACCCGTGAAGCTGGTTCAAGAAATGCGTCAGTTTGACTATCTCTCACCTTGGGAGGGCACGGAATATGTGCTGCCGGGCGATGAAAAGGCGAAGCAATGACCGAGCAAACCCTTCGCAACTTCACCATCAACTTCGGCCCGCAGCATCCGGCGGCGCATGGCGTGCTTCGCATGATCCTAGAACTGGATGGCGAATTGGTTACCCGTGTTGATCCGCATATTGGCCTGTTACATCGTGGCACGGAAAAACTGATCGAGCAGAAAACCTATCTGCAAGCCGTGCCGTATTTCGACCGCCTCGATTATGTTGCACCGATGAACCAAGAGCATGCCTATGCGCTGGCGGTTGAAAAATTGCTCGGAATTACAGTGCCAAAGCGTGGACAGCTCATCCGGGTTCTCTACTCTGAAATCGGTCGCCTGTTGTCGCACCACATGAACGTCAACACCCAGGCGATGGACGTTGGCGCTTTGACACCTTTCACCTGGGGCTTTGAAGAGCGCGAAAAACTCTATGTGTTTTATGAGCGCGCCAGTGGTTCGCGTATGCATGCAGCCTATGTGCGCCCCGGTGGCGTGCATCAGGATCTGCCGCAAAAGCTGATCGATGATATTGGCCTGTTCTGCGACACGCATCCCAAAGTGCTGGATGATATCGAAACGCTGCTCACCGAAAATCGCATTTTCAAACAGCGCAATGTGGATATCGGTGTGGTGTCGCTGGAAGATGGCTTCAAATGGGGCTTCTCGGGCGTGATGTTGCGCGGCTCTGGTGCCGCATGGGATTTGCGCAAGAGCCAGCCTTATGAATGCTATTCGGAAATGGATTTCGATATTCCCGTGGGCAAGAATGGCGACAACTATGATCGCTATCTGATCCGCGTTCAGGAAATGCGCGAAAGCCTGAAGATCATGAAGCAATGTGTGAACTTGCTGTCCGGCCCGGCTGGGGCAGGGGCGATTTCATCTGATGATGGCAAGATTGTTCCGCCCAAGCGCGGCGAGATGAAACGCTCAATGGAAAGCCTGATCCACCACTTCAAGCTTTATACGGAAGGCTACAAGGTTCCCGCTGGCGAAGTTTATGCGGCCGTGGAAGCACCCAAGGGCGAGTTCGGCGTTTATCTGGTGAGCGATGGTTCCAACAAGCCCTATCGCTGCCGCCTGCGCGCGCCGGGCTTTGCCCATCTGCAAGCCATGGACTTCTTGTGCCGTGGCCATCAGCTGGCCGACGTGTCAGCCGTGCTCGGCTCTCTTGATATCGTGTTTGGTGAGGTGGATCGGTGAGTGTTCGTCGTTTAGACCCCGTTCAGCCTTCGAGCTTTTCCTTTGCACCTGACAATTTGTCTTGGGCCAAGCGCACCATTGCGAAATTCCCTCCGGGCAAGCAGGCCTCTGCTGTGATCCAGCTTTTGTGGCGCGCCCAGGAGCAAGAGGGTTGGGTTTCCAAACCCGTCATCGAATATGTAGCCAAGATGTTGGAGATGTCCTTCATCCGCGTTTATGAAGTGGCCACTTTCTATACGATGTTCCAACTCTCGCCCGTGGGGCGAAGAGCGCATATTCAAGTCTGCGGCACAACACCTTGCATGTTGCGTGGCAGTGAAGATTTAATGGCGGTGTGCAAGCGCAAGATTCATACCGAGCCGCATCATTTAAATGCCGATGGATCATTGAGCTGGGAAGAAGTGGAATGCCTTGGCTCTTGCGTCAACGCGCCAATGATCCAGGTGTTCAGCGACACCTACGAAGACCTGACGCCAGACTCGCTGGAGAAAATCATTGATGATTTCCAGGTGGGCCGCCCGGTGAGGCCCGGCCCACAGAATGGCCGCCAATTCTCCATGGCCTTGGGTGGCGCATCAACGCTGACCGACAAGTCTCTCTTTAACAAGCAGCGCAGCTTCAAACGCGTCGAGGCACCACCGCCGCCGCCAGTACCTGCTGCGGCTCCAGCTGCCACCGCGCCAACCGCACCAGCAACTGTTGCGACGCCCGCGCCCGCTCCAGTCGTGGCCCCGCCAGCCAATGCGCCGGTGGTGGCCCGGGTTGCGAAAATTGCTGATGTGCCTGCGAAGAAACTCGCCGCTGCCAAGAAGGTGGCACCTGCCAAATCCGCTGGCCCAGAGCTGCTCAAAAAGCCGCGCGGCAAGGCCGATGATTTGAAATTGATCTGGGGGGTTGGTCCCGCTTTTGAAAAGCTGTTGAACAAGACGGGTGTGTGGCACTTTGACCAGATCGCGTCTTGGGCCCCGGCAGACATTGATCATGTCGACGCGCTGCTCAAAGGTTTCCATGGCCGCATCCGCCGCGATGAATGGGTGAAACAGGCCAAGAAGCTGGCCACAGGCTGGCGGCCCGACAATGCCATTGGCGACAAGCCGGGAAAGAAATAAGCCATGCTCGCTGACAAAGATCGCATTTTTACCAACCTCTATGGCCTGCATGATTGGGGCCTTGAAGGCGCCAAGCAACGCGGCTGTTGGCTGGACACCAAATCCTTCATCGACAAGGGCAGGGATTGGATCGTCAATGAAATGAAAGCCTCCGGCCTTCGTGGCCGGGGCGGCGCTGGATTTCCAACCGGTTTGAAGTGGAGCTTCATGCCCAAGGTGGTGGGCGAGCGCCCGCATTATCTCGTTGTGAATGCCGACGAGTCCGAGCCCGGCACCTGCAAGGACCGCGAGATCATGCGCCATGATCCGCATCTTTTGGTCGAGGGTTGTTTGATCGCCGGTGCCGCCATGGCCTGCACCGCCGCCTATATCTATGTGCGCGGCGAATATATTCGTGAACGTGAGCGCCTGCAGGCGGCGATTGACCAAGCCTATGAAGCGCGCCTCATTGGCAAGAACAATATCCATGGCTATGACATGGATATCTATGTCGCCCATGGTGCTGGCGCTTATATTTGCGGCGAAGAAACCGCCATGCTTGAAAGCCTCGAAGGCAAAAAGGGCCAGCCGCGCATGAAGCCGCCGTTCCCCGCCAATGTCGGCCTCTATGGCGCGCCGACAACGGTGAACAATGTGGAATCAATTGCCGTGGCTGGCACCATTCTGCGCCGTGGGGCCACATGGTTCAATTCCATCGGCAACCCCAACAATGTTGGCACAAAGCTGTTCTGCATTTCAGGCCATGTGAACACGCCCTGCAACGTTGAAGAAGCCTTGGGCGTTCCCTTCCGTGAGTTGATCGACAAGCATTGCGGTGGCGTGCGCGGCGGCTGGGATAATCTGCTGGCGGTCATTCCCGGCGGTTCGTCAGTTCGCATGGTGCCAGCGGCACAAATCATCGACACGCCAATGGATTTTGATTCATTGGGCAAACTCCGTTCTGGTCTCGGCACGGCGGCAGTGATCGTGATGGACAAGAGCACTGATCTGATCAAGGCCATCGCACGTCTCTCGAAGTTCTATATGCATGAGAGCTGTGGCCAGTGCACGCCTTGCCGCGAAGGCACAGGCTGGATGTGGCGCGTGATGAGCCGCATGGTCGAAGGCCGCGCCGAAAAGCGCGAGATCGACATGCTCTTGGAAGTGACCAAGCAGATCGAAGGCCACACAATCTGTGCGCTGGGTGATGCTGCTGCTTGGCCGATCCAAGGCCTGATCACCCATTTCCGCCCGCTGATCGAACAGCGCATCGACCAATATACCTATCGTTCAACCAGCGATGGCGCGGTGCGCCATGCTGCGGAGTAAAAGGAGAGACGTGATGAATGAACATTCTGAACTGCCCTTTATGAACGCCAAGAATTTGGAGGGCACACCATCCCTCATGGCGTGGGCCATGATGCCTTGGATGATTTCCGGCATGATGATGAACAGTGCCATGACCTTTTGGATGGCGGCTGCTCGCGGTGGCTTGGGCAAGAGCTGGCCCCTGGGCGACAGTCTGGATCATGTCGGCGATGCACCTGCCGAAGAATTGATCCCACATGAACATGTGGCCGCGCAGAAATTCAAGCCAAAGGGCAAGCACTAAGCCATGCACCTCGCAGAGCTTAACATTGGCAAGTTCAAATATCCGACATCCGATCCACGGATGGCTGGGTTCATGGACAATCTTGACCGTGTGAATGCTTTGGCGGATAGGGCGGAAGGATTTGTCTGGCGCTTGAAAAGCGATGGCAGCAACAATGCGACAGACATTCGCTTTGACGACAATGATTTTGCAGTGAACATGTCAGTCTGGAAAGACGCCAAATCTCTTGAAGATTACGTCTTCAAGACCGTGCATGTGCAGATTTACAAGAAGCGCGGCGAATGGTTTGAGAAAATGGAAAAGCCGCACATGGTGTTTTGGTGGGTGCCAGAAGGCTATATTCCAC
>JAYUEP010000210.1:0-9621 GCA_043739165.1 Hyphomicrobiales bacterium
GGCAGCGGCATCGGGCGCGGAACTGATTGATGGAAAGGCTTAAGGGCATTCGCACCCGCTGTCGGCATTGATGGCGAGCGCCCCGGAATGGAGGGTTCGCGCGTCTTGCGCTGGGTGCGGGGCACGGTGTTGCGGGGCTGCGTGGCGCGGCCTGAAAGGTTGAGGCGGTGTACCTTGCCGATGACGGCATTGCGCGTCACACCCATGCCAAGGCGGGCCGCGATCTGGCTGGCGCTGAGGCCTTCGGCCCAAAGCTGCTTTAAGGTGCCCACACGGTCTTCCGTCCACATGGCTTTTTCGGGTGCTACGGCAACATCGGTCATGTCAGAATCCTTCTTGCTTCACGGATGCCCCAGACATCCGCGCCCAAACTCAACGCTTCACTGAAAATGGCGCTACATTTCGTAGGCCGTTACCAATCCCCTACTATGGGCAGTGGAAGCGAGACAAGAAAATCAGGCTTGATTTGCATTGTTTTCCCCAGCTTTCGCCCTGCCCATATGGTTAACAATGACTTAAGCGCCGATTGACTCACCGTTCCATGCGCTATTTTGACTCACCTGTTCATAAGCTGCCATTGACCCCGCAAGGGCGCTTGACTAAATGCGTCTTTTAACTGCGCTGACCTCCATGTCAGCGCTTTTGGTTTTTGGAGCGCCCCATGATCAACGCCGTTCTGCCGACCTATAACCGGGCACCTGTCGCCTTTGTGCGCGGGCTTGGCGCGCGCGCCTATACCGAAGATGGAACTGAATACCTTGATTTTGGCGCTGGTGTGGCGGTGAACTCTTGCGGCCATGCGCATCCGCATTTGGTTGCGGCCCTGACAGAACAGGCAGGCAAGATCTGGCACACATCCAACCTTTATCAAATGCCCGGGCAAGAGAAGCTGGCCAAGCGGCTGATTGACTCAACTTTCGCAGATACGGTGTTCTTTTGTAATTCCGGCGCCGAAGCCAATGAACTTGCCATTAAGATGGCGCGCAAACATTTCGCTGCCAAGGGTGAGCCGGAAAAATTCCACATCATCACCTTTGAAGGCGCTTTTCATGGGCGCACATTGGCAACGCTGGCCGCCGGTGGGCAACAGAAATATCTCGATGGCTTTGGCCCCAAGGCTGCTGGTTTTGATCAGGTGATGCTTGGTGATCACAAAGCTTTAGAAGCAGCGATCGGCCCGCAGACGGCAGCCATTCTGATTGAACCCGTGCAAGGCGAAGGCGGCATCCGCACAGTCCCGCCAGAAGAGCTGCGCTATCTGCGGGCGCTGTGCGAAACGCATGGCTTGCTGTTGATGATGGATGAAATCCAATGTGGCATCGGCCGCACCGGGAAACTCTTTGCCCATGAATGGGCGGGGATCACGCCCGACATCATGGCCGTGGCCAAGGGCATTGGCGGCGGCTTTCCACTGGGAGCTGTGTTGGCAACCGAAGCTGCGGCTTCTGGCATGGTGGCTGGCACGCATGGTTCCACCTTTGGCGGCAATCCTTTGGGAACTGCTGTGGGCAATGCGGTGCTTGACGTGGTGTTGGGCGAAGGCTTTCTCGACAATGTGAACCGCCAGTCGATCAACTTGAAACAGAGCCTCGAGCGGTTGAAGGACACACATCCTGAAGTCATTGAAGAGGTGCGCGGTTCTGGCCTGATGATGGGTCTCAAGGTGAAAGTGCTCAACACTGATTTCGTCAAAGCCGCCTTGGATCAAAAGCTGCTGGTGATTGGTGCGGGCGACAATGTCGTGCGCGTGCTGCCGCCGCTCATTGTGAATGACAAGGACGTGGCCGAGGCCATCGCCAAGTTGGATGCCACCTGCGTGGCGCTGGAAAAGAAGAAGTAATATGCCGCACTTTCTCGACATCAAGGATTTTTCCAAGCAGAAACTGCAATCCATTCTGGCCGATGCCGCCGCGCGCAAACGTGACCGCAGCAAGCGTGCCAAGGGTGAGCCGGACAATGATTTGCCGCTCAAAGGCAAGGCAATCGCGCTGGTGTTTGAGCGCCCTTCCACCCGCACGCGCTTTTCATTTGAAATGGCCATTCGTCAATTGGGGGGTGAGGTGTTCACCGTCTCTGGTGCTGAAATGCAATTGGGGCGTGGCGAGACCATCGCGGATACGGCTCGCGTCGTCTCGCGTTATGTCGATGGCGTAATGATCCGCGCCAAGGCCCATGAGACTTTGCTGGAATTTGCGGAAGCGGCCACCATTCCGGTGATCAATGGCCTGACCAATCTCACGCATCCTTGCCAGGTCATGGCCGATGTGTTGACGCTGGAAGAAAGAAAAGGCGCGCTTGAAGGCAAGCGTGTCGCCTGGATTGGCGACGGCAATAATGTTTGCGCGTCGTGGATCGAGGCGGTGGGTGTGATGGGTGGTTCCCTGCGCATTGCCACCCCGCCAGAGCTGCGCCCACAGGCTGAATTCCTCAACTGGGCGAAACAGAAAAAGGCCGATGTGACGGTGATGACCTCGCCGCAAGAGGCCGTTGCCGGGGCTGACTGCGTGGTCACCGATGCCTGGCTTTCGATGCATGACCCCGAAGAAGAAAAAACCCGCCGCCACCGCCTGCTGTCGCCTTACCAGGTGAATGATGCCCTAATGCGCGATGCTGCGGGCGACGCGCTGTTCATGCATTGCCTGCCCGCGCACCGCAATGAAGAGGTGACGGACAGCATCATGGATGGCCTGCATTCAGTGGTTTTCGATGAGGCCGAAAACCGCTTGCATGCGCAGAAGGCCATTTTATTGAGTTGCTTTGGAAAATGAGCAGCGAAGACCACGTCATTCCCTTTGCCATCAAACCGCTCGGCGTACGGGGGCGCATCGTGCGCCTGGGGCCGGTGATTGATGACATTGTTTCACGGCATGATTATCCCGATGCGGTTTCGGCCCTCGTGGCTGAATCCGTCGCGATGACGGCGATGCTGGGCACGGCGCTGAAGTTCAATGGTAAATTCATTTTGCAAACCAAGACCGATGGACCCGTCTCGCGGATTGTTGCGGATTATCTCTCTCCGGGCCATGTGCGGGGCATGGCCTCTTTCGACCAGGAACGCGTGACCGCAAACCCAATCTCAAAACAAAAAGAGCTTTTGGGCGAAGGATACTTGGCGATGACGGTTGACCAAGGCCAGGACATGGAACGCTATCAAGGTATCGTGCCCTTGGGCCAGAACACATTGGCCGAAGCCGCGCATACTTATTTTCAACAGTCGGAACAAATCCCTACGCGGCTGCGTGTGGCGGCGGGGCCATTATTGGCTCGGGGCGAAAAGACCAAGCATTGGCGTGCCGGGGCCATCCTGGTGCAGCACTTGCCGAGCGAGGGTGGTGTTTCGCCGATCATCGAACAGATGGGTGACGCACCTGAAGGCATCACACCTGAAGTGGATGAAGGCGACACTTGGGTGAAGGCGCGGCTCTTGTTGGATACGGTTGAGGACCACGAATTGCTGGACCCCACGCTGACTTCAGAGCAACTGCTCTACCGCCTCTACCACGAAGACGGTGTGACAGTTTATCCGGCCATCCCGATTTCGCGCCATTGCACCTGTTCGCATGAGGCGGTGGAAAGCATGCTGCGCAATTTCGCCAGCGAAGACCGCGCCGACATGATCAAGGACGGCGCGATCCAGGTGGTGTGCGAATTTTGCTCGACCGCTTACCGCTTCAAGCCTGCTGATTTTGCGTGAGGCGCTTCGGCAGGATTTGCAGCTGATCAACCGGCACAACGGTCTTGCCAATCGGGAAGAGCGAAGCCATCGCCAGTTTAACATGAGCCCAGGCGAAGGGGATGCCGATGATTGAGCAGGCCAGCGCGATGGCTACTGAAATGTGCATCAGCGCCAGCCACCACCCGGCAAAGATAAACCAGATGACGTTGCCGATGGCGCCCAATGTACCCGTGCCGATATCGGGGCGGCCATAATAGGCATCACGCGAGACGATGTCATAGCCGAATGGCCAGAAGGAATAGCGCGCAATCATGAAACAGGCGCGCGCCCAAGGCAGGCCAATGATGGTCACAGCCATGATCACGCCCGCCAAAATCCAGGCAAGACCGGCAATGAAGCCACCCAAGACAAACCACAGAAGATTGAGAATGAAAATCATGGCGGTGTCCTCCGATACCGCGCAGTAGATGGGGAACGCGGGCGAAGAATTCAAGACCATGTTCTATTCCTCCCCGCTTGCCGGGGAGGAAAAGAAACTCTCATATCCCCAACATCTTCTTCAACAATTTCGTGTCACCGCCCTCGCCCGCAGCGAAATCATCGAAGGCTTTGGCTGTTGTTTCGATGATGTGGCTGGCAATGAAGGGGGCGCCCTCGGCGGCACCTTGGTCCGATGATTTGAGGCAGCACTCCCATTCGAGCACTGCCCAAGAGTCATAGTTGTACTGCGAGAGCTTGGAGAAGATTGCCGAGAAATCGACCTGCCCATCGCCCAAGCTGCGGAAGCGGCCCGCGCGCTGTGTCCAATTCTGGAAGCCGGAATAAACACCTTGACGACCAGTTGGATTGAACTCCGCATCCTTCACATGAAAGGCGCAGATGCGCTCATGATAGATGTCGATGAATTCGAGATAATCAAGCTGCTGCAAGACGAAATGCGATGGATCATAGTTGATCTGGCAGCGCTTGTGGCCCTTGAGCTTGTCGAGGAACATCTCAAACGTGATGCCATCCATCACGTCTTCGCCGGGATGGATTTCAAAGCCGACATTCACGCCGTTCTCGTCAAACACATCGAGCAGCGGCTTCCAGCGCCTGGCCAGTTCGGTAAATCCTTCCTCGACGAGGCCCGGTGGGCGCGGTGGCCAGGGGTAGAGATAGGGCCAGCACAGCGCGCCGGTGAAAGACACGTGCGCCGTGAGGCCCAAGTTCTTCGAGGCCATTGCACCCCATTTCACTTGCTGCTCGGCCCAAGCGCGCCGCGCATCTGGCTTACCTTGCACCTCTTTGGGCGCAAAAGCATCGAGCACATCGGTATAAGCCGGGTTCACCGCCACGAGGTGGCCTTGCAGATGGGTTGAAAGCTCGGTGATGGTGACGCCATGCGTGGCGGCGGTGCCTTTCAACTCATCGCAATAGGTTTTGCTTTCGGCTGCCTTTTTCAAATCGATGAAGCGCGCATCCCAAGTGGGCACTTGCACGCCCCTGTAACCAAGGCCCGCCGCCCATTTACAAATGGCATCGAAGGAATTGAAAGGTGCGGCATCGCCCGCAAATTGCGCGAGGAATATAGCGGGGCCTTTAATTGTTGTTGGCATGTGGTTCTCCCTAAACGTTGTTCAGCAGGCCTTCGAGATATTCCTGGCGGCCGGATTTTGGTTGCGGTTCGATCTTGTCCTCGTGGACACGCGCGGCAATGCCTTCCAGCGTTGCGCCCTTGTCCAGCATGGCCTTGTTTTCGGGTGCGTCCCATCCGGCATAACGCTTGGCAATTTCTGCATCAAGCTTGCCATCCTCGATGATCTTGGCCGCGTTGAGCAAGCCGCGCGCGCAGGCATCCATCGAGGCCACATGCGCGTAAAGCAGATCGTCGGCATCGAGAGATTGACGGCGGATTTTTGCGTCGAAATTCATGCCGCCCGTGGTGAAGCCGCCCGCGCGAATGACTTCCAGCATCATCAACGTGAGCTCTGGCACATTCATTGCAAACTGATCCGTGTCCCAGCCCACTTGATAGCCGCCGCGATTCAAATCCAGCGAACCGAAAATGCCCAATGAAGCGGCCAGCGCGATTTCATGTTCAAACGTGTGGCCCGCGAGGATGGCGTGGTTCTGCTCGATGTTCATCTTCACATCATTTTCGAGACCATAAGATTTGAGCAGGCCGTAAATAGTGGCCACATCATAATCATATTGATGTGTCGATGGTTCCTTGGGCTTGGGCTCAATCAAGATCGGGCCCTTGAAACCGATCTTGTGCTTGTAATCAACCACCAGCGACAGGAAGCGCCCGGCCTGATGAAGCTCTTGGCCAATACGTGTGTTGATCAGCGTTTCATAACCTTCGCGCCCGCCCCACATCACATAGTTTTCACCGCCAAGGCCATGCGTCACATCAAGTGCGTGTTTCACTTGTGCTGCGCAATAGGCAAACACATCCGGGTCCGGGTTGGTGGCAGCGCCCGCCATAAAGCGGCGGTTGGAGAACATGTTGGCCGTGCCCCACAACAGTTTCTTGTTGTGCTTGGCCATTTGCTTTTCGAGGATCTTGGCAATGGCGGAGACATTGGCGTTGAATTCCTGAAGGCTGTTGCCCTCAGGTGCAATGTCGAGATCATGGAAAGAGAAATAATCGATGTCGAGGAGATGCAGTGTCTCGAACATCACCTCGGCCTTTTTCTCGGCGGCCTTCATCGGATCAGCCATGTGATGCCATTCGCGCATGAAAGTTTCACCGCCAAACGGGTCCCCGCCTGGCCAGCACAGCGTGTGCCAATAGCAAACTGCAAAACGCAAATGATCGCGCATGGTTTTGCCCAGCACCTTTTGTGAGGGGTTATAGTATTTGAAAGCCAACGCGTTCTTGGTGGCAGGGCCTTCAAACTTGATCGTGTCCTTGATTGAATAGAATGTCATTTGATGTCCTTGATGGCTGGATAAATTTTTGCGTAGCGTTGATAGGCTGCCTCGTAGGCCGCCTTGGCTTTGGCTTCGGGCAGAATGGTTTTGGCAATTTTTGGTTTGGTGCAAATCTTTTCGAATGACGCGCCGGTTGCCGCCATCAGGCCCATGCGCGCGCCACCAAAAGCGCCGCCCACGTCGCCCGCCGCCGGCAGATCAATGGGCAGACTTAGAACGGTGGCGATAATTTTGAGCCAGATTTCAGAATGGGTGCCACCCCCCACCGCGGTAAGGCGCTTCACCTCGGTTCCTGCTTGGCGCAGTGCTTCCAATGAATCGCGAAACGCAAAGGCCACGCCATCGAGCACCGCATGAGTCAGCTCCTTGGCATCGGTCTCTTGGCCCAATCCGAGGAAAGCGCCACGAATTTGTGAATCCCCCACGGGGGTGCGCTCGCCTGAGAAATAGGGCAGCAGCAGAACTGATGACGGGCTTTCAAGTTTCTTGCCCAAGGCGGCGGTGAGTTTCGGCGCTGGGGTCTTGAGCAATTTCGACAACCACTCAATTGAATCTGTTGCCGAGAGGATCACACCCATCTGATGCCAAGTGCCGGGCACCGCATGGCAGAAGGCATGAACGCCGCGCGCCGTGTTTGGGCTGAACTTGGCGTTGGAGACAAACATCACGCCTGATGTGCCGAGCGAGAGGATGGCATCGCCATCATGCACAGCACCAATGCCCACGGCAGCCGAAGCATTGTCGCCGCCGCCGCCCGCCACTACAGGCTTCAAAGGCATGCCCCAATCCTTGGCCAGCTTGTCAGTGATGCGGCCTGTGGCATCGGTGCCTTCAAACAGCTCCGGCATCTGGTCGCGGCGCATGTGGGTGGCCTTTAACACCACGTCAGACCAATCGCGCTTGGCCACATCGAGCCAATAAGTGCCTGCACTGTCCGACATGTCCGAGCCATAAGTGCCCGTCATGCGGAAGCGAATGTAATCCTTCGGCAGCAATACTTTCGCGACCTGCTCAAATATCTTGGGCTCATGCTTTTTCACCCAAAGCAGTTTGGGCGCGGTAAAGCCTGCCAGTGGAATGTTGCCGGTGATGGCCTTGGCCTCAGGGCAATCGCGCAAAATATCGGCGCATTCTTCAAAGCTGCGGGCATCATTCCACAGGATGCAGGGGCGCAATACTTTGCCGTTCTTGTCCAGCAACGTTGCACCGTGTTGCTGGCCGCTCATGCCGATGCCCTTGACGGCGGCGATGGCTTTGGGTTTGGTCTTGCGCAAGGCCTTCACCACATTTGTGGCGGCCTTCCACCAATCTTCCGGGTTTTGCTCTGACCAGCCGTGAAAAGGCCGCGACACTTTCAGCGGGCTCGAAGCCGTGGCGATCAGCTTTTGTTTGTCATCAATGATCACGCCCTTCACTGAAGAGGTGCCGAAATCCAATCCCAGATACATGATGGCCTCGCTACTTGTGAGGCCAAGACTAAAACCCTTTTGGCATGTTTGGCAATATTATTTTGATGTCCGAAATAATTATTCTCCGAGTGCCGCGCCGATCACGTGATGGGCGATGGCGTGGGGGTGCGAGGCAAAGAGCTTTTCAGGGTGGGTTCCATCGCGCATCTGGCGCACTTCATCCAAGGTGAACCAGCGGGCGTGTTCCAATTCTTTCTCATCAAGCTTGATTGTGGCACCCTCTGCTTCGGCCACACAGCCGATCATCAGGCTCGACGGAAAGGGCCAGGGCTGGCTGGTCACATAGCGCACCTTGCCCGTGACCACGCCCGTCTCTTCCAACACTTCGCGGGCCACGGCTTGCTCGATGGTCTCGCCCGGCTCCATGAAGCCCGCGATGGCGGAATACATGCCCGGTGCCCAGGCCTTCTGGCGGCCGAGCAGGATTTTGCCCTCGTGTTTCACTGCCATGATCACCACGGGATCGGTGCGGGGGAAATGGTCGGTCTTGCACGATGGGCAATAGCGGCGATAGCCAGCATCGGTCATTTCAGTTTTAGTGCCACAATTGGCGCAGAAGCCATGACGTTCATGCCAGTGGATCAGGCTGCGGGCCTGGGCCAGGATCGAAAGCTTGGCTTGGGGCAGGATGTGGCCAGTCATTAACGGGCGCAAAGCCACCATCTCGCCTTCGCTGTTGCCTGCGAAGGCGAACCAGGCTTGTGTCTTTTCATCTTCGCCCAGAAAAACAGCATTTTCCAACTTGTCCGGCCTTGCGGTGACCAGGGCTTCGCCCGCCATCCGCACGCCATCACCAAACACTTGAATGAACTTGGCATTTTGGTCGGCCAAGCGGCTGCGCAACCATGTATCGTCAGACCTGTGGTTGGCCTTGCGGTCGAGCGGCGAGTGAATGAAGGCCATTTTGGCCATGGCGGGGTTCCCGTTGAAAAGAATCAATCCGATAAGGCCCCGCTTTAACGCAATATTTACCTAAAAAGTTAACTTTCAGGGCTTGTGGGAAATGGCGGCGATTGATTTGCCGGTCGCCGCTATTGGAGAGAATGAACATGAAGCCAGGAATTCCGTGGAGCGTAAAGGGTGTCGAGCCCGAGCTCAGGGAAATTGCGAAAACCGCCGCTCGCCGTTCCGGCATGACGCTGGGGGAATGGCTGAACTCTGCCATCAATGAACAGGCCGATGGTGCGCCGCCTTCGAGCGATGTGGCCACGCCACCGGCCCGCAGCCCGCGCAACACATTGATTTCGACCCATCCCATTGAACGCGCCGCCACCAAGCTTGAAGACATCGCCGAGCAACTTTCGCGCCTTGCCGCGCGCGATAGTGAGAGCGCCTATCGCCCGCACCAGACTTCGGAAGACCCGCTGGCTTTCGCCAAGGTGATGAGCCGGGTTGAAAGCAACGAGAAGCAAACGGTTGAGGCCTTCAGCGCCGTCAACGAACGCCTTGCCACCATAAGCCGCCAGATTTCACGCAGCCAACAGGCTGGCACACCGTCCAAGGTCGAAGAAGCGCCGGGCTTTCAAGCTATGGAAAAGGCGGTTCGCAATATTGTCG
>JAYUEP010000211.1:0-28745 GCA_043739165.1 Hyphomicrobiales bacterium
CAGTACATTCAACACTCGTCCCCGTCTCTACCCCGCCGCCTTGGCCTGCTTTTCGCCAGCGATGTTTCCGGCTTTGATTTCTTGCAGCACTTTGCCCAATTCGGCGTTGCCGTGCCAGCTAAGGAAGCCGCCGTGTTTGGCGATGATGTTTTGCAGGGCTTCGCGGAAGCCGGGGCCGAGGTCTTCACGCTCCAACGCAAAGGCGACATTGGCAGAGAGGAAGCCCACTTTATCGCCGCAGTCATAGGTGGTGCCTTCAAAGCGCAGGCCGTGGAAGGCCTGGAATTTCGACAGGCTGATCATCGCATCGGTGATTTGGATTTCGCCGCCCGAGCCGGGCTTGACCTTGGCGATTTCGGCAAAGATTTCGGGCTGCAGAATATAACGGCCGGAGATGATCAGATTGGACGGCGCTTCCTCGCGCAGTGGTTTTTCCACCATGGCATCAATCGAGAAATGATTGCCCTGCCAATCTTTGGGGGAGACGACGCCATAGCGATGGACATTTTCCCACGGCGCTTCTTCCACGGCCACGACGTTGCCGCCGCCGCGCTCATTATAGACGCGTACCATTTGGGCCAGACAACCGGGCTCGCCCTTGATGATCATGTCGGGCAGCAGGACGGCGAAGGGTTCGTTGCCCACCAAATTGCGCGCGCACCAGATGGCATGGCCAAGGCCCAAGGGCTCTTGTTGGCGCGTGAAGCTGGTTTGCCCCGCGCCCGGCAGGTCACCCTCCAGAATCGAAAGCTGGATGGTTTTGCCTCGCTTGCGCAGGTTGGCTTCAAGCTCATATTGCTTGTCAAAATGATCTTCGATCACGCCCTTGTTGCGGCCTGTGACGAAGACCAGATGTTCAACGCCTGCCTCGCGCGCTTCATCGACGACGATCTGGATCAAGGGCCGGTCCACCACCGTCAGCATTTCCTTGGGCATGGCCTTGGTGGCGGGCAGAAAGCGCGTGCCTAGACCGGCCACCGGAAAGACAGCAGTTTTGATTGGACGGATCATTTACTTGCCCTTTACTCTGTTCACCGTTGGCACCGCGCCCAAGGCTTGGGGAGTAATGCACTTTAAACGGGTTCGTGATCTAAGGAAACAACCTAATAAATTGGAGAATGCGATGGCGGTGTTGGTGACAGGTGGCGCGGGTTACATTGGCAGCCACATGGTGCTGGCCTTGACTGACGCTGGTGAAAACGTCGTCGTTCTCGACAATCTGACCACCGGCTTTGCCTGGGCCGTGGCCCCGCAAGCCAAGCTGGTGAAAGGCGATATCGCCGATGAAGCGTTGGTTGAGCGGTTGATCAAGGAAAACACGATCGACGCCATTGTGCATTTTGCCGGTTCCATCGTGGTGCCCGATTCCGTTTCTGATCCCTTGGGCTATTATAATAACAACACGGTGAAATCGCGCGCTTTGATGGCTGCGGCGGTCAAAGCTGGCGTGAAGAATTTCATCTTCTCCTCCACCGCGGCGGTTTATGGCAATCCTGAAACCATGCCAGTGTATGAAACCACCGCGCCTGCGCCCATCTCGCCCTATGGCACATCGAAATGGATGACGGAGATGATGCTGCGTGATTCACATGCAGCTTATGGTTTGAATTATGTGGCGCTGCGTTATTTCAATGTGGCAGGTGCTGACCCCAAGGGCCGCACCGGACAATCAACCCCGCGCGCCACGCATTTGATCAAGGTGGCCTGCCAAACGGCATTGGGCCAGCGGGCCTCAATGGATGTGTTCGGCACCGATTATGACACGCCGGATGGCACGTGTTTGCGTGACTATATCCATGTGAGTGATCTGATCGCGGCGCATATGGATGCACTGGCGCATTTGCGCAAAGGCGGGGCAAGCGGCATTTTCAATTGCGGCTATGGCAAAGGCTATTCGGTTTTGGACGTGATCAAGGCGGTGGAGCGTGCCTCGGGCGGGCCAGTCAATCACAAGCTTGTGCCGCGCCGGGCAGGCGATCCCGCGGCGATTATTGCCGGGGCTGACCAAGTGCGCAAAGTTCTGGGCTGGCAGCCCAAGTATCAAGACCTCGACTTTATCGTGCAGTCCGCCTTTGCCTGGGAAAAGCATTTGATGCGACGGAACGCGGCTTAGCCTCGAATCACCTTTGCCCCTGCCGGTTTGATGGCGGGCGCTGCAGCTGTGATCGCGAGCAAGGGCTGAACGCCTTTATTTCTGCAATTTCCTTTGGCCTGCTAATGTCCCTGACGAATCTATCGGGGAGATGTTGATGCGGAAACTGGTTTTGGGCTTGATGATGTGTTTTGCCTTGGCGCTTCCGGCGCGGGCTGATGCAAAGTTCGAGGGCTTCATTCAATCACTATGGCCGCAGGTGAAAGCGGCGGGCTTTTCGCGCGAGCTGTTTGATGCGGCCTTCAAGGGCATCACCGAGCCTGATTCTGTGGTGATCAAACTTGCCGACAACCAGCCGGAATTCAAATCGACCACGTCTGAATATCTCGACAAGACAGTGACGCCTGCGCGCATTGCGCAGGGCAAGGCCAAGCTTAATGAAGATGGCGCTTTGCTTTCGGCCATTGCGGCCAAATATGGCGTGGACAAGCGGGCGCTCTTGGGCATCTGGGGCATTGAGTCCAACTATGGCCACGAAATGGGTTCGATGTCGGTCATGCGTTCACTGGCCACGCTGATTTACTATGGCAACAAGAAGCAATATGCGCGCGAGCAGTTGATCGCAGCTTTCACCATTTTGAAGCGCGGCATTCGCAGCCCAGATAATTTCACCGGCTCATGGGCCGGGGCTTTGGGCCACACACAATTTATTCCGACGACTTATCTGGCTTCTGCCGTGGACTGGACGGGCGACGGCAAGAAGGACATTTGGGGTTCGAAGGAAGATGCGTTGGCTTCGACGGCGCATTATCTTTCGCAATCCGGTTGGAAAGCCGACAGGCCGTGGGGTTGGGAGGCGACGTTGCCTGAAGGTTTCGACCGTGGTCTCATTGGCCGGGCGCATTGGAAGACGGTGGCGGATTGGGAACGCTTGGGCGTGAAGCCTGCGATTGGCGATCATTTTTCTGCGCCAAATGCCAAGGCCTTTGTGATGATCCCGCAGGGCATTGACGGCCCGGTGTTTCTGATCACGCAGAATTTTCTGGCGCTGCTCGCCTATAATTACAGTCACGGCTATGCCTTGGCCGTGGCGATGTTGGGCGACCGCATTGCGGGCGGGCCCAAAGTACAGGCCCCTTGGCCCGCGCAGAATGTGGACCTGACGTTCAAGGAACGCGTCGAGATGCAAGAGCGCCTGACCAATGCCGGCTTTGACACCAGCGGGGCCGATGGCCGTTTTGGTGCGAAGACATATGAGGCCGTTTTGGCTTTCCAGAAAAAGGTCGGCATGGCGCTGGACGGTTTTCCCTCACGCAAGGTGCTTGAGCGATTGCGCGGGGCCAAGTAACATCGCCTGATGCGTAAGTTTCTCCTTGTGTGTTTGATTGCCGTCGTGCCGGGCTTTGCCATAGCGCAGGATCAGGGGCCGATCATCGCGGCGCAACCGCTCGATCAGCAAGTGCAAAGCGATCTGCGTCGTTTACTGGTGATTGGCGATCAGATGGCGGGCGGCATGGGAGCTGGCATCACCCGCATGGCCGATGGGGATACGACGATTGAAGTCGTGAACCGATTCAATGAATCTTCCGGCCTGTCGCGGCCCGAGATTTATGATTGGGCGGCGGCCATTCCCAAAATGGCCGAAGGCAAGAATTTCACCGCTGCCTTTGTGTTGATGGGGTTGAACGATCGGCGCGACATGCGCAGCGGCGACAAGATGCTGCGTTTTGGCACACCGGAATGGGCCGCACTTTACAAGCAGCGCCTTGATAGTGTCCTTGATGCGCTGGGCCAGCAGCAGATCAAAGTGTTCTGGATGGGCGAACCGCCAATGGGTGATGCAGCACTTGATGCCGATATGCTGGCTGTGACGGCGTTGGAGAAAGAACGTGTTGTTGCCAAGGGTGGCGTCTTCATCGATTTGCGCGCGCCTTTTCTCGGTGTTGATGGCAAATATAATGAGCGCGGGCCGGATGACACGGGCGCTGATCGGCGCTTGCGCGAAAGCGATGGCATTACGTTTTTCAGGGTCGGCAACAATCGGCTGGGGCAGATTGCCTTGGCGGCGCTGCAAGGCACGGTGCCAAATGTGCCAATGCTTGCACCTGTTCAGCCCGATGTTGCGGCGGTGCCTGACGCCGCGCCGCCTGCCGCGCAAGATGGGGTAGTTGCGGATCCGAACCCAACCTTTGGCCAAGAAGGCGTTGACGGGCCGCTCTTGGCACAAGGCGGCGGCGATTTGGAAGCGGCCGTCGCCACGGATGCCGCCGCGCAGGCCGCAGACAAAGCCAGTACCATTGGCATTGGCGCTGCCAAGGGCAGCAATGCCGAAGCGCTGTTTACCACGGGCCTATCGGCAGCTGCGCCCTTGGGGCGATTTGATGATTTCAGTGCGGGCGGAAATTAGGGTATAGCTACCGCCAGACTTTCTACTCCATAAACCAGCCGTGGCTGACCACGAGGGATTGGCCGGTCAGTGCGTTGGTTGGGAAGGCCGCGAAGAGATAGGCGATTTCGGCCACGTCTTCGACGGTGGTGAATTCACCATCCACGGTGCCACCCAGCATGATCTTCTTCACTACATCTTCTTCTGAAATACCGAGGTTCTTGGCTTGCTCAGGAATTTGCTTTTCCACCAGCGGGGTTTTGACAAAACCGGGGCAGATGACATTGGAGCGCACACCGTGCGCGGCACCTTCCTTGGCAATCACCTTGTTCAAACCAATCAGGCCGTGCTTCGCGGTGACATAGGCGGACTTCAGTGGCGAGGCTTCCTTGGAATGGACCGAGCCCATGAAAATGATCGAGCCCGAGCCTTTGGCATACATGTGTGGCAGCACGGCTTTTGATGTGAGGAACGCGCCATCCAAATGAATGGCCAGCATCTTCTTCCAATCGGCGAAAGGATATTCTTCCAGTTTGTGGACGATCTGAATGCCCGCGTTGGAGACGAGCACGTCCACGCCGCCCCAGGCTTTGACGACCTGATCCACGCCCGCGTTGACTTGATCTTCGCTGGTCACATCCATGGCCACAGCCATTGCGGAGCCCGGAGTCTTGTCGTCGATCAATTTGGCAGTGGCAGTGGCGGCATCAAGATTGAGATCAGCGATGACGACTTTGGCGCCTTCGTTGGCATAGCGCTCCGCAATGGCCTGGCCAATGCCTGAGGCGGCACCTGTGACGATGCAAACTTTGTCTTTCATAATCATGGAGCAAATCCTTATTTCAAATAGTCGTGAACAACTTCGCCAAGCCCGAGCGTGAGATCGGCGAGAATATGTGTGGCGGAGAGAACTTCGCGCACCGGAAGTTCTGCAACGGGAGCCAGTGCATGATCGAATAATTCCAGCCCCGCTGGCCCGGACCATGCGCCCTTCACAGTGATGTCGGTGAGATAATAACGCACCAACTCACAAATGCGTGGGGTGCAATCGACATGCGGAATGATCTTGATCAGGTAATTTGGGGCTTCCATCGAGGCTTTCACCTTGGCCACATCCAACGTCTGATGCTTATAGCCCATGGTGCCATTGGCCACGCGGATGGAACCATAATCCAGCGTGCCCACCAAAGTGTCTTTGTCGGCGCGCAATTTCGGTGTGGCGAGTTTCTTGGGAAAGCCCCAAATTTCGCGGCCACCGGCGATGGGGGCATCGTCATCCAAATACATCGAATGGACATAGCCGCCGCTCACACCATTGAAAGTGACGGGGATCACCTGGCCTGATTCCGTGTAGTTCCCGAAGCCGGTTGAATCCGGCATGCGGATGAATTCATATTTCACGATGGCGTCAGTGAATTGCAATGGCTCTGGAACCACGGCGCGCAAGGCATCAGGATCGGTGCGGTAAGAAATGATCAGATATTCGCGGTTCACAAAGCGATAAGGCCCGCGCGGATAGCTCGGGCTGGTGAGCGGCATGGCGAAGGCCTTGGCCTTCACGTCAGTCAAATTCATTCTTGGGCTTCCTTCCGTGATCGAATGTCACCATGCCGCTCGCAGGAATGCTGCGTGCCTTCCATGCCTTGCTGTGCAGGGAATTCATGACATCCTTGTGGCCCGCGGCCCAATGTTCTTCCATGGAGAGGCGTGAGAATTCATAATCCTTGGATTGGGTATCAGTTTTTGTCGGGCGGTTGATGATGTGCATCACAGTGATGGCGCTGACGCGGGAATTTTCCATCAGCAGTTTGGCATCCGGATCATCGCGTAGTTTTTCCGGCAGTTTCTTCAGCAGGTTTTGTGCGGCCATGCGCAGGCGGTGTTCGGCTTCGGCTGCGGCAGTCACCATGCGGGTGCGGCTGGAGAAGCGAATTTCTTTCTCGCGCTCGGCGGCTTCCATGATGGTGCGGGGCAGGGCACCGCGGGCCGAGAAGAGATCAACCTGATAGATGCACAGATTATCCGCCGCATTGGCACTGTCGATCACATGATAAAGTGGTGTGTTGGAAACCAAGCCACCGTCCCAATAATATTCGCCTTCAATCAACACCGGCGGAAAGCCCGGCGGCAGTGCGCCTGAAGCAAGAATGTGGTCGGCGGTGATCCGGTCTTTGGTTGTGTCGAAATAGCGAAAGTTTCCAGTCTTCACGTTGACGGCGCCGACGCTGAGGCGCGTCTTGCCGCTGTTCAAAAGACCAAAATCCACCAACTCATTCAAAGTGTCGCGCAAGGGCGCGGTGTCATAAAAGCTCAGTGCCCCTTCGGTGCCGGGCCATGAGAAGAGCGGCGAGATGGGGCGGGGGTTGAAGAAGCCCGGAATGCCGAACATTGTGGCCATCCAGCTGCTCATCTCGTTGAAGGCAGAGCGGCCTTGCGCGCCGGGGATCAGGCTTGCGCCCTGCAGGCCCGAGGAAAGCTTGTCCCAGAAGGCGCGCAGCCTCGCCACGCGCATTTCGGGCTTGTTGCCCGCAATGATGGCGGCGTTGATGGCACCGATGGAAATGCCTGCGATCCATTCTGGCATTTCGCCCGATTGGGCCAGGGCCTCATAGGCACCGGCCTGATAGGCCCCAAGCGCCCCCCCGCCTTGGAGGACCAAAATGCGTTTCTCATCATGTTCATGCTGCATTGCAACATTGTAGGCCATTTCTAACTGTCAGGGAAATGAAAGTTTGTTCAACTGAACATGACAACGATTCGCTTGCCCGCGACAAAGAGGGGAGATTGCGGGCTTGCCGCAGTTCCGATAGGACAGGGCGGAGCTCAATCATTTGTCGAGGACCAAGATGGCGAACCATTCCAACTCATCCCAACCTGTTGTTCAGGGCCTTGCGGCACATGAAGCCACCTATAACGGCTTTCTCAATGGCTCAGCTGGCGCTGGCATTGTCTGCCTCTATGTCCTGGTGGCGCTGGTCACTTTCCGTTTCATGGATAATCCCTTGAATCTTTTGGTCGGCTTCGGTGGGATCATTGTGGGCTTGATCACATCGTTGATCGGCCTGCGGGCCGGGGGGAAGTGGCTTCTTCCTGTTGTCGTGTTGGTTGTGTATGGGTTGTTCGTCGCCAATAATATCCACATGTCGTGAGAACATACTGAATGAAAATCGCGGTACCTGCTGAAGGCGTTCCGGGAGAGAGCCGCGCTGCGGTCTCGGTCGAGGCTGTCAAAGCCTATGTGAAAAAAGGTTTTGTTGTTGCCGTCCAATCCGGCGCGGGGGCTGGCACCAATCTTTCCGACGAGGATTACAAATCCGCAGGCGCTTCCATTGCAAAGGGCGCTGATGTGGTGAAGGACGCGGATGTGATCCTTTCTGTGCGCCGCCCTTCCGATGCCGTTCTCAAGGCGGCCAAGAAAGGCGCTGTGCTGCTGGCGGGGCTGGAACCTTATGGCGAGCGCAAGGGCCTGGACGCGATTGCCAAGTCAGGTGTCACGGCTTTTGCGATGGAACTGATGCCGCGCATTTCGCGTGCGCAATCGATGGATATTCTCTCATCGCAGGCGAACTTGGCCGGCTATAAGGCAGTGATTGACGGTGCCGCCTATTTTGGCCGCGCCATGCCGATGATGATGACGGCGGCAGGCACGGTTGCTGCCGCAAAAGTGTTCATCATGGGGGTTGGTGTTGCGGGCCTTCAGGCCATTGCCACGGCGCGGCGGCTGGGGGCGATTGTGTCTGCCACCGACGTGCGCAAGGCCACTGAAGAGCAAGTGAAATCGCTGGGTGCGAAATTCGTGTTTGCCGATGTGGCGGATGCGGCCACATCGGGTGGTTATGCCAAGGAACTTTCCGCCGATGACAAGGCCAAGCAGGCCAAGCTGGTGGCGGATCACGTGAAGACGCAGGATATCGTCATCACCACTGCGCTCATTCCCGGCAGGCCCGCGCCTGTGTTGATCACCAAAGAAATGGTGGAGAGCATGAAGCCGGGCTCAGTGATTGTTGATCTTGCAGTTGAACGTGGTGGCAATTGTCCACTTTCAAAGCCGGATCAGATCGTGGTGCACAAAGGCGTTGCGATTATCGGCACTTTGAATTTGGCTGGCAAGCTGGCGGGCAATGCCACCCCGCTGTTTGCCAAGAACCTGTCCAACTTCCTCGACACGCTGGTTGGCAAGGATGGGAACTTGGCGATCAATTTTGACGATGAATTGGTCAAAGGCACGCTGATCGCCAAGGACGGAGTGCTGGTGCATCCGATGTTTGCGAAGTCTTGAGTTTGTGGCGCATGCTTCGAGGTTTTGCTGAGGCAAAGCACCACAGCATGAGGAATAAATAATACGCCTCACCTTGGGGTGCCTGCGGAACGCGGGCCTCGAGAGGCGAGGCTCTAGGAGCAAATATGGAACAACTGGTTGATCCCTTCGTCTATCTGTTCTCGATCTTCGTGCTGGCGGTTTTTGTCGGCTACTATGTGGTGTGGAATGTGACGCCCGCGTTGCATACGCCGCTGATGTCGGTGACCAACGCCATCTCCTCGGTGATTGTGGTGGGTGCTTTGCTCGCGGTTGGTGCCGGGGCGATTGCTTCCGGCTCCACACTGGCGATGATCTTTGGTTTCCTCGCGCTGGTGCTGGCCTCGGTCAATATCTTCGGGGGCTTCCTCGTTACCAACCGCATGCTGGCGATGTACAAGAAGAAAGAAAAATAAAATGAGCGCCTCATTCGCTGCCTTCCTCTATCTCATTTCCGGCGCGCTGTTCATCATGGCGTTGCGCGGCCTCTCGTCGCCTGCCACGTCACGCCAGGGCAACACCTATGGCATGATCGGCATGACGCTGGCTGTGCTCACCACGCTGGCGATTTCGGCCCCCACCAATCCGATGGTGTGGCTGCTGATTATCGGCGGCATTGCGCTGGGCGGTGGCATCGGCGCCTACATGGCGCGCACCATTGCCATGACGGCCATGCCGCAATTGGTGGCCGCGTTTCACTCGCTTGTCGGTTTGGCCGCAGTGTTCGTGGCTGCTGCCGCCTATTATGCGCCGGATGCCTTTGGCATTGCGACCGAGGGCGTGATCCATTCCCAAAGTCGTATTGAAATGGCCTTGGGCGCGGCCATTGGTGCGCTGACTTTCACAGGCTCGGTGATTGCGTTCTTGAAACTCGATGGCCGCATGTCTGGTGCGCCGATCATGTTGCCCGCGCGGCACATCATTAACATTGTACTGGGCGTTGCGCTTGTGGCTGCCGTGGTGATGTTCTTCACAGCCACATCCTCCGTGCTGTTCTGGGGCATTGTGCTTTTGTCACTGGCGCTCGGCCTGCTGCTCATCATCCCAATTGGCGGTGCGGATATGCCTGTCGTGGTGTCGATGTTGAACTCGTATTCCGGCTGGGCGGCGGCGGGCATTGGCTTCACGCTGCATAATACCGCATTGATCATCACCGGCGCTTTGGTGGGTTCATCAGGTGCCATCCTGTCTTACATCATGTGCAAGGCGATGAACCGCAGCTTCATCTCAGTTATTCTCGGTGGCTTTGGTGGTGCGGCGGCTGGGCCAGCGGCGGGTGGCGAAACCAAGCCTGTGAAACAAGGTTCGGCGGATGATGCGGCCTTCATGATGAAGAACGCTTCGTCTGTCATCATCGTTCCGGGTTACGGCATGGCCGTGGCTCAGGCGCAGCATGCGGTGCGCGAAATGGCCGATCATCTCAAGGCGGCTGGTGTCACTGTGAAATATGCCATTCACCCCGTGGCGGGCCGCATGCCCGGCCACATGAATGTGCTGCTGGCCGAAGCAAATGTGCCTTATGACGAAGTGTTTGAGCTGGAAGACATCAACGGCGAATTTGCGCAAGCCGATATAGCCTATGTGATCGGTGCCAATGACGTGACCAACCCTTCCGCCAAGGATGATCCAAAGTCACCCATCTTCGGCATGCCTGTGCTGGAAGTGTGGAAGGCCAAGACGGTGATGTTTGTCAAGCGCGGCATGTCGTCAGGCTATGCTGGCGTGGACAATCCCCTGTTCTGGCGCGACAACACGCTGATGCTGTTCGGCGATGCCAAGAAGATGACGGAAGAGATTAATAAGGGCATGGACTAGCCCCTCAAAAAAAATCTTTCCTCCCCCTGTCGAAATCCGCGATACTGGCGCGTCATGTCAGCAAGCGGCCATTGTGGCTTGCGGTTCAGCACAGGGAGAGTTCCATGCAATACATGCTCATGATTTTCGGCAATGAGGGTGCCCAGGCCACGATGACCAAGGCCGACGGCGAGCAGATGATGTCGGCTTACCGCGTCTATACCGATGCGCTGGTGAAGGCCGGCGTGATGAAGGAAGGCAACCCGTTGCAGAACTCATCCACGGCTTCGACTGTGCGGGTGAAGGATGGCAAGACCAAAGTTCTGAATGGGCCTTATGCCGAGAGCAAGGAACAGCTTGGCGGATATTACGTCATTGAAGTGGCTGATCTTGATGCGGCACTGTCTTGGGCGGCCAAATGCCCCGGCGCGCAGCACGGCACCATCGAAGTGCGGCCTGTCATGCCGATGATGATGTAATTGCAAACCGCCGTGGCGGACGGCATTCAGCTGGCCTTTCAGGCGGCCCAATTGGCGGCACGGGAAAGCTATGGACGGCTGGTTGCCATTCTCGCCGGGCGCACGCGCGATGTGGCTCAGGCCGAGGATGCACTGGCGGATGCTTTTGCTGCCGCGCTGAGAGAGTGGCCGCTGCATGGCGTTCCCGATAGTCCCAACGCATGGCTGATTGCGGTGGCCAAACGTAAACATATTGACGCCACCCGCCGCAACAAAAGCCATGCCGATGCGGCAAGCCATTTGTTGCTGCTGGCCGAGGAGCTTGAGAACATGGCCGCTACTTCTCCTTCCATTCCTGATGAACGGCTGGCCTTGATGTTTGCCTGTGCGCATCCGGCGATTGATCCAGATATTCGGTCGCCTCTGATCTTGCAGACTGTGCTTGGCATGACGGCCGAACAGATTGCTTCATCTTATCTGGTTTCTGCCGCGACAATGGGTCAACGACTGGCCAGAGCCAAAGCCAAAATTAAATTAGCTGGCATTCCTTTTCAAGTTCCCGCTGCGGATGAATTTGCGGAGCGGTTGGACGCCGTGTTGGATGCGATTTACGCGATGTTTGATCAAGCTTGGAGCAATTATGATCCGGCTGAAAATGGACTGGCGGAAGATGCTTTGTGGTTTTCTTCATTGTTGAGCGAACTTCAGCCAAATCAACCAGAGCCCTTGGGTCTCTCGGCGCTCATCCTATATCTTCACGCGAGGTTGCGTGCGCGTCGTGATAGCAAAGGGCTTTTCGTGCCTTTGGCGGAACAAGACGTAACTTTGTGGGATGATGCGATGATTGACCGGGCGGAGATTTTACTGCGGCGCGCCAGCGCAATGAATCGGATTGGTCGGTTTCAGCTGGAAGCGGCGATCCAATCCGTGCACACGACGCGACGTCTGACTTTGGTGACAGATTGGAAGGCGATAAGCCAACTTTATGAAGCCTTGTACCGCGTGACAGGCTCTCCCGTCGTTCAATTGAATTTGGCTTATGCGATTGGTGAGGATCAAGGCTGGCCTGTGGGCTTGGCCGCGATTCCTGCTTTGGACGTTTTTCCGGAATTGGCTACCTATCAACCGTATTTTGCCGTACGGGCAACATTGCGCGAAAAATGTGGACAAACCACCGGGGCCTTGGAGGACTATGACCGGGCGATAGAAATCGAGAAAGATCAAACTGTGACTGACTTTTTGGCCCAACGGCGTGACCGGCTGCGCGCTGCCACATTACAGTAATTGAACCGGCCGGATGGCGCATAAGCCTCTCCCCTTTTGCCACTGAATGGTCTAAGTTCACTGGCAACAGAAAATGCGAGGCGGAAAAGCGGCATGGCGCAAGAGGCAATTGTTGTTGATCAGCCACGGGTTCATTTGCTGCATATGGTGGTGTTCACCATTGTGGTGGCGGTGATTGCGGCGGTGTTGTTCCCCAATATCAAGAACGCCTTCATGTCTAACCCCGGCCTTAATGGCCTGATTGTCGGCGCGCTGGTGCTGGGCACACTTTATGCTTACCGCATGGTGTGGCGGCTGTTCCCGGAAGTGAATTGGCTCAATGGATTTCGGCTGGGGCAGGGCAGTACGGAAGCCTCGCCCACATTGCTCGCACCGATGGCCACGCTGCTCGGCGATGCTTCAGGACGCACGGTGCTCAGCACACAAACCATGCGTTCGATGCTGGATTCACTCGCTTCACGCCTTGATGAATCGCGAGACCTGCTGCGCTATCTGGTGGGCCTGCTGATTTTCCTTGGGCTGCTTGGCACGTTCTGGGGCCTGCTTGCCACGGTGACTTCGGTGGGCGATGCCATTCGCGGGCTTGATGTCACGTCCGCACAATCAGCCAGCGTGTTTGAAGAATTGAAAAATGGCTTGCAAAAACCGCTGCAAGGCATGGGGCTTTCGTTTTCGTCCTCACTGTTCGGTCTGGCGGGATCGCTGATCCTGGGCTTTCTTGATCTCAAAGCTTCGCAGGCGCAGAACCGTTTTTATCACAATCTCGAAGACTGGCTGACGACGATCACTGATGTGGGGGCCGGAGAAGGTGGTGGCACGATGATGCCGGCCTTCTTGCGCATTGATCTGCAGAACCTGCAGAAATCCATCGAGCGGTTGGGCACGCATCTTGACCAGCGCGGCAGTGTGCCTGTTGCGGGCGCCACCAATGGCAGCGCAGATACGGCGACAGAAGAACTGGCTGATGCGGTGGCCAATCTCGTCCAGCAGATGCGCGATGAACAAAAGATGGTGCGGCAGTGGATCCAATCGCAACAGGTGCAGCAGAGCGAAATCCAGCGCCTGCTCATTCGCACGGCAGGGAAATAATACCGCATGGCCGGGCCCCTTTCACGCCGCCGCCGCACGGAAGAAGCGCCCTATTGGCCGGGCTTTGTCGATGCCATGGCCCAGCTGTTGCTGGTCATCACCTTCTTGTTGTCAGTCTTCATGATTGCGCAATTTCTGTTGGCGCGGCAAATTTCGGGGCAGGATTCAGCATTGGGGCAATTGCGGTCGCAAATTGCGGAACTGACGCAATTGTTGGCGCTGGAAAAAACCGCAAAGTCTGACTCTGATGCCCAGCTTCTGGCGTTGACCGATGATCTCAATGCCCAGAAGGCCAAGGCGGCTGATTTGCTCAGCAGCTTGCAGGTGGAAAACAGCAAGGGCGCTGGTGCTGGCAATACAATTGCGGGGCTGCAGACGGCTTTGGACGGCGAAAAGAAACTCTCTTCGGAGGCCTTGGCCAAGGTTGAATTGCTCAACCAGCAGATCGCTGCCATGCGACGGCAGTTGGCAACCATCTCGGCGCTGCTGGATGACTCGGAAGCGCGCAACAAGGGCTCAGAAACGCAGATTGCCGATTTGGGCAAACGCCTCAACACGGCGCTGGCACAAAAGGTGGAAGAACTTTCGAAATATCGTTCAGAGTTCTTCGGACGCTTGCGGCAAATTCTTTCGCAGCGGCCAGATATTCTGGTGGTGGGCGACAGGTTTGTGTTTCAGTCAGAAGTGCTGTTCCCCAAGGGCAGTGCCGATTTGCAAGATGCTGGCAAGGTAGAGATGACCAAGTTGGCCGATGCCTTGAAACAGCTGGAAAAGGAAATTCCTTCTGATCTCCCCTGGGTTTTGCGTGTGGATGGCCATACGGATAATGACCCCATCGTGCAGGGGCGCAGCTTTGCCTCGAATTGGGAGCTTTCATCAGGGCGGGCCATTTCGGTGGTCAAGTTCCTCGTGGCGCAAGGCGTTTCGGCCAATCATCTGGTGGCCGCAGGCTTTGGCGAATTTCAGCCCTTGGTGGCGGGCGACAGCGAAGATGCCAAATCGCAGAACCGCAGGATTGAGCTGAAGCTGACGGAGCGGTAGGCCCGGCGCTTGTGATGGGTGAGGAGCCGCGTTTCAAACACTAAACTGCAACTTCGCCAGCTTCGCGTAGAGCGCGTTTTTCTTGATCAACTGGCTGTGCGTTCCTTGGGCGACGATTTGACCTTGATCGAGAACCAGAATGCGGTCAGCGTTTCGCACCGTTGCAAGGCGGTGGGCGATCACCAAGGTGGTGCGGCCCTTGGCGATGGTTTCAAGCGCTTCTTGTATCAATGCTTCGCTCTCAGCATCCAGCGCGCTCGTCGCTTCATCGAGCAGCAGCACGGGCGCATTGCGCAGGATGGCGCGGGCGATGGCAAGGCGCTGGCGCTGGCCACCCGAGAGCGTGATGCCGCGCTCGCCCAGCATGGACTCATATTTCGTCGGCAGCTTTTCCACAAACTCAGCCACGCGCGCGGCAATGGCTGCGGCTTTGACATCGGCATCGCTCGCATCGGGGCGGCCCAGTCGGATGTTTTCGGCAATGGTGCCGGAGAAAATCACCGGATCTTGCGGCACAGTGGCGATGGAGCCGCGCAAATCCTGTAGATTGAATTTCGCGATGTCGGTGCCGTCCAACGTGATAGTCCCTTTGTCCGGTTCCTGAAAGCGTTGCAGCAGTGCATAGAGTGTGGTCTTGCCCGCACCTGAGGGGCCAACAATGGCGATCACTTCGCCGGGCTTGGCGGTGAAGGAAATATCGCGCAGCACCGGGGCCTTGGGGTTGCCAGCATAGGTGAAATCGACATGACCAAAAGCCACTTCGCCACGCAGCGGGCTGGGCAGGATTTGTGGATAGGCAGGTGACGTGATGCGCGGCGATTCATCGAGCAATTCGGAAATACGTTCGGCCGCACCGGCAGCCTGTTGCAACTCGCCCCAAACCTCGGAGAGCTGGCCCAGAGAACTTGCGGCGAGAATGGCATAGATCAGGAATTGCACCAACGTACCGCCGCTCATTTCGCCCGCCAAGACCTGATGCGCTCCAAACCAGAGGAGGCCGACGATCGCGCCAAAGGCGATGGCGATGATGCCAAAGGTCAAGACCGCGCGGGCGAAGGTGCGTGATTGCGCGGCGGTGAAGGCCTCCAGCGTTGAGGCAGCAAAGGCTTTGACTGTGTTTGGTTCCTGCGTATTGGCCTGAATGGCGGTGATGCCGGAGAGGCGTTCTTGTGCGTAGGCGGCAGACGCGGCCAGCGTGTCCTGCGCCTGCCTGGAAAGGACGCGCACACGGCGGCCGTAGGTGACCAGCGGCAAAACCACGGCAGGAATGGCGAGCGCAGCCAAGCCCGTCATGCGCGGGCTGGTGTAGATCATCAAGGCCAAAGCACCGATCAACATAACGGCATTGCGCAAGGCCACCGAGGCGGTCGATGAAAAGGCGGATTTTATCAGCGTGGTATCCGCCGTGAGGCGCGAGACGACATCGCCGGTCTTTTGCGTTTCGTAGAACGATGGCGTGAGTTCCATCAGATGCTTGAACAGTGCGTCGCGCACATCGGCCACCACACGTTCACCCAGCCACATCACATAATAAAACCGTACTGATGAGCCCAGGGCCAGCAGCGCCACGACCAGAAACATCACGCCGAAATATTGGTTCACAACATTGGCGTTCTGGTCGGTGAAGCCATGGTCCACCACGCGCCTGGCGGCGATGGGAATGACCAAAGTGGCGATCGAGGCCACCAGAAGCGCCAGAAGTGCCATGACCACGCGCCCGCGATAGTGGGCAAGAAAGGGCATAAGCCGCGCCAGCGGCCTTAGGCCGGGGCGTTTGGCAGGCTTTTGCGGCGGGATTTCTTGGGACATTCGGGCACTTTCCAGCGGGCCTTGTGCCCTGCGATATTTTCCCCTATAGGGCACAACCGAATTGGCCGGAAGCTTCAGCTTTCGGCTTTGAACATTTTAGTGAAAAGCAGAGTTTGCCCGATGAAAGCCGATGTGCACCCCGACTATCACCCGATCACCGTTGTCATGACCGATGGCACGAAGTTCGTCACCCGTTCGACCTATGGCAAGGCTGGCGATACGTTGAGCCTCGACATTGATCCAAGGTCGCATCCGGCTTGGACCGGTGGTCAGACGACGATCCTTGACCGCGGCGGCCGCGTGTCGCGCTTCAACGACAAGTATGGCTTTCTCAACAAGAAATAAGTTTGGCGCAAAGCTGAATTGAAAAACCCGGCTGATGAGGCCGGGTTTTTGTTTGGGGATAGGCAAATTGGCTGGCTGGAATTCTCTTTGTTTCCTCATCCCACCTTAAACGCGCGTTCCAGCATGTTCATCTGCTGGCTGATCGGGCTGGCGACCACTTCCATTGGTTCGGCCTTGGTGGCGCTGATCATTGAATCCAATGTCTTGATGCGCTCGAGCAGGCGCAGCGATCTTTCCACCAATTCCAACAACCCGTCGGGCAGGTTTTCGGACCCTTTGAGATTATGGCCACGGCCGATCTCGCCCAAGTTGATGCGGTGCTTCTCGCGCTGCACGTCGTTGTTGGTCAGCTCGCCTGAGGCAATGGCACGCTGCAGCAGCAGCCAGGAGGCCATCTGCATGAGGCGCGTTGTCAGGCGCATGCTTTCGGTGGCATAGGCGATGGCGCCCGTCCGGTCGAGGGCGCGGGCATCAACTCGGCCTTCGCCGTCAAGGTAATTGGCGGTCTCTTCGACCAGCCCCATGCCTTCCTTAAAAGTCTTTTCAAAATTTTCAGAACCGGTGAACTTGACCAAAAAGTCAATCGCACCCGAATTCAGTGTTGCGTTGCGCATTCCCCTGGACCCTTCACCCAACAAACCCATCAACCCATTTTTAATCATGTCGACCTTGCCTCACATCGTCAATAGCCTGCCGTAGCAAAACAGGTGAGCAAGTTCCGGGCCAAAAAAAAGCCGCGTAAAATCGCGGCTTTGAGTTTTTAACAGGGAGGCGTCAAACAGAGTGGACGAACCACTCGGAGAAACCCAGAAGCTCTGGGTTGGCGTTCACTGTAAACATTAATTATTACTCAATCGTTAATTGTGGAGGCGCAATACTCAATTAATTCCGGAAAAACCCGGCGGCAGCGGCTTTGGAAGCCTGTTTCTTGACAATCTCTGCGCGAATGCGAGCAATCTCGGAGTCCAGAGTCACAATGCGCTGTTCCAATTCGGCCACTGAGATGGCATCGAGGTTTTCGCCGATAACCATGTTGGGCTTGGGGGCGGGGCGGTCTTCAATGTCCATGTCTGGCCTCATGCGGTGTGTTAAGATGATGCAACAGCTTGATAACAGCCTCAAGAGAATCCGGAAATGAACCAGATGCGTATAATTGAGATGAAGGGCTTTGGGGGGCCGGAGGTATTGGTCTTGGGAGCATTGCCCCGCCCCAGCCCCAACGAAGGGCAGATTTTGGTCAAGGTGGCCGCTGCCGGCGTTAACCGCCCGGATGTGTTGCAGCGCCGGGGTGGCTATCCGCCGCCGCCGGGCGCGCCCGCAACACTGGGTTTGGAAATTGCGGGCGAGGTTGTGGAACGGGGGCCCGGCTGTGAGCGCTTCAACCTTGGCGACAAGGTTTGCGCCCTGGTGCCGGGCGGCGGCTATGCCGAATATGCTGTGGTGGCGGAGGCCAATGCGTTACCGGTGCCCGAGGGCTTGAGCTTGATCGAGGCCGCAGCACTGCCCGAAACCTATTTCACGGTGTGGACCAATGTGTTTGAACGTGGGCGCTTGGCTGCTGGCGAAACGCTGCTGGTCCATGGCGGCTCCTCCGGCATCGGCACGACAGCCATTCAGCTGGCCAAGGCCTTGGGTGCCAAGGTGATCACCACAGTGGGTTCGGCTGAGAAATGCCGTTACGTTGAAGGGCTGGGCGCTGATCTCGCGATCAACTACCGGGAGACAGATTTTGTCGAAGTGATGCGGGCCAGGGATTTGCGCGCTGATGTAATCCTCGACATGGTGGGCGGAGATTATGTGGCGCGGAATTTGGCGGTGGCAGCCCCCAATGGGCGCATTGTGCAGATTGCGTTCCAGCGGAGTTCGACGATCACGGCGGATTTTCTGCCGATCATGGTGAAGCGCTTGACCTATACCGGTTCAACACTTCGCCCGCGCACGGTTGCCGAGAAATCAGAAATCGCCCGCGCCTTGGAGGCCAAGGTCTGGCCCCTGCTGGCGCAAGGAAAATGCAAGCCGCAGATTTTCAAAACCTTCCCGCTGGCCGAAGCCGCCGCCGCGCACCGCCTGATGGAAAGCAATGCCCATATGGGGAAGATTGTTTTGGTGGTGGGGTGAAGGGGAGAATGATTGGTTCAACAAATACCCAAAACTTCCGTCACCCCGGCGCAGGCCGGGGCCGGGCTTTCGTTTGTTGCAATGAAGGAAGCCCAATCCCGGCCTGCGCCGGGATGACGGAATGTGTGTGGGCTTGGTCGACATGCTGAGTCGTCGGCATCAGACAACAGTGGCCTCCCAATGTCATCCCAGATGAAACTCGCGCTCTATACATTTGGCGTTTTCGCCAAGCCTTCGACGCGGCCCGAAAATGATGATTTTCATTTTCTGAATGATCTGGTCTTGCCGCAGGTGGACAGGGCTGCCGGATTGATTGCGCGCTCGGGCTATAATGGCGAGGCGGGGCCTGCGTCCTGGGGCACACAAGTGTTTCCGAAATTCTATGAGGAGCGTGGCGATGGCTATTCACCCTCCACGCTGTCGCTGTGGGTGGATGCAGAATCTGCCATGGCGTTTTCCTATTCTGGCCTTCATGCGCAAGCGCTGAAACGTGGGCGCGAATGGTTTGTTAAGCCGCAATGGCCGCCCTATGCCGTCTGGTGGGTTGCATCCGGTCACGTGCCTGAGTGGGCCGAAGCCGTGTGGCGGCATCAACATCTGCATGATCATGGCCCAACGTCAGAGGCCTTCACGTTCAAGCAATCCTTTGACAGCGCGGGGCGCGCGATGGCCATTGATGCGCAGAAAGTGAAAGCGATTGCGCAGAAAAATGTGGAAATTCTTGGCTGAATAACCCAGCCATTGCCAAGCCTAACGCTCACGCCTATATAGGCCCCATTCCAGACACTGTTATGTCAAATCGCGCCTCGGGGCCCGCAGGTCGGCTCCGAAAAGGAGAGAAGTCATGTCCGCACCCCTGATGCCCAAGGCCACTGCCGTTTGGCTGGTTGAAAACACCGCACTTACGTTCCGGCAGATCGCTGATCTTTGCGTGTTGCATGAGCTTGAAGTCAAAGGCATTGCCGATGGCGATGTGGCTGCCGGCATCAAGGGCATGGACCCTGTCACCGCCGGGCAGCTGACGCGCGAAGAAATCCAGAAGGGCGAGGCCGATTCGAATTACAAGCTTGCGATGGTGGTTTCGAAAGTGAATGTTGCGGTGAAACGCTCCACCGCCGGCCCACGTTACACGCCTGTGTCGCGCCGGGGTGACAGGCCCGATGCCATCATGTGGCTGTTGCGCAATCATCCTGAGTTGCCTGAATCCGCCATTATGAAATTGGTCGGCACCACCAAGCATACGATTGCTTCGGTGCGCGACCGTGACCATTGGAATGCGCAGAACATCAAGCCGGTTGATCCGGTGACGCTGGGCCTGTGTTCGCAGCTGGAGCTGGACCTTGCGGTGCAGAAGGCGGCTTCCAAGGGTGCCAAGAAAGTGGTTGGCGATGCTGTGGCACCGCGTACCTTGATTCCAGCCCATGAAATTTCAGGCACTGCGGCCCATGCTGCGGCAGAAGCTGAAAAGCAGAAGGCGGCAGAGGCGGCGACACCGGCTTCGAGTGTGCGCGATGACAACAAGACCTATGACGCAGACTCGGTGTTTGCCAAGTTGAAGGGCCTGAAGCCGGAAGGCGCTGAATAATGCGCATTCTTGTGGTGGGCGGTGCCGGCACGGTGGGCAAGGCCGCGATTTCGGGCCTGTCCAAGGGCCATGATATTGTGATTGCCGGGCGCAAGACGGGCGATGTTCTGGTTGATCTGAGTGACGAGGCCTCGGTTCTCGCCATGTATCAGAAGCTGGGCAAGGTTGATGCGGTTGTGGCTTGCACGGGCCATTCGCATTTCGGCCCGATTGCTACCACAACACCGCAGCAGTTTCTCGATGGCCTCAAGGACAAGGTGATGGGGCAGGTCAATCTGGTTCTGCTCGGGATGGCGCATGTCAATGACGGCGGCTCATTTACTTTGACCAGCGGCATTCTTTCTGAGGAGCCCATTCGCCAGGGCGCCAATGCGGCGGCGTGCGATGGGGCGCTTGACTCCTTTGTGATTGGTGCGGCCATTGAAATGCCACGCGCCATCAGGATCAATGCGGTGAGCCCGGGATTGCTGGCCGAGGCGGCGGCAAAATATGACGGCTATTTCCCGGGGCATCGGCCCGTTTCGAACGCTGAAGTCGGGCTGGCCTATGCCAAGAGCATCGAAGGCGCCGTGACGGGCCAGGTTATCCGCTGCTGGTGAGGAATGACATCATCCTTCCCGCTTCGCGCAAAAGGATGAGCACTCTTCAAATCAAACACATCTGCTGGCCTTTTTGCACCGGCCTTTCGAACAGGTCGGTGCGCAGTTTGGCGCGGGCGGTGTTCAGACCCAGGCGCTGGGCGGCGAGTTGGAAGCGCCGGCCGATGGTCCAGGCATAGGGGCCTTGGCCTGCCATGCGGGTGCCAAAGTTCGGATCGTTCTCCTTGCCGCCGCGCACGGACTTGATCAGTGACATCACCTTGGCGGCGCGGTCGGGATATTCCTTCTCCAGCCAGTCCTTGAAAATGTCTTTCACTTCGAGCGGCAGGCGCAGCATCGTATAGCCCGCCTCACGCACACCGGCATTGCGGGCGGCCTTGAGAATGTTTTCAATCTCACTGTCATTGAGGCCCGGAATGATTGGCCCCATCATCACTACAGTGGGAATGCCCGCCTTGGAGAGAATCTCCAGCGCGGCCAGCCGCTTCATCGGGGTTGAGGCGCGCGGCTCCATGCGCCGCGCCAGATTGGCATCGAGTGTCGTCACAGAGATCGCCACTTTCACCAGACCTTTGGCGGCCATGGGCTGCAAGATATCTAGATCACGCAAAACGCTCGCAGACTTGGTGACAATGCCGAAGGGGTGGTTGTACTCCTGCATCACCTCGATCACCTGTCTGGTGATGCGGTAGTCGCGCTCGATGGGTTGGTAAGGGTCAGTATTGGCGCCCAGCGCAATGGTGGCGGGAGCATATTTGGTCGCGGTGAATTCCTCCCGGAGAAGAGCCGCCGCGTTCGGCTTAGCGAAGAGCTTCGATTCAAAATCCAGCCCCGGCGAAAGGCCCATGTAAGCGTGGGTGGGCCGCGCATAACAATAAACACAGCCGTGTTCACAGCCCCGGTAAGGATTGATCGAACGGTCGAAAGAAATATCGGGTGAGTCATTGCGGGTGATGATGGTCTTGGGTGTTTCGGTGAAGACTTCCGTCTTCCGCCGGGGCTGCTCACTCAGGCTTTCCCAGCCGTCATCGACAAAGCCTGTAGTGTGTTGATCAAAGCGCGCTGCGGGGTTCACCCTCGCACCACGCCCGCGCTCCATCTGCGGCAGTGAAGTGAGTTTGCCCGTGCCCAAAGCAGCCATATCGAGGCCCGGTGAAGGGCGCATGTCCATAAGAATCGCCATAGAACAAAAATAGAACAAAACTGCGGAACATGGCAAGAACTTTTTGAAGGCCCTTGCAGATTGGTCGCAAATCAGGCCAAGGCGAGGGCATGAGCCCCCGCAACCTTGGCCTCGCTGTTCTTGCCCCTTTGTGTTGGGGCGTTACCTTCACACTGGCCAAACCGGTCGTGCAGCATTTTCCGCCGCTGTTCATGATGTTTCTGGTTTATGCGGGCATTGGTCTGCTGATGGCGGTGACGCACCGAGAGCCGTTCAAAACCCCATGGCCGAAGCTGCTGCTGATCTCGGCGCTCGCCGTCACCATTCAAGGCGCGTTGTTGTTCTACGCCATAAAGGAAGTGGATGCGACCACCTCCAATCTCGTGCTGCAAGCGCAGGTTCCCGCCGGTGTCATCATGGGTTGGCTGATTGCAGGTGAACCGCTCAATCCCGCGCGTATCATCGGCACGCTGATTGCTGTTTTGGGTGTTGTCATTGTGATCGGCCTGCCGGAGCACAGGCAACCACTGATCCCCGTGTTGATGATTGTGATCAGCGGTTTTGTCTGGGCCGGGGGCCAGGTTTGCGCGCGCGTGTTTTCAAAAGATTCCGGCGCGATGACACTCAAGGCCAACGCCTGGTTTGCAACGCCACAATTGGCGCTGGCGAGTTATCTGCTGGAACAGGGACAGTGGAATGCGCTGGTCACAGCCACACCGGTGCAATGGCTGCTCTTTGCCTTTGTCGGCATCTTCGGATTTTATGTGGCTTACTTGACTTGGTTCACGCTGCTGAAAAGTGTCACCGTTGATCAAGCCGTGCCCTTCATCTTGCTGATGACGCCGATTGGCCTGATTGCCGCTGTTGTGTTTCTGGGTGAAAGCATCACGCTGGTGCAACTCATCGGTGGCGCAGTGCTGATGCTGGGGCTGGCAGTTGTAAACGGGATGGGCAAGTTTCTTTTTCTGGCCAGCATCAAGAGTGCTTAAATTTACTTCCTTCTCAACCCTTCCCCCAACCTCGGCATGATTTCCACGAAGTTGCAGGGCTTGTTGCGGTAATCCAGTTGGTGCAGCAGGATCTCATCCCAGCCATCACGGCAGGCGCCGGGGCTTCCGGGTAAACAGAAGATGTATTTGCCCTTCATTACCCCCGCAGTGGCGCGGCTTTGCATGGTGCTGGTTTTGATCTTCTGGAATGAGATCATGTGAAACACCGTGCCGAAGCCTTCGATTTCTTTTTCGAAAAGTGCGCGCATGGCTTCAATGGTGACATCGCGACCCGTGAGGCCGGTGCCGCCGGTGGAGATCACCACATCGACTTGTCTGTCGGCGATGAACTTGCGCGCCGCGGCGCGAATTTGGCGGACATCATCTTTCACAATCACACGGCCTGCCAGCTTGTGCCCCGCCGCCACAATGCGTTCAGCCAAAGTGTCGCCGGATTTATCATCGGCTACCACGCGCGTGTCAGATACCGTTATCACCGCAATGCCTACGGCCAAGAACTCACGCTCGGCCATCACAGCTTTTCCTTGAAGGCCAGCAAATCGCGCCAGGCGAGTTTTTTCTGTAGCGGGAATTTCAGCAATTCGTCGGGGTGCAAGGTGGAAAGTAAGGCGGCCTCGCCCAGCACTTGCCATTTGCCGCGCTGGCGCAGGATGGAAGGATCAGCGCCCGCCAAATGTTGGGCAGGGAGCGCCGAGAAAGCGAGGATCAAACGTGGCCGTGCCAGCTCCAACGCGCGCCGCGCGAAAGGCAGAACGGCGCTGATTTCAGCTTCGGTTGGGGCGCGGTTGCCGGGCGGACGCCAAGGGATCAGGTTCATCAGGGCCACGTCTTCAAGCCGGAGATTGATGGCGGCCAGCATGTTGGTGAGCAACAGCCGCGCTTTGCCTGCAAAGACCAGGCCGGCCTTGTCTTCCTCGTTGCGCGGGCGATCAGCGAGGATCAAGACCTCGGCCCGCTCCGGCCCTTCGAAGAAGGCGAGCTTGCTGGCGTTCTTGCGCAAGGGATGGGTGTCCATAAAATTCAAGGCTTGGGCAATGTCGGCGATGGAATGAAGGCCGGAGGCATCGGTGGTGGCTGCGGCCATGACGGGTTGGCTCGGCGCAGGAGCGCTTTTGATTTCCAGCCTAGGGGCTGGTTTGGGGGCCACCACTTTGGCGCTGTCCGCAAACCGGTCGATGGGCTGTTCCAGCGCGATTTCATCGGCACCCATTTGCGCGAGCCAAGCGAGTGCTTCAGCAGGCGAAGTGAATCCCATTTGCGAAAGGCTCGACATGGGCAGAGCTTAGTCGCTGGCTAAGCCCTGTTCAATCGCCATCCCTGCTTGGGGTTGCGTGACGGTGCAAAAGTGGAAAGTGTCGAAAACTGTAGCTAGCCCTGTGTGGCAAAGTCTATAACTCTCGCAAACGAGGATTCCTGACATGCAGCGCGAAGCGATGGATTATGATGTGGTGATTGTGGGCGCTGGTCCGGCCGGCTTGGCCGCCGCCATCCGCGTGAAGCAGCTTTCACCAGAAACCACGGTTTGCGTTTTGGAAAAGGGTTCAGAAGTGGGCGCCCATATTCTTTCTGGCGCCGTGGTTGATCCCATCGCCTTGAATGAATTGATCCCGGACTGGAAAGAAAAAGGCGCGCCGCTCAAGACCGAAGTGAAGGAAGATCGCTTCTATGTTTTGGGCAAGGCCGGGGCGTTGCGTCTTCCCAATTTCCTCATGCCACCACTCATGAACAACCACGGCAATTATGCTGTGTCGCTCGGCAATGTCTGTCGCTGGTTGGCGACACAGGCCGAAGCGCTGGGCGTTGAAATCTATCCAGGCTTTGCGGCTTCGGAAGTTCTTTACCGTGAAGATGGTTCGGTCGCGGGCGTTGTGGCAGGTGTCATGGGCATTGCCAAGGATGGTTCGCATAGGCCGGACTATCAGCCGGGCATGGAACTGCGCGGCAAATATGTGTTCATTGCCGAAGGTGTTCGCGGTTCGCTGGCCAAAGAGATCATCGCCAGGTTCAATCTTTCCGAAGGCCGTGAGCCGCAGAAGTTTGGCCTGGGCATGAAAGAACTGTGGGAAGTGAAACCGGAGAACCACAAGCAGGGCCAAGTGACGCACACCATGGGCTGGCCTCTGGGTATGAAGACGGGCGGCGGCTCATTCATGTATCACCTCGAGGACAATCTGGTTTCCATCGGCTTTGTGGTGCATCTCAATTATCAGAACCCGCATCTTTATCCTTACATGGAATTCCAGCGCTTCAAGCATCATCCGTTGATTACGCAGGTGCTCGAAGGCGGGCGGCGCGTGGCTTATGGGGCGCGGGCGATTACTGAAGGTGGTCTGCAATCCGTGCCGAAGCTGGCTTTCCCCGGCGGGGCGCTCATCGGTTGCTCGGCGGGCTTTGTGAATGTGCCGCGCATCAAGGGTTCGCACAATGCGATGAAGACAGGGATGTTGGCGGCGGAGCAGGCGGTTGCCGCCTTGCAAGCGGGCCGCGCGGGCGACACTTTGGAAAGCTATCAAGATGCTTATGAATCTTCATGGGTTTATGAAGACCTGAGCAAGGTCAAGAACGTCAAGCCCATGTGGTCAAAACTCGGGCTGCTCTTCGGCATGAGCCTGGGTGGGCTCGACATGTGGCTGAACACGCTGTTCGGCTTTGGCCTTGGCACTTGGAAGCACGGCAAGCCGGATCATGCCACGCTGAAGCCAGCCGCAGAATGCAAGCCGATTGATTATCCCAAGCCTGATGGCGTGCTATCCTTTGATCGCCTAACCAATGTGGCTTTTTCGGCAACGAGCCATGAAGAAGATGAGCCTGCGCATCTCAAACTCAAGGATGCGAGTATTCCGATCTCTGTGAACCTGCCGATGTGGGATGAACCAGCGCAACGCTATTGCCCGGCAGGCGTCTATGAGGTGGTGAAGGAAGATGGCAAAAGCCCACGTTTCCAGATCAATCACCAGAATTGCGTCCATTGCAAAACTTGCGACATCAAAGACCCATCGCAAAACATCAATTGGACGGTGCCGCAAGGTGGTGAGGGGCCGAACTACCCCAATATGTAAATTAACTGAGTATTAACCACGCCAGCTATTTCCGTGCCTCCGAGCGTTTTTACTAAAATGCAACCCAGTCGTGAAAGGTGATGTTGAAACCTTTGCCGTAATCCTCGGGCCTATAGACTCGGTTAGAAAAAGGTTCGGGATATGGCAAAGAAGCTCAAACTTGCGAAGTTGGTCAAGGGCGCAAAGCAGTTGATCAAGGATCAGCGTGGCAACGTGGCCATGATGTTCGGTCTTTCGGCCGTCCCCATCATTGTTGCTGGCGGCGCCGCCATTGATTATGATCGCGCCATCAACGCCAAGACGGCGTTGCAAGCCTCGCTCGATACTGCAATTCTCTTCGCCGCAAAGAACAACTCCAACGACATGACCGTGTTGACGGCTGCAGCCCAGCCGTTTCTAAATGTGAACTACAAGGGCACTGACGCCTCGGTGCAATCCTTTGCCGTTTCAGCGGGTACCGTGCCGAATTCAGTCAAGGCAACCGCCACGATTTCTCTTAACACCTGGTTCATGTCAACCATCGGCATCAACTCGATGAATGTGACGACCAGTTCTGAAGCGCTACATGTCGGCACGGGCCGAAACGTCAATCTGGAAATTTCCTTGGTGCTGGACAACACAGGTTCGATGAACACGCCGGGCACAGGCTTTAGCACAAAGCCAATTGACGATCTCAAGGTGGCGGCCACGAATTTTGTGAACACGCTGATGGCTGCGCCGCAGACGCCTTATTTTACCAAAATCGCAGTGGTTCCCTATAACAACAGTGTCAATATGGGAACTTCAGCGCTGGCCACAACCGTGCGCGGTGGTGTGGTCGCAGGCTCAAGCACGTCGCCGGGTTCTCAATGCCTGATCTATGCGCCAGCCGGTGGCGGCAGCAGCGGCAACAGTTCCGGTTGCACGGGTGGCACCAGCGGCAAAGTTTCGCGGGCGATTACAACTTGCGTGACCGAACGGACGGGTCAACAGGCCTATACCGATGCTTCTGCATTGGTTTATCCGGTGGGGCGTCAATATGGCGCCAATATCAACCCCTGCACAAATGCCGCCACCACCCCGATGTTGCCTTTGAGCACCAGCACGAGCACGATCCTGAGCACCATCAGTGCGATGACGGCTGGCAATTATACGGCTGGCCATATCGGCATTGCCTGGGGTTGGTATACGCTGTCACCCAATTTCGGCATATTTTCTGGCGCAAGTGTTCCCGTGAGCTATAGCATGCTGACCACAACGGTCGCTGCCAACAAGACCAAAAAAGTCATGGTCTTGATGACGGACGGCGAATACAATTCGTCCTATGCCCACGGTGTCTTCAGCAGCCAAAATACTTTCTATGGCACCTATAATTCCGATTCAATCAATCTGCCACCGGACAATGGTGACCCTTACGTGCAATCGAATGCGATGTGCACGGCCATCAAAGCTTCGGGTGTCGAAGTTTACACGATTGCCTTCCAGCTTGACCAAACCAAGCCACAGCGTGTGGCGTTGTTGGCGAATTGCGCAACAGACGCGGCTCACGCCTTGATTGCTACGGACCAGTCGCAGCTCAATGCGGTGTTCCAGTCCTTGGCGCAGAGCCTCTCGACCCTGCGCCTGACCAACTAAGCACGGCGGACTTGACGGTATGGGCGGCGGGGAAACCTGCCGCCCTTTTTGCTTGCGGGGGGCGCATAAAAACCGCAATCTTGCAGTGAATCGCGGGCCTGTTCGCCGCTCAAGGAATATTCATGCGCCTCTCTGGAATTTCAATTGTTTCCCTCGGATTGTTCTTGGCCTCGCCAGCCTTGGCAGATGCACCTGTGGCCAGCTCGCTCTCCGGCAATTATCTCGCCTCGCGCACTGCCAGTCATTTGTTGGATTTGGGGGCGGCGGCGACTTATACGAGTGCGGCCCTGAAGCAGGATCAAAACAACGGCATTCTCATTGAACGGTTGTTTCAGGCTGAAGTGATGCAGGGTGATTTTGCCAAGGCGGAGCCTCTGGCCGCGCAGGTGGTGAAATTCAACAGCCAGCAGCGCATTGCGCGTCTCGTGCTGGGTCTCAAAGAGTTTCGCGCACGGCGCTATGGCCAGGCGCGCGATCATTTCAATGAGGCAGCCTATACGCCGATTGGCACTTTGACCTCAGCCCTTCTGAGTGCCTGGGCCTATGCGGGGGAAGGTTCGATCAACGCGGCATTGCATGAGCTCGACAAGCTGGACGGGCAGGATGCCTTTGCCAATTACAAGGCGTTTCATGCGGCACTGATCGCAGATTATCTCGGCTCATCGGTACGGGCAGAGGCATCCTACAAGAAGGCCTATGGCTTGGCACCGACGTCGCTTCGCATCGTGCAGGCCTATGGCAATTTCCTTGAGCGCAATGGCCACAAGGCGGATGCTGAAAAAGTCTATCGCAGTTTCCTTGCCGATGGGCAGCGCGATGTTTTGGTGCAAAAACAATTGGCGGATATGGACACGGCGGCGAAGCCTGCGGCTTTTGTTGCCACACCCGCGGCAGGGGCCGGAGAGGTTTTGTTTTCCATAGCCTCGGCACTCAATGGAGATCAAAGCGCTGATGCGGCGCTGGTTTATGCGCAAATGGCTTTGGCTTTCACAGCCGACAAGCC
>JAYUEP010000212.1:0-3193 GCA_043739165.1 Hyphomicrobiales bacterium
CTCAACTTCGAAATCCATGAAGCCGGCGGCATGAGGGTGAAGCGACACCGTGAGACCGAATTCTTCCTGCCCCAGTTTCGCAATGGTCCGGAATCGGTCAATGAAGCCTTTCCATTCGGTTGGCGTCATTTGCTCAGCTTCGGCGGGGCGCCCGGCGGTTGGCGCGCGGCGCGGCGAGATGGAATCGATCAACACCAGGTGTTTCGCGCCATGCGCCTTCAAAGCGCGGCAGGTGCGCTGGGAGGCATCTAGCACATCATCCCATTTCGCCGGGTCATGGAAGGGGCGGAATACCACGCCACCAATCAGTTTCAGTCCGCGCATGGCCAACGCATTGTCGAGAATGGCGGGATCTTCCGGCATGAAGCCGATGGGGCCGAGTTCAATGCCATTATAGCCTGCGGCCTTGCATTCATCGAGCACGCGCGCCCAGGGCGGGTTGCGCGGATCATCCGCAAATTCCACACCCCACGAACACGGGGCATTGCCGGTCTTGATCGTCATATCGTGTAGGGCTCCGTGTCTAGACGTTGTCGATATTGACCCAGCCGCGTTTTTCCTGCGATTGCCAGGCTGCCTCAATCACCTGGTTCACCATCATGCCATCGCGGAAGGTGGGCCAGCGCGGCTTGCCGCCAGCGATGGCTTCAAGAAAATCCTTGGCCTCAATGATGATCTGGTCTTGATAGCCAGTGCCATGGCCTGGCCCGAGGCAGAAAGCCTGATAGTCCGGATGAGGAGGGCCCGTCAGAATCTTGGTGAAGCCTTGCCGGTCTGGCTTTGCATCACCCTTGTAAAGCCAAAGCGCATTCTGATCTTCCTGATCAAAGCGGATGGAACCCTTGGTGCCATAGATTTCATAGGCGTAACCCATCTTTTTGCCAGTTGCCACGCGGCTGATGAACAGCGAGCCCAAAGCCCCGCTGACGAAACGGCAAATGAGAACGCTTTGATCATCATTGCCCACAGCAACCGGACCCTTGGGCGATGGGCGGGTTTTATGCACGGTCTCGATCTCTGCCATCAATGATGTGATCGGCCCTGCCAGCGCGAAGGCAGCATTGATGATGTGCGGGGAAAGATCGCCCATATTGCCATTGGCGCGGCCCTGCGTGCGCCAACTGGCAGGCTCTGCCGGATCAGCTAGAAAATCTTCCGTGTGTTCGCCGCGGAAAAAAGTGATCTCACCGATTTCGCCCGCCGCAATGATCTGTCGTGCCAATTGCGAGGCGGGGGTGCGAATGTAGTTAAAGCCCGTCATATGAATGCACCCACTGGCTTCAGCGGCCTGCAGCATGGCGCGGCTTTCCACCAGAGACATGCCCAGTGGCTTTTCACAAAACACATGCTTGCCGCGCGCAAATGCCGCAAGCGCAATTTCGCGGTGGGTTTCCTGCGGGCTGGCAATCACTACGGCTTCAACCTTTGGATCATTCACCAACACGCGCCAATCCGCAGTTGATTTGGCAAAGCCAAATTGCTGCGCCTTTGCCTCAGCACCAGCCTCGGTTGTGGTACAAATCATCTCAAGTCTTGGCCTCAGCGCCGTATTGAAAACGGCCGCAACAGCAGACATCGCCACAGCGTGCGCCTTGCCCATATAGCCACCACCAACAATGCCTAAGCCAACTTCTGCCAAACCATACCGCCAATCTAGTGCCTTGCAGGTGAACTAGACCGCAACTACAGTTCACGGTCAAGGCAAGCTCGGAAGCACACAGGCAAATGCAATTCAACATCCAAGGGAAAAGGTTTCTGGTGCTGGGGCGCGCCGGCATGGATTTTTATGCCGATCCACCGGGCACAAGGTTGGAACTGGCCAATCGGTTTGTCTCTGCATTGGGCGGCTCCGCTGCCAACATTGCCGTGGCCATTGCGCGCCTCGGTGGCGAGGCAAGCTTGTTCTCAGTCGTGTCAAATGATGCCGTGGGCCGCTTCATCCTGAACCAGCTGCGCCACTATGGCATCGGCGCGGATCATGTTGGCATTGTATCGGGCCAAGTGCGCAGTTCGCTTGCTGTTGTGGAAACACGCAATGATAATTGCCAAAATGTGATCTATCGCAATGGTGCTGCTGATTTTGAGATCACCGAAGCGGCGTTGACGGCTATCCCGTTTTCGAATTTTGACGCATTGATCGTCACAGGCACTGCGCTGGCCAAAGACCCCTCACGCAGCGCCACACTTAAGGGTATGGCCTTGGCCAGGGCAGTCGGGCTGAACATTATTCTGGATGTCGATTACCGGCCGTATTCGTGGACTTCTGCGGAGGAGGCTTCAGCTATTGGCTTGCAGGCCGTCAATCTCAGCGACCTGATCGTTGGCAATGATGTTGAGTTCGAAGTTTTGGCCGATGGTGTGTCCGGCCAAGTAGAGGCGGAGAAAATAGCCCAACAAGGAAAGACCGTTGTGTATAAGATGGGTGAAAAAGGTGCGGTCACCTATCAGCGTGATCTGAAATTTGAAACGCCGATCTTCCCTGTCAACGCGTTGAAGCCCACCGGCGCTGGCGACAGTTTCATGGGGGCATTAGTCGTGAGTTTGGCATCGGGGCTGAGCATGGAGCAAGCGGTGCGGCGCGGTGCAGCAGCTGCCGCTATCGTCGTCTCCCGTGTGGGCTGCGCGCCAGCCATGCCAACACCGGCAGAATTGGATTCATTTCTTCAAACCGGCCACGTGCCGCAACAGGCAGACTAGACCCCTATGCATATTCCGCCGCATGACAACCACAACCGCCCCATCGTTGATGTTGACCACGCGAGCGTTCCGCTGAACTATTTCAACATCGTGAAGCTCACTGCAGGGCAGGTGTTCGAGTATCATGTGCCCGGCTATGAAACGGCCGTCGTGCCTGCAACCGGGACGGTGGATGTCGAGGTGGAGGGGCAGGCTTTCGCCAAAATTGGCCAGCGGGGCGTGGATGTGTGGGATGGCGAGCCGGAAGGCGTCTATGTCTCCACTGGCGCTAAGGCCCGCATCACTTGCGTTTCGGCTTCTACAGAAGTGTTTATTGCGGGCGCAAGATTTGAGGGCGTTTTGCCGCCGTTCGCCGTGCGCGCGGATGAGATTGATAAGGTTCAGTACGGGTCTGACGACACCAAGACGCACCGCAAGATCAAACATATTTTCGGCACAAAATATCGCGATCGTGTTGGGCGTCTGTTGGTATCGGAACTCTTCACCGTCGGCCAAG
>JAYUEP010000213.1:0-3186 GCA_043739165.1 Hyphomicrobiales bacterium
CAAGACGGGCTTCTTGACGAGCGCCTTCCACACCACAAGTTCCAACCGGAAGTGCGTGAACACATGTTCCACCAATACGGGCAGCTTTTCCCACTTCGCCTTAAACGGCGCTGCGAATTCAACCTGGGCTTCCTGCCAAGCGCTCGAGGGAAATTCCGTCATGCCGGCAAGCAACCCACGGATCGGTCGCTTGCGCACCAACACCTCACCCGCCGCATTCTCGATCCAATAGACGTGGCCATGGCGTGTCGGCACTTTGCGGCGCGGGGCGCGGCGCGGCAGCATGTTCTGCATCGACATCAGCCTTGCGGCGCAATTGTCGCTCCACGGGCAGCGCAAACAATCTGGTGATTTGGGCGTGCAGATCGTGGCCCCCAAATCCATCATCGCCTGGGCAAAATCCCCGGCGCGTTTTTGCGGCACCAAGCCTTGCGCCCGGTGACGAATTTCACTTTTGGATTCAGGTAACGGAACTTCAATGCCGTAAAATCGGCTGATCACCCGCTCCACATTCCCGTCTACCGCAGCGGCTGGCACATCAAAGGCGATTGCGGCAATGGCGCCCGCCGTATAGGGCCCGATGCCCGGCAGCTTTTCCAGCGCCGCGACCGTCTCCGGGAATTTACCGCCAAGCGCGCCAGCCACCACTTGGGCACAAGCATGAAGATTGCGTGCCCGGGCATAATAACCAAGCCCCGCCCAAGCCTTCAACACATCATCCAAAGAGGCGGCTGCCAAATCTTCTACCCTCGGCCAAAGTGACACGAACTTCAGGAAATAGTCTTTCACCGCCGCAACTGTCGTCTGCTGCAGCATGATTTCTGAAAGCCAAACTTTGTAAGGGTCCGGCTTGGCAACACGCCAAGGCAAAGCCCGCTGGTTCACATCATACCAACGCAGCAATGCCGCACTCAGATCCGCGATTTGCCCTTGTTCCGCCATGGTTTGTGGTCAATTATCCTCGTTCGATGGAATCCCTCAACAAACACTTTTCGGTGCTGGCCAAGGCTGCCTTCCAACGCCATGGCTTTGCCAGCGAACAACTGGCGGCGCAATGGGCCGTGATCGTGGGGCCGGAATTGGCCAAGGCAACCAGCCCTGAAAAGATCAAATGGCCGCAAACCGCGCAAAGCCAGTCACAAAAACTGGGCGGAACATTGATGATCCGCGCCCAAGCGGGCCGCGCATTGGATGTCCATTATGAAATCACCCGCATCATCGAGAAAGTGAACCAGTTTCTGGGCTATGGCGCGATCAGTGCCGTCAAGGTTCTGGCCACCGCCGATGTGCCGCCCCCACCGACCCCGGCCAAGCGCCCGCCGCGCCCCGAAACTCTGGCGGCCTGGGGCCAAGAAATGGGCGGCATTGAAGACGATGAGCTGAAAGCCGCCCTTGCCAAATTGGGTGCTGAACTCAGCCCCAAAGGCCCAACCCATTCCCCGTTCTCCACAGGAGAAATTAGGGGTTTTGATCACCCCCCAACTTCGAGTAGGAAATTCACATGATTCACACGTCTCGCCGCCATATGATGCTGGGTGCTGCCGCTTTGAGCGTTGCCCTGGCCAGCCCTGCCCTCGCCGATGATCCCGTCAAGGTCGACTTGTCGGACCTGCTGACTGCGCCTGATGAAGGCGACATGACCATGGGGCCAGACACGGCCAAGGTTACTGTCGTGGAATATGGCTCTGCGTCATGCCCGCATTGCGCTGCTTTCTACAAGGACACCTTCATAAAACTGAAGGCGGACTATATCGACACCAACAAAGTCCGCTTCATCTTCCGCGAATTCCCGCACAATGACCAAGGCCTCGCGGCTTTCATGGTCGCCCGCTGCGCGCCCAAGGAAAAGTATTTCCCGCTGCTTGATGTCTTCTTCACGACGCAGGCCACTTGGGTGCCCGATGCCATGAACCAGCTGAAGAACATTTCGCAACAGGCCGGCATGTCAGCGTCGGATTTTGAAGCCTGCCTCAAGAACGAAAAGGTCGCCAAGGCCATTCTTGACGTGCGCGAAAAGGGCTCGAAGAAATATGGCGTGTCCGGCATTCCGTACTTGTTTGTGAACGGCAAGGTCTTTGAAGGCGAAACCACCTATGACGCCATGAAGGCTGTCATTGATCCGCTATTGAAATAACAGTTGAAGGGCTGAACGGAACCGATGAAATTTGCAAAACTGCGGCTGACAGGTTTCAAATCTTTCGTAGAGCCCACGGAACTTGTGATTGAAAAGGGCCTCACCGGCGTGGTGGGCCCCAATGGTTGCGGCAAATCCAATTTGCTTGAAGCACTGCGCTGGGTGATGGGTGAGAACTCATACAAGTCCATGCGCGCTTCCGGCATGGAAGATGTGATCTTCTCCGGCACCACCCAACGCCCAGCCCGCAACATGGCTGAAGTTCTGGTGACGATGCACAATGATGATCGCACCGCACCCCCGGCCTATAACGACTCGGAAATGCTCGAAATATCGCGCCAGATCGTGCGCGACCAAGGCTCGACCTACCGTGTGAACAGTTCCGAAGTGCGCGCCCGCGATGTCCAGCTCTTGTTTGCTGATGCCTCAACAGGCTCGCGCTCACCTGCCTTGGTGCGCCAAGGACAGATTTCTGAAATCATCAACGCCAAGCCGCAAGCCCGCCGCCTGATTCTCGAAGAGGCCGCTGGCATCACCGGGCTTCACACGCGCCGCCACGAAGCCGAGTTGAAACTCAAAGCCGCTGAGGCCAACGTGGCCCGGCTGGATGATGTCACAGCTCAGATGGAAACCCAACTTTCCAGCCTGAAGCGTCAGGCGCGGCAGGCAGTGAAATACAAGCAGGTCTCTGCCGATATTCGCAAACTCGAAGCCTCTGGCCTCTATGTAGCTTGGCGCGAAGCTGCAGCCGCCATGGCTGCCGATACCGAAGCACTGAACTTGGCTACCCGCACCTTGGCCGCCCAAACAGTGAGTGCCTCAGAAAGCCTGCGCCACCGCGATAACCTGGGCGAAGTCCTGCCAAATCTGCGTGAGCAGGAAACCATCAAGGCCGCCATGCTTCAGCGCATCACGCTCGAACGCGTAAGCCTTGATGAAGAAGAAAAGCGCGTTGAGGCCCGCCTGACGGAATTGAAACAGCGCCGCAGCCAAGGCAACAATGATTTGCTGCGCGAACAGGATGTGTTGAAAGACACTGATGGAGTGATCGC
>JAYUEP010000214.1:0-3181 GCA_043739165.1 Hyphomicrobiales bacterium
CATCTGGAAGTTTCCGACAAGCGCACCCGCGAGAATATGAAGTCGCTGCAAGAGCGCATGGCCGACATGGCCACGCGTGTGGCCAGTTCCAACAGCGAACAAGTTCTGCGCCAGGCGCCAGCTTTCAGCCAGCTCGAAAACCGGCTCACCGATTTGGCGCGGCGTATTGACCAGCCGCAGTCCGTTGCAGCCCAACCCACGGACCAATTGCGTGCCGAGCTCGATCAATTGGCCGGGCGCATTGAAACGGTTCACCAGACTGCCGAGACACTTGCCAACCGCGCCCAGACGCAGGCGGTTCAGGCCGCGCAAGGTGAACTGCGTGCCATCGAACACCGCATCACCAGCCTGTTGAATGACGCGCGCCAATCCTTTTCCGCCGACCATATGGGCCCGGATGAGGTGCAAAAGTTCCGCCAGGAAATTGATGCCGTCAACGCCCGCATCGATGACTCGGCGCGCAACTCTGCCTCTGACCGCGATGTGAGTGCGCTCAAAGTTGCGGTTGAACAGCTTTCCACTCGCGTGGCCCAAGGCCAGGACCCGCGCCCGCTTGAGGATTTGGACAAGCGGCTCGTTGAAATCTCACAAAAGGTCGAGCGGACAGAAGCGGCCACGCGTGGCTTGCCGCAGATCAATGATCTGGAACGGCGCTTTGCCGAGCTTGATCAACGCCTGGCCCAGTCGATCAACAATCCGAGCAACGCAAGCAATGATCTGTTGGCGCAGAAGCTCACTGAAGTTGATGACCGCCTGAGCCGCACCGAACACCAGCTGACGCATCTTGAAACCATCGAACGCGCCATCAGCCAGCTCTATGATACAATGGAGCAGAACCGCAAAACGGCCCAACAAGTGGCGCATGATGCGGCAACGCGTGTGGCCGAACAATTCGCCAGCCAGGCTGCACCTGCCGCGCTTCCTTCACTCACTAATGCGCCGGAAATCATTGCACTACAAAGCGGTCTTCAAGCGGTGCGCGAAGCGGCCAAGGGTGCCGATACGCGCAATCAAGAAACACTTGAAGCCGTTCATGAAACACTTGAACAGATTGTCAGCAAGCTCGGTGAGTTGGAAACGGTCGGCATCGGCCAGAGGCTGGCCCATGTGACGCCACCAGCGGCCGTGTTCCATGCGCCTGATGCTGCCGCATTGGCAGAAGCGTTTCACGCCGAAGCGCCGCTCTATGAAGAACCTGCCACGAAGCCGGAGGAGGCAGAGCCTGCCATTGCCGAGCTTTTTGCCAAGGTAGCACCCACTGCCCCGGCGACAGATAATCCCTTCGCGCCAATCCCGGAGCCTACCAATTTCATGGCGTCGGTGTTTGCTGGCGTTGCCCAGCCTCTTGATGCTGCTGGCCTGCAAAGCCCTGCCACAGCGTCCCAAACAGTGGATGCCGGCATTGGCGACCTCGTCGCGGCGGCGCGGCGCCTGCATCAGGCCAGCCACGGCCAAGCCAGTGCACTTTCTGGCGTTACACCCAACGCCAGGGCCAAAGCGCCCCAGGGCAAGAGATTCCAACTTCCCTTCCTGAAGTCGGGCAAGGCCAAGACGAAAAAGAGCGTTGATGTCTTGGCGCAGGCTGATGCCGTAGCCATTTTGAAGCCTGCCAATGGCAATGCGCCGGGCACGCGGGTGCGTTTGATCGCACTCGGCCTGATGTTCCTGGCGGTGGCGACGTTTGCTGTCTCCAACATGGCTGGTCGTTTGCATCATACCGCTATCCCTGAAACATCGGCCATCGTTCAGCCACAAGCCGAAACCACGCCATCAGCTGCTCCCGTCGTGGCCGCACCTGCACCTGCACCAACCGAGGCTCCGGCTACCGCCGCGCCTACCCAACAACCTGAACCTGCGCCCTTGGCCACGCCCGATGACAAGACGAAAACCAGCGGCGGGACCCAACAACAGGGTGATGCCAGTTCCGTGTTGTCGGCAGACCCGATCCTGACGGGGTCTGTGACCGCCGCCAAAGGTGACAGTTTGGCCTCCGCGTCTGCCGCGCCCATCACTGGTTCCGTCGCACTTGATCCTGCTGTTGGACCACTCAAACTGCGCCATGCCGCAGAGAGCGGAGACAGCAGCGCCGCGTTTATCGTGGCCACGCATTTCCTCAATGGTGATACGGTTCCGGTTGACTATGCCAAGGCTGCCTATTGGTATGGCAAGTCTGCCGCCTCAGGTGTTGCCCCGGCGCAATACCGCTTGGCCACGCTTTATGAGCGCGGCAAGGGTGTCGACAAAAATCTCTCGGCGGCCCTTTCCTGGTATGAGCGCGCCGCGGCCTTGGGCAATATCAAGGCCATGCACAACGCGGCCGTGATCGCGGCGGGCAATGAAGCCGGAGCGCCGGATTATAGCCGCGCCTTCAAATGGTTTTCATTGGCGGCCAATCATGGCGTGAAGGACAGCCAGTTCAATCTGGCCGTATTGATCGAGCGCGGCCTTGGGGCCAAGCAGGACGGCGCAGAGGCCTTGTTCTGGTATATGGCCGCCGCACAACAAGATGACACAGATGCCAAGACGCGGGTTGAAGCGCTGTCGAAGAGTCTCGGCCCCGTCACGGTTGATGCTGCCAAAGCCCGCTTGAAGGCTTTTGTGCCAATCAAAGCCCTGGATGCCGCCAATGTGGTGGCCGTCAACGACGCACAGTGGAACCCGCAATCGGCGGCGGCAAGCCCGCCCAGCAATATCAATGACCAAGCCAAGGCCCTGCTTGAGAAGCTGGGATACCGCGTGGGCGATCAGGATGGGGTCCTCGATACCAAGACCGCCAATGCCATCAAGCTGTTTCAGATGAAGCAGGGCATGAAAGTGACGGGGCAGGCCACGCCGGATCTGATCGCAACGATGCAATCAAAAGCGGGCTAGGCCGTTCGCGCTAACTCAACCGATCAAATGGAAATTTGAAAATGCGAGCCTGGCCCAGAAGCCAGGCTTGTGTTTTTTCCGGCGTGAACAATCTGCGATAGGGTTCCGCAAAGACTGAGTGTGCGCCCGTGTAAGCCCCGAAGGCCGGCATGATCAGACGACGCTCATCGGCGATGAAACATTTGCCAGAGACACGCCGCCCGCGCTGCGTGATGGCACAGCCGGGATGCAAGTGGCCGGAGATTTCAAGTTCATCTCGCGCCAGCCTTGCGGGTTCGTGGCGCAACGTCAGTGGCCCCAGAATGATATG
>JAYUEP010000215.1:0-3178 GCA_043739165.1 Hyphomicrobiales bacterium
TCGTGCTGGTGTTCTCCACCTTGGTCATCACCGTCGTTGGGGGCGTGTTTCTGGCCATATTGCTGGACCAGCCATTCTGGGGCAGGGGCATCGTCCGTGTGCTGATGATATCGCCCTTCTTCATCATGCCCACCGTGTCATCGCTGGTATGGAAAAACCTTATCATGCATCCGGTATTCGGCCTGTTTGCCGCCATCCAGAAGTTCTTCGGTGCCACCCAAGTATTGGATTGGTTTGGAACGGTTCCTTTGTTGTCTGTCATCATCATTGTCTCCTGGCAATGGCTGCCCTATGCGGCCCTCATTCTGCTCACGGCTCTCCAGTCGCTCGACGAAGAACAAAAAGATGCTTCGGAAATTGATGGCGCAGGGCCGATTTCCTATTTCCGCTACATCGTGCTGCCGCATCTATCGCGTCCGATCACAGTGGTGATCCTGATCGAAACCATCTTCCTCTTGAACATCTTCGCTGAAATCAAAGTGACATCGGTGGGCGGCTTCGCAGGCAACCTCACTTATCTGGTCTTCTCACAATTGAATGACGCCAATGATGTGGGTGAAGCCGCAGCCGGCGGTTTGGTTGCGGTGGTGTTAGCCAATATCGTTTCTTATTTCCTTGTCCGTATCGTCGGCAAGAACCTGGAGGGTTGATCCATGCCACGCAAGTCATCCTCTGGCCGTAAACTGGTTTTCACCATCATTGCCTGGACGATCGGCCTTCTGATGTTCTTCCCGATCTTCTGGACGGCGGTCGCAGCGTTCAAGACAGAGTCAGACGCTTACACCCTGCCGCAAAACTGGCTTTCCACACCATGGACGCTCGAAAACTTCGGCATTGTGCAAGAGCGCTCCAACTATGTACGCTATATCCTCAACACCATTGGCATCGCCTTCCTGTCCACGCTTCTGGGCCTTCTCTTCGCGGTGCCTGCCGCTTGGTCCATGGCATTCTCACCCGTCACTAAACCCTCCATCGATTGGAGCGGAAAACGCTGGTTGGGCACGATTTTGGGATGCGCCGCCGTGGCAGGCCTCATCCTCTATGTCTCAGTAAACTGGGATCTCACAGGCCATCCCTTGCTGGGCATGCTGATGCTGATCCTCTTCATCACTCCCATTGTGCTTTGGGTTTTCAGTCGCAACACAACAGATGCACTGCTCTGGATGCTCTCCACCAAGATGATGCCGCCCGCTGGCGCGCTCATTCCGATCTATCTGATTTTCAACCGCAACGGTCTTGTCTTTAAGGATTGGGGATGGATTGATCTGTCGGAATGGAACTTGATCGACAGTTTCTGGGGCATGATCCCGCTGATGATGTTGCTCAACCTGCCCATCATCATCTGGATGCTCTATACCTACTTCAAGGAAATTCCCACGGAGATTCTGGAAGCAGCCCGCATGGATGGTGCCAATGTTTGGAACGAGCTCACCAAGATTTTAACCCCCATGGCTGTCCCAGGCATTGTTTCCACCTGCCTGCTCAATCTCATCCTGGCATGGAACGAAGCCTTCTGGTCACTCAACCTCACCAACAAATATGCCGCTCCTTTGAGCTTCTTCATCTCGGAATATTCGAGCCCGGAAGGGCAGTTCTGGGCCAAGCTTTCAGCGGCTTCCCTCATGGCCATTGTGCCAATCCTCATTGTCGGCTGGTTCTCTCAGCGGCAACTCGTGCGCGGTCTCACATTCGGAGCAGTGAAATAAAATGGGTACATTTCAACTCAGCAAAGTTCGCAAAGCCTTCGGCGATGCCGTCATCATTCCAGGCGCAGATCTTGCCATCCTGGAAGGCGAGTTCATCGTCTTCGTCGGCCCCTCAGGCTGCGGCAAGTCCACCCTGCTGCGTCTCATCGCGGGGCTCGAAGATGTCACTTCCGGCACCATCGGCATTGATGGCAAGGACGTGACCGAAGCCCCGCCGTCCGAGCGCGGTCTGGCCATGGTCTTCCAATCCTATGCGCTTTATCCGCATATGAGCGTGCGCGACAACATCGCTTTCCCGCTCAAGATGCACAAAGTGCCGAAGGCCGAGATGGACGCCAAGGTGGCAGAAGCTGCCGCAAAGCTGAATTTGACGGATTATCTCGACCGCAAGCCACGTCAGCTCTCCGGCGGCCAGCGCCAGCGCGTGGCCATTGGTCGTGCCATTGTGCGTGAACCGACCGCCTTCCTTTTTGACGAACCGCTGTCCAATCTTGACGCAGCCCTGCGCGTGAACATGCGTGTCGAAATCATGCAGATGCACAAGGAAATGAAGGCCACGATGATTTACGTGACCCACGATCAGGTGGAAGCCATGACCATGGCGGACCGTATTGTGGTTCTCAACCGCGGAAACATTGAGCAGGTGGGCTCTCCGTTGGAGCTTTACAACAAGCCGAATTCGCTGTTCGTGGCGGGCTTCATCGGCTCACCCAAGATGAACTTCATTGAAGACAACTCCCTCGGCGTGCGTCCCGAACATATCGCCCTCTCTGACAAGAAGGGTGATTGGCAGGGCACGGTGAAGCTGGCTGAACACCTGGGCTCCGACACATTCCTCCATGTCGACGGCGGTCAGCGCGGCCAACTCACCGTGCGGGCCAATGGAGAAAGCGCCTTCGGCCCCGGTACCATGGTTTGGATGACACCAGAGAAGGACCGCATTCACCACTTTGACAAGAGCGGCAAGGCCGTCGGCAAGTGAAAACGGACTGCGATTATATTATCGTAGGTGGTGGTTCATCGGCCTGTGTGGCGGCATGGCGCTTGGTGAAAGAAAAAAAGGCCCGCGTTCTGATGTTGGAGCGCGGACCCGCGCGGGCACCGGGCCTTTCTCGCCTGCTGTTGCCCATGCCTGCTGCCTGGATGAAGGGCATTACCGGCAGTGAAATCGTCGAACTTCACGAGCCAGTGCCGCAAAAGCATTTGAATGGCCGCAGACCCAAGGTCGGCCAGGCTAATATCTTGGGCGGCGGCTCATCCGTGAATGCCATGGTCTATACCCGTGGCCAGGCCGAGGACTATGACAACTGGGACCGCTTTCTCGCCAGCAAAGGCAAATGGACTTACGGCGAAATGCTGAAGCATTTTCGCGCCATGGAATGCAATCACAGCTTCAACAATGAATATCACGGCGTAGATGGCCCGCTTCATGTCTCAGACACGGGCACCAAATGCCAGATGACAGAAGATTA
>JAYUEP010000216.1:0-3162 GCA_043739165.1 Hyphomicrobiales bacterium
GCCGCAAAATCATTCGTGCCGCAATCACGACAATGACCAACGCCGCGACCATCGCCACATAGGGGACCAGAATGGCCAAGAGTGAAAAACCAATGGCCCCAATGATTTCCGTTGTGGCCAAGGCGTGGTTGCCCAAGCCGACGGTGAAAACTGTTGAAGTGCCGCGCAACAAAGTCGTCGCACCTTGCGTGGCCGCAGCGGCCCCACCGCCGGCAATGATGGCAAGCGTCCATTTCAGCATCGGCGGTGCATCGCCCAACGCCAGCGCAGCAACGCCAATGCCTGCCGCGACTGCCACAGGTCCAGCCACAGAGTCCAAGGCATTGTCGAGAAATGGAATGTAATAGGCAATGATTTCAGTGACCGCCGCCACCCCAAACATCACCACTGCCGGTGTTGTCGCCACCCAATCAAAACCAGAAGAAACAGGCATCACGCCCGCCTTCACCGCCAGCCCCAAAATCAACAGCGGCAAAAACACGCGAAAGCCCACAGCCGCAGCAAGGCCAATGCCCAGAGCAAGCGAAAGCAGCAAATCATTTGGCATCATGGGGCAAGAGTAGCGGAAAATTCCTCTCCGCGGAAATATTTGCGACAGCCATCAGTTAAGCTATGGTGCAGGGATGACACCCCATCCCCGCATCGCTGTTTCAACCTGGTCGCTCCACAAGAAGCTGGGCTATTCTCACGCCAACGGACCGGCAGGCAGCAGCACTGCGCCAGCCCTGCCGACGTGGGGGCCGGGTGAAATCAAACTCTTCGATCTCCCCGCCGCCCTGCGCGCCCATGACTATGCGCGCGTCGAGCTCTGCCACTTTCACATTGCCTCGTCGAACCCTTCCTATCTCGAAGACCTGCGCGCCGCTTTTGCTGATCAGGGCGTGACCATCCAAACCCTGTTGATTGACGATGGTGACATCACCAACCCAGCAACCCGCGCGCGCGACATGGCTTGGATCAACCGATGGATCGACGCTGCCGCAAGGCTGGGCGCAGTTCATGCCCGGGTCATTGCTGGCAAGCAGAAACCAACAGCAGAAACGCTGGCACTTTCAATTTCAGGCCTCACCCAATTGGCCAACGCCGCCGCCACGCAGGGTGTGAGGCTGGTCACCGAAAACTGGTTCGATCTCACCGCCACGCCCAATGAAGTCTTTCAGATTTTGGACAACGTGCCCGGTCTCGGCTTCCTGGCAGACATGGGCAATTGGTCAGGTCTTTCGAAATACAATGATCTTGCCGCGATCTTCCCGCGCGCCCAGCTTTGCCACGCCAAGGCCAGTTTCAACGGCGGTGCACTGGATCAGACAGACTATGCAGCTTGCATCAAGGCAGCCGAAGGCGTGGGCTATCAGGGGCCATATACTTTGATCTTTGCCGATGAGGGCGACGAGTGGGAAGGCCTCGCCGAAGAGCGCGCCTTCATCCTCGGCAAAATCACGCGGCCTTCTTGATCAGTCCGCGATTGATCAATGCCTCAGCAATCTGCGTGGCGTTGAGTGCGGCACCTTTGCGCAGGTTGTCAGAAACCACCCAGAGGTTAAGCCCGTTTTCAATCGTCGCGTCCTCACGGATGCGGCTGATGAACGTGGCATAATCGCCCGCGCAATCAACGGGCGTGATATAACCACCGTCTTCGCGCTTATCGATCACCATGCAGCCAGGTGCTTCGCGCAAGATCTCGCGCGCGTCGTCCGCACTCATAGGGCTTTCAAATTCAATGTTCACCGATTCCGAATGGCCCACAAACACCGGCACGCGCACGCAAGTGGCTGTGAGCTTGATCTTGGGGTCCAGGATTTTCTTTGTCTCGGCCAACATCTTCCACTCTTCTTTGGTGTATCCATCTTCCATGAACACATCGATGTGAGGAATGACGTTGAAGGCAATCTGCTTGGGGAACTTCTTGGGCGTTGGCACATCAGTGACAAAGATGCCCTTGGTCTGTGTCCAAAGTTCGTCCATTCCTTCCTTGCCGGCACCGGAAACCGATTGATATGTGGAAACCACGACGCGCTTGATCCGGGCCACATCATGCAATGGCTTCAATGCGACCACGAGCTGCGCTGTCGAACAATTGGGATTGGCAATGATGTTCTTACGGTTGTTGCGCTTCATATAGTCTTCAAGCACATGCGCGTTCACTTCCGGCACCACCAAAGGCACATCTTGGTCATAGCGCCAGAAGGACGAGTTATCGATCACGATCACGCCCAAGGCACCAATCTTGGGCGACCAGACCTTGGACACTTCCGAGCCAGCAGACATCAAAACAATGTCAACGGTAGAGAAATCAAAAGTCTCGAGATCTTTGCACTTGAGCGTCTTGTCGCCGAAGCTCACTTCACTGCCAAGCGATCGGCGCGAGGCGATGGCGTAAATCTCATCCACGGGGAATTCCCGCTCGTGGAGAATATTCATCATCTCCCGGCCCACATTGCCCGTGGCACCGACAACAGCTACGCGATAACCCATGGAATTCAACCTCTCTTCTGTCCCGCCCCCCAAGGCTTTAACAGCCTGCCGCCCGGTAAGTCTGTGGCCATCCACCCCCGCGGGGAGAGATGACCGGGGGAGGGGCTTAGATGGTTTTTTTTGTCTTGGGCGAGCAGGTGCTGGCCGCCAGGGCAGCCGCAAATTCTGTCTTGGGGATCAGAAACATGCTCATGGCGGGGCTTCTAGCAGTTTGAACCTCGGTGTCAACCCGGCGCGGAAGAGGCATTCTACCCTGTTCCGCCGACGGGCGCGCGACGCAGCCGCAATGCATTGCCAATGACACTGACCGAACTGAGTGCCATGGCAGCGGCGGCAATCATGGGAGACAGGAGAACGCCAAATACCGGATAAAGCACACCAGCCGCAATCGGCACACCCGCTGCGTTATAGATGAACGCAAAGAACAGGTTTTGGCGAATGTTTCCCATCACTGCCTTTGACAGATTGCGCGCCCGAACAATGCCCATAAGGTCACCTCCGAGTAGGGTGACGCCAGCGCTCTCCATGGCTACGTCTGTGCCCGTGCCCATGGCAATGCCAACGTCGGCGGCAGCCAAAGCTGGCGCGTCATTCACGCCGTCCCCCGCCATGGCCACAATCCGGCCTTCGGCCTTCAGCTTGTTCACCACATCGACCTTCTTGTTGGGCAAGACGTCGGCCTCCACA
>JAYUEP010000217.1:0-28118 GCA_043739165.1 Hyphomicrobiales bacterium
GGGTGAACATCATCCGACAGAGATTCTCCCTGCGGGCGAAATCGATCCAAGGCGGCGTCGCTTGGCCTATGATGAGCTGCTGGCCAATCAACTGGCATTGTCGCTGGTGCGCAGCCAAATGAAACGCGCCAAAGGGCGGATGATGGCCGGCACAGGCACATTGCGCCACAAACTGATTTCCACCCTGCCCTATAGTTTGACTGCGGCACAGGCCGCCGCACTGGCCGAAATCTTGGCCGACATGGCGGCGGGAACCCGGATGATCCGGCTTTTACAGGGTGACGTCGGTTCGGGCAAAACAGTGGTGGCCCTTTTGGCTTTGTCAGCAGCGGTGGAGAGCGGTGCACAAGGTGCCTTCATGGTGCCAACGGAAATTCTGGCGCGGCAACACTATTCAACCCTTTCGCGCCAGACAGCTGGCAGTGGCTTGCGGTTGGCGCTGCTCACGGGCCGCGAGAAGGGCCGCCTGCGCGAGGATATTCTTGAACAATTGGCGGATGGCGGTATCGATCTGTTGATCGGCACTCACGCGCTGTTTCAGGATGAGGTGACGTTCAAAGACTTGGGCCTTGTGGTGATCGATGAGCAGCACCGTTTCGGCGTTCATCAACGTTTGGCCTTGCAAGCCAAAGCCCAGCAGGCGACGGATTTGCTGGTCATGACGGCAACGCCCATTCCCCGCACACTGGCGCTCACTGTCTATGGCGATATGGATGTGTCAAAGATCACCGAAAAACCTGCGGGCCGCCTGCCTATCGACACGCGGGTGATGCCGCTCTCAAGGATTGATGATGTGGTGCACGGTCTTGGGCGCAGTTTTGCTTCCGGTGCACGGGCCTATTGGGTCTGCCCCTTGGTGGAAGAAAGTGAGCTGGTGGATTTGGCAGCGGCTGAAGATCGCTTCGCCGCCTTGGACAAGGTGTTCCCCGGAAAAGTCGGCTTGATTCATGGGCGCATGAAGGGCGCGGAAAAAGATGCCGTCATGGCCGCATTCCAAGCGGGGAGGCTTTCACTCCTCGTGGCCACCACTGTAATTGAAGTAGGCGTCGATGTACCTGAAGCCTCGATCATGGTAATTGAGAACGCGGAGCGCTTTGGCCTGGCGCAGCTCCACCAACTGCGGGGACGCGTAGGCCGCGGCAATGCCAAGTCATCCTGCCTGTTGCTCTATCAAGATCCCTTGGGCGAAACCGCCAAGGCGCGCCTGTCCATCATGAGGGAGACGGAAGATGGCTTCCGCATTGCCGAGGAAGACATGCGCTTGCGCGGTGCGGGCGAAATGCTGGGCACATTGCAGGCGGGCCTGCCCCTGTTCAAGATTGCTGATCTCGCCATTGATGGAGAGTTACTGGCCGCCGCACGCGATGATGCCGTCTTGATCCTCAACAAAGACCCGGCCCTCACCACGCCACGTGGCCAGGCCCTGCGTCATTTGCTCTATCTCTTTGAACGCGATGAGGCGATCAGGCTTTTGTCTTCCGGCTGAAGCGTTTGGCAACCTTGACTTCTGCTGCGGGTGGCAAGGGGTGTTCGGGGAAAATCAACCCCATGGAAATCACCAGCTTCAATCCATCTTCAACGCCGAGATCGATGATCTTCACATCCTTCTGATCAGCAAAAAACACATAGCCTGAGGTCGGATTGGGCGTGGTTGAAATATAAACAGCATACATCTTGCGGCCAGCCTCAAGCCCAATTTGTCCGCCATCCACCTCGCGCGATACAAAAGCCAGCGACCAAATGCCAGCCTTTGGCCATTCGACCAGACAGACATAGCGAAACGATGATCCCTGATCGGCAAACAAGGTTTCGAAAATCTGCTTTGAACCCTTGTAGAGAGAGCGCACCACGGGGGTTCGGTTCAGCAACTTATCCCACAGCCCAAACAGTGTACGGCCCACGAGATTGGCGGCGAGTGCACCCACCAGTGTGATCAAAACCAAAGCCGCAAGCAACCCAAAGCCCGGGATCTTGATCAGCAGATAAGTGTCGGGATTATAGCTCGCTGGAATCCAAGGTTTCACCAAAGTGTCAAATTTGTCGACCACCCACAGCGTCGCCCAGATGGTGATGGCCGCGGGTGCGATGATCACCAATCCGGTGAAGAAATAGCGCCGGACACGCGGAAACAGGCCGCGTGTGTTGACAGGTTTTGGAGCTTCAATAGTCATGGTTTAAAATGCCATTCCGCGCCGCATGGGGCAAGGTATTTTCAATTTACTGCCCGGGATCGGACGGGTTCTGTTCGTTCCAGACACGCGCTCTTGCCTCCGCCTCCAGGCGCACCTCTTCACTGGCCGAAACTTTCAACTGGTTATACCGCGCCACAATCAATGGGGTCTCGTCACGAACGGAAGCCTGCGCGGCAATGGCATACCACATCAAAGCCTTGGTATCATCCTGCGGCACTACATCCCCCTGCGCACAGAGATCGCCCATATAAGCAGCGGCCTCAGCTGAATGTTTGCGGATGGCGGCGTTCAGCCACTTCAAACCCTGTTGCGGGTTCCTGCGCATGCCCTCGCCTTCGATACTCATCACACCCAACGCATAAAAGGCCCTTGGGTGGCCATAGTTGGTCGCCATCTGCAGATAGGTCCGCGCCGCCGCTTGCGGGTTGGCTTTGAGATGCGCTGCGGGAATACCAAGGCGGCGATAGTCGGCCACGCGCAGCTGGGCGTCCACGGTGATCCTCAGGCGGTAGGGATCTTGTTCGTCGGGGTTGAAGTTGTCGGCCACGCGGTTGAAATAGGAATAGGCAATCGCGGCATCCACCGGCACGCCCCTGCCCAAACGGTACATGTGTCCCAAATACCAATCGGCGACAATGTTGCCGTCGTCGGACGACCGTTGAAAAGCGCCCCGCGCCCGCTCAAAATCACCCCTGGCATAGGCATCGCGCCCGGCTTTGAGATCATTCGTCCAGAAGGGCATGATATCAAGACGCGGTAAATGAATCTCGGGATGTGGCAGCTTGATTTCCGGGACGTCTTCAAAGAAGTTGAACAGGGGCCGGAAGAAGCTGTCATCAGCGCGCGCCTGAGGCGTGAACATGAACCATGCAGCAAGGAAAAACATGCAGCACTGCCAATAGGCTGCTTTCCTTCTTGCTGGGTAATAGTTCATTGCAGATTCGCCAATCGTCCCGGCGTCAGACTATGGCCCCGGGGGTTAATATTTCACATTGTCTGGAAATGTTCATCGCGCCCGCCTGCGGCACAATTGCGGCAGGCCAAGGGTGAAGCGGAGACGGCAGCGGTCTGATCCAGATTTCGACCACGTGTTGCGCGTCTGCAACAGGTGTCTGTCAACCCCTGCTTGACGCAAATGCCGGGCCAGCAATTCCCTTTCCACTGGCCATGCGCTATTGCTGAGTCTCTGCAACCAAGGCGAGAAACCGAGATGATACCAGTGGACCCGAACTCCCAATCGCCTGCGCAGACCCTTTCCTTTTCCTATGTGCCAAGGCCCGGCCTGTTGAAGATCACTTTGATCAACCTTGTCTTTAACGTGCTCACCTTCTCGATCTACCGTTTCTGGGGCAAGACCAATGTCCGCCGCCATATCTGGAGCTGCATCCACATCAATGGTGAGCCTTTGGAATATACCGGCACGGGAATGGAGCTGTTCAAGGGTTTCCTCTTCATTTTCGGCCTGTTCATCCTGCCTTATATCGTTGTGACAACGATCTTGCAGGCGGCACTGGGCGACAAGAACCCCATTGTCCTGGCCTTGAACGCATTGTTCTTCCTCTTCATCTACTTGATGATCGGCTTTGCCATCTACAAAGCCCGTAAATATCAACTGACCCGCACCTTGTGGCGCGGCATTCGCGGCAATTTGTCGGGCTCTGCCATGACCTATAGCCTCACCTATTTCGGGTCTATGCTGGCCAAGATGTTTTCATTTGGCTGGGCCACGCCCGTAATGAACACGGTACTTCATGAACAGATCACCAATGACATGCGCTTCGGCGATGCCGCATTCAAATTCAAGGGCCGCGCTGGGCCGCTCTACCCAACCTATGCACTCTGCTGGCTTCTGACGGTCTTCGCATTATTTGCCCTGATCGGCGGCGGCATCGCGATGTATATGGCGGGTTCGCCAGCACAGGCCTTGCCGGACAACCTGTCACCGCTCCGCGCCGGGGTTGCTGCGGGCTTAGTCTTCCTTTTCCTCGCCTATATGCTTTTTGTCCCGGCCCTTTGGTCAGTCTATGTCGCCAAACAAATGCGGGTGTTTGCCGATTACACCCGCTTTGACGGCGCACAGTTCCATCTGAAAGCCACAGCGTGGAGCATCATCTGGCTCACCCTCAGCAATCTGCTCATCCTGATCTTCACCATCGGCATCGGCTGGCCCTTCATCCAGCAGCGCCTGTTTCGCTATGTGATTGACCGCCTAAAGCTTGAAGGTGCCGTGGACATTGACCGCATCGCTCAATCAAGTCTCGCCATCCCCACGCGCGGCGAAGGGCTTGCCGATGCCTTTGACGTGAGTGCCTGGTGATGGTGGCGCAGGGCACTTATTTCGATGGACAATCCGCCAAACCCGCCAATGTGGATATCAGTTTGGTTGGCTCCGGCCTCCAGTTTTCCGGCACAGAAACGCCTTTGCAAATTTGGTCCGTCAAGGGCCTACACCCGATTGACCCGCCGTCGCCCGGCCAGCCGTACCGCGTGTCCCATGAGGATTATCCAACGCGCCGCCTGATCATTCGCGATGCAGGCCTGATCAATCAACTCTTGGCGCAATCATCCCATCTCAAGGGCGGCTATTCAGGCCGCGACATCGCCGATCTTCTGGGCTGGACTTTTGGTGGCCTCGCCCTCTGCGCGGGGCTTGCCTATATTGCAATGATCCTCCTGCCCTCACCCATTGCCAGAATACTTCCGCAAAGTTGGCGCGACCGAACCGGTCAAGCAATGGAAACGGGCATGGCCATTTATGGCCCGCGCTGCACCAATGCGGCGGGCGAACACGCGATCGGGGCAATGCTGGCCACCTTGGCTGAAGGCACACCCGACATGCCGCCCGTTTCAGTGCATGTTTATAACATTCCCATCGTCAACGCCTTTGCGCTCAATGGTGGGCGCATTATCGTCACCAACAAACTCATTGAAATGGCAGACACGCCGGAAGAAGTAGCAGGCGTGGTGGCCCACGAGATCGGCCATGTGGCGAACCGCCATCCGGAAATCCAAAGCGTGCGCTTGGCCAGCATGGGAGTTCTCTCCAGCCTGTTTGCCGGCTCCAATGGCGGCAACATCGGGAGCAACGCCGCCTTGATGGCAGGTTTGATGCAACAAACCCGTGAAAATGAAGCCCAGGCCGACACCTACGCCCAGGACATGCTGGACCATGCGGCCGTAGACCCCGAGGGCCTGCGCCGCTTCTTCAAGAAAGTGCTGAAGATGGAGGGTGGCCCAAAAGATCCCAACAGCGCGCTGTCTGCACTCGGCAGTGTCTTTGCTTCACACCCCGGCACAGAACAACGCATCGAAGAAATCAAGCCCCTGCCTCAAGGCATTGTGGCCAAGCCTCCGATAAACGATGCCGACTGGAAAGCCCTGAAGAAGATGTGCGGCTAGGCCTGCACCTCTTCATCGCCTGCGTCTTCGCTGATGCGTTCGACAGACACAACATGCTCGTCATCAGCCGTGTCAATGATCGTCACACCTTGAGTTGAACGCGCCGACAGGCGGATGTCATGCACCGGACAACGGATCAACTGCCCGCCATCGGTGACCAGCATGATCTCATCGCTTTCAACCACCGGAAAAGAAGCCACCAAAGGACCATTGCGGTCATTCACCGCCATGGCGACAATGCCTTTGCCGCCGCGATTGGTGGTGCGGTAATCATAGCTGGAGGTCCGCTTGCCATAGCCATTGGCCGAGACAGTGAGTACCACCTGCTCCGCCGCCTGCATTTCAGCAAAGCGTTCAGGAGATAGGGTGAAGTTCTCGGAAGCGGCCTCTTCGTCGTTGGCCACCGCTATCTCAACCACCTCGCCCGCAGCCGCACGCGATTTCTTGATAAAGACGGAGCGTTCGTCCGGTGTTGCTTCCATATGCGTGAGGATTGACATGGAGATGACCTTGTCACCCTCCGCCAGCTTGATACCACGCACGCCGGTCGAACCGCGCGATTGGAACACGCGCACATCGGTTGCGGCAAAGCGAATGCACTGCCCCTGTGCCGTGGTCAAAAGAATATCAGCGGCGTCCGAACAGGTCTCGACCCCCACCAACGCATCGCCTTCTTCCAGCTTCATGGCGATCTTGCCATTGCGGTTGATACTTTCGAAATCCGCCAACTCATTGCGACGTACATCGCCGGACTTGGTGGCAAAGACGATCTGCAACGAAGCCCAGGTCGCCTCGTCTTCGGGCATTGGCATGATCGTCGTGATGCGCTCGCCATTTTCGAGCGGCAACAAATTTATCAAGGCCTTGCCCCGCGCCTGTGGGTTGCCCACGGGCAAGCGCCAGGTCTTGAGCTTGTAGACCATGCCCGCCGATGAGAAGAACAGGATTGGCGTGTGCGTATTGGCGACAAAAAGCTTCACCACGAAATCTTCATCGCGCATCTGCACACCCGCCCTGCCCTTGCCCCCACGGCGCTGGGCGCGGTAGGCCGAGAGGGGTACACGCTTGACATAACCTGCATGCGACACGGTGACCACCATGTCTTCGCGTTGGATCAAGTCTTCGTCTTCCACTTCGCCATCGTTGTTTTCAATCGTCGTGCGGCGCGGTGTGGCGAAACTGGTTTTGATCTCCGTCAACTCATCGCGGATGATGGCTTGAACGCGCGCCCGGCTGGCGAGAATTTCAAGATAGTCCTTGATCTCGGCGGCAAGCTTCTCCAACTCTGCCGAAATCTCATCAAGGCCAAGTTGCGTGAGGCGTTGCAGGCGCAAATCAAGAATGGCGCGGGCCTGCTCTTCCGAAAGCACATAGGTGCCGTCGGCGCGCAACCCATGGCGCGGGTCAGCGATCAGCGCAATCAAAGGGGCCAGCTGCTTGGCGGGCCAGGCCCTTGCCAACAAAGCGGCGCGGGCTTCGGCTGCATCTTTCGAGGCGCGGATCAAACGGATCACTTCATCAATGTTGGCCACGGCAATGGCAAGGCCCACCAACACATGCGCCCGGTCGCGAGCCTTGCGCAGCATGAACTTGGTGCGCTTGGTGATCACTTCCTCGCGGAAGGAAATGAATTCGCGCAACAGGTCCGTCAGTGTCAATTGCTCGGGGCGGCCCCGGCTCAGCGCGATGTTGTTGACGCTGAACGAGCTTTGCAATTGTGAAAAACGCCAGAGCTGGTTCAACACCACTTCTGGCTCGGCATCACGGCGCAGCTCGATCACCACGCGCATGCCCTCGCGTGAGCTTTCGTCACGGATGTCGGTGATGCCTTCAATGGTTTTGTCACGCACCAGATCGGCGATCTTTTCCACCATCTGGGATTTGTTCACCTGATAGGGAATTTCGCTGACAATCAGCGCCTGCTTGTCTTTGCGCAGTTCAACAATCTCAACCTTGCTGCGCAAAGTGATGGAGCCACGCCCGGTGGTGAAGGCCGATTTGATGCCAGCCCGTCCCAGAATGATGCCACCTGTCGGGAAGTCGGGTCCCGGAATGATGGGCAAAAGTTCGTCGGCGGTGATCGCTGGATTTTTCATCATTGCCAAAGTGGCGTCGATCACCTCGCCCAAATTATGCGGCGCCATGTTGGTGGCCATGCCTACCGCGATGCCGCCCGAGCCGTTGACCAGAAGATTGGGGAACTTCGCAGGCAGAACCGAAGGCTCTTCAAATTCATTGGAATAATTGGGAGTGAAGTCAACGGTCTGTTTGTCGAGGTCATCGAGCAAGGGAATGGCGGATTTGGCCAGCCTGCTTTCGGTGTAACGATCCGCAGCGGGCGGGTCGCCATCCACTGAACCAAAGTTGCCCTGCCCATCGATCAGCGGCAGTCGTAACGAGAAATCCTGCGCCATGCGCACCAGCGCGTCATAGATCGCAAGGTTTCCGTGCGGGTGATACTTGCCCATCACATCACCGACAATGCGGGCAGATTTCTTGTAGGGCTTGTCCGGCGTGAAACCGTTCTCATACATGGTGTAGAGGATGCGGCGGTGAACGGGCTTCAGACCATCGCGCACGTCGGGCAGCGCGCGCGAAACGATGACACTCATCGCATAGTCAAGGTAAGACTTACGCATTTCCTCTTCGATGGAAATGGGCGAAATCTCATGCGGATTGGCGGGCGGCAAGCCCTTGTTGTCTTTGTTGTCGTCAGCCACTGTTCGGTGAAAACCCTGTGTCTTGCTGCACCCAGAAATGTGTGGTCACGACTAAAGAATCGTAACTCTCACAGGGCACGGGGATTTTTAGACGTTTTGAGGTCCCACAGCAATGAAAAGCCTAAGAAAAATCACAGGCTTTTTGGCCTTTAGAAACGGATTGTAAAACCATCTCCGCGGAGCATGCTGCCATCACGCGTCAAGGTCGAACAATAAGGCTTGTGGTTGAGCAGATGCTTGAAAATAACACAGGCTCTGGTCCCTAAAATAGACCAATGCCCTGAATCCTTCTCGCCTTTGTCGGTCGTAACAGAAATCCCACCCTTTGCGGTGAGCACAACTCGCGCCTTCACGCTGTCGGCCACGCTGACGTTATAGGTTCCGGGTGCGAGCTTTTTGATCTCGGCGGCGCTCATTGGGTCGGCCCACGCATGGCCCGCAATCATCAAACTCAAGACGCCGCTTGCGAGGAATAGGTTCAGTCCCGATTTCATGCACATTCTTCCGAAGTCCCATGTTGGTGTTTGGAGAGGCGATTGGCATTTACTTACAACGGCACATGTCATTTTCAAGGCCTCATCCTAATAACAAGCCGCCACCCCTGATTAACAAATCAGGGGTGGCGGCTTGCAGAACAAGAATTTCAATGTCGGTCAGATACGCTTGATGGTCAGGCCATCGCCGACCAAGGCACCATTTTGGTTTGAAAGGGCGGAACATTTCATTTGCCCACCCAGCCATTTGGACCAGGCGATGCAAAGGCGGTCTCCAACAATTTGCCAGTGGCCAGTGTCCTGTTGTGTGCCCGCGTCACCCGATATCCGGCCATTGCTGTAAAGCCGAACACTGACTGAAATCATGCTCAAAGCCACTTCATAGGAACCCGGAGCAAGGCCTCGCAGTTGGTTTGCCGAAAGCTTGCCCGCGCCCGCCTCAGCCCCATGAAAGGGCAAAAAAGCAAACAGGGCGCAAGCCAAGGTCAGTTTGCGCATTTCGGTCGTCCTTTAATTGGTTTATGTTGCACTGCAACAACAGGCAAAGATGGGCGAAATTATGGCTTCCAGATCAATTTGCCACCCTTGACAATCGTCATCGGATTTTGAGTGTCGTCATAAGTGGGGTCAATGTCATAATCTTTAAGGATAAATTGGCCATCATCAAAAACCCAAGTACCGCTGGACGAGGCATCGGCCAGACCACGCCATTTTGCAAACTCACTGATGGAATTGGTCTTGGGGTCAAACTCGGCATTGGTGAGTATCGATGTCGCGGTGTAACCCTTGAACGTCATCGACTTGAGCTTGGCATTATCCTGGTCAGCATAGGCGTAGTCAAATTGCGGGGCAGCAAAGCTCACACGTTGCAAACCCAAGGCACCATTGTCGAGATAGAACACATTGTTTTGATTGTAGGCTGCCATCATGCAACTGAAGGCATAAAGCGTGGCCTTGTTTTCTGGTTGGCCGGCGCTGGCGTCTTTGCCCCTGTAGCTGATCACATAGGTCTGCGGCTCGTTCAAACCCGCTTCCGTGTCTGGCACCTTGTCACATTCACCCTTGGAATCGGCAATAAACTTGGCCTTGGCCGTGTCAATTGTTGAAGCCGTGCTGCCTGCATCTGCGGGGGGATCGCCACATTTGGGCAAGCTGTAGCGGGTGAAATCATCTGCCTTGATCGGTTTCAATTTGGCACTTTGAATGTGAAGCGGCGTGAAGGGCGGCTCTTGAATTGCGCCATTCACCTGACGCAGCACATAACACCCAGCGAAACTGCTGACTTTGCCGCTATCGTCCTTGGCGCGGATCGCCACAGGCACATTGAAGAAGATCGAACCCGCAGCCCCGTCGCCCGATACCTCACCGATCAACACGTCAACATGGGCCGTGGTTTCAAAACCCTTGCTATAGGTGGCAAAGTCCTTGGCAGGCGGATCGGCATAATAGCTCCAGGCCCGCGCATATTCGTGGTGGTTGATGGAGCTATAGAGCGAGCGAATGAGACTCTCAGGATCAGACCGATTGTCTTGATAGGCCTCGTCCGCGAACGCAGTGGCGCAAATGGCGCAGATTGCAAAACCCAAAGCGACGACGAATTTCATTTTTGAACTCCGCATGTACCAAGGCAGTATCGCAAATCGCGCCAAGTCTGTCAGCGCGTCGCGGCGCAGGCCTGTCAAAGCTCCATCAGACAAAGCCAGTTCAGATCAGAACGGCACTTCATCGTCCAGATCACGCGCGAAGCTTTGCTTGGGGGTCGAGCTGCGTGGGCGTTCCATCGGGCCTGAGGCCCCAAAGTCCTCACCGCCACCGAAGGAAGCCCCAGCGCCTTCGCTGGCCCCTGGCCTGCCGCCCAACATCGTCAGCTCGCCCCGGAAATTCTGGAGAACAACTTCCGTGGTCCTCACTTCAACGCCGTCCTTGTTGGTGTATTTGCGGGTTTGCAGCGCGCCTTCAACATAGACCGTCGATCCCTTTTTGAGATATTGCTCGGCCACCTTGGCGAGGTTTTCGTTGAAGATGACGACGTTATGCCATTCGGTCTTCTCTTTGCGCTCACCCGATGATTTGTCGCGCCAAGATTCCGAAGTCGCCAAACCGAAAGAAACGATGGGCTTGCCATCTTGCGTATGGCGCACCACTGGGTCTGCGCCCAGATTGCCCACCAGAATAACCTTGTTCACTGAACCTGCCATGACTCATCTCCCGTGTTTTGCTCTTCATAAACATTTTATCGCCCGAGGTGCGGCAATTGCAAAATCATCCACAGGCAAGTCGTTCTATTTATGTTCCATTAAGGCAAAAAACAAGGCCCCTCAAATGCGGGCCCTGTCATTCTTGTAGTGATTGGCGCAGTGCGGGATCAAGCACGGCGCAGAAGCTTCACCAGCTTGCCAAAACGGCTTTCGGTGTGGTGGGGGTTGGTCAAATAGCGTTCCGGATGCTTCACGTTCTGCATCAAGGCAGCGCTATAAACTTCTGAATAAGCGTTGAAAATTGTTCTTTTCATGGTCTCTCTCCTTCGGTATGTCTTGAAGCCATAAGTACTCTTCGCAACCGCAAGAGACAAACGGCTTAAACTCACATGACATGTAACAAAAACTGACATGTGGCCCGACTCGAAGTATAGAAAGCCATGGCACGCAGACTTCCCTCACTGAATGGTCTCAAGGCATTTGAGGCCGCCGCCCGTTTCGAAAGCTTCTCTGAGGCGGCCGAAGGACTGTTTGTGACCCATGCCGCCATTAGCCGGCATATCCGCGAGCTTGAGGATTATCTTGGCACTGAGCTTTTCACCCGCACCGGGCGTGGCGTCGTGCTGACGGAAGCGGGTCGCAAATTCAGCAGCAAGTTGACGCCGCTGTTTGATCAATTGGCCGATGCCTCGCGCGAAGCCGCCGCCGTGGGCCAGGTTCGCAGCCTCAAGGTTTCGGTGCAGCCGGCATTTGCATCACGCTGGCTGGTCAGCCGGCTTGGCTCGTTCAACGCGCTACATCCCGATATCGAGCTGACGGTTGAACCTTCCAACGATCTGGTGGATTTTCATTCTGACGAGATTGATCTGGGCCTGCGCTATGGGCGCGGTGGTTGGAGTGATGTGGATGCGGTGCGGCTGACAGACGTGGTCTTCTTTCCGGTCTGCGCTCCCAAATTTCTTGCAAAGCATCCGAACATTGCGCCAGCGGATCTGTCAGGCACAAATCTTTTGCACGAAGACAAGAAGGAATGGTGGACGGAGTGGCTTGAGTTTGCCGGAGTGGCCGGCGCTGATGCTTCCAAGGGGCCGCTCTTTCAAAACCAGCTGGCACTGGAGGCGGCTGAAGCTGGGCAAGGGTTTGCCTTGGGTGACCAGATCATTTGCACCGACAGTTTGCAAGATGGATGGCTGGTGCGGCCCTTCGCGCAGGACATGAAAGCTGAGGGGGCCTATTATCTGGTGCGGCGCAAGGGACGGCGCGAAAGCGGGCCGATGCGGGCCTTCCGCGAATGGATGGCTGGCGAAATTGTGGATACCAACAAGAAATATCAGGCTTTCAAGGCTCAAGGCTTGAAGCAAACTTGAAAAACCGCCACGGATGAAACCCAATCAAATGATGAGATTCGTCCATGCCCAAAAAGAAATATGATTGCCTCAAGTGCCCCGGCTATTGCTGCTCCTATCCGATCATCGAAGTCAAAGACCGCTATGCCAAGCAGATTGCCAAGCATTTTGGTTTGTCGCTGAAAGAGGCCGAGAAGAAATATTTCCGTAAAGACAAGGATCACGGCCGCGTCATGCAGCGCAAGGAAGATGAGCACTTCGGCAAGATCTGCACTTTCTTCGACACGGACAAGCGACGCTGTACGATTTACGAAGTGCGGCCCTTTACCTGTCGCGATTTCCCCGGCGACGACAATTGTGGCTATTGGGATTTTCTGGCCTTTGAGCGCATCGCCCAGAAGGACCGGAAGTGGATTTCAACCACTGACCACAAGGAAGACTAGCTCTTCGCCCGGTCAGCATCACAGGACTTGAGGTGAATGGCGTCCGGTCTGGAGGCCACTTCTGCCTTTGACATGCAGAGCTGAAGCCCAGCCTTGGTCGCCCCTGTCGTCAGCCGCTCCAATTCCGCAGTACCGCTCAAGTTTCCAAAATTGCTGAGAAGCCGTTCAGCGGACCATTCGGGGTCCAATTTAAGCAAGGCCTGTTTGGCCTGAGCGGCTTCATCAGTTCTGCCCAAATAGGCAGCGTCCATGGCAAGAAAATCGCTGTTGACCGGCGCTGCTTTGGCGGCCTCTTGGGCAAAGCCATAGGACCGCGCATAGTCGCCCGCATAGAACAGGGCGGGATATAAAGTTGAATTGTACCAGAACGGATAGCTGGGGTTCAAACCCAGCGCCTTGTTGATGTTGTCAACCGCCAGATCGGACTGGCCGGACTGGATCAGGAATGGACTGGTCAAAACCAAAATGTCGGCATTGTTTGGAGCCAGGATCAAGGCACGGCTCGCCTCCGCCTGGGTTTTAGACGGATCATTCAACATCGAATAGGCTTGGGCAAGCGCCGCGTGCACTTCGCCATCATCCGGATCAAGCGCCTCGGCAGACTTTGCCTCCGCCAACATTTTGGGCAAGGCAATATCTGGCGCCTGCACGCCATAGAGAATTTTCTCGAGATTGACCCAGGCAAGACCCAAATGGGCCCGCGCAAAATTGGGATCAATTTTTATGGCCTTGGTGAACATGGTTTCGGCCTGCGGCACAAACTCCGGCCCCATCTGATGCGAAGCTTCAAGCCCTGCTTGATAGGCGTCATAAGCATCCCATTGGTGCGGTGGTTTTCGGCGAATGAGGCTGCGCTCGTTATTTGCGGCCGCGGCATCGTGCCCGGTGATGGAAGTGGCAATGCGGTTTGTTACGTTGGCTTCAACCGCGAAGACATCATCTCCCTGCGCCTCAAACCTCTCAGACCAGATGTGGGCGTTGGTAGCAACGTCTATCAACTGTGCCGTGGCGCGAACCCGGCCCGGCAAAGGCTCAACACTGCCCTCCAAAACATATTTCACATGCAATTCCTGGCCGACAGAACGCACATCAACTGCCCGGCCCTTGTAAACGTCGCTGGAATTCCGGGCGATCACCGAGAAGTCTTTGGAATGAGATAAATCAGTGATGACATCTTCAGTCATCATTGCGGCGAACTTGTCACCCTTGGGGTCGTTGCCCAGATTGTTAAACGGCAAGACAGCAATGCCAGGAAGTTCGACCGCCTGAGGCACTGGACGGCTTGACCAGGCAACAAATGCAAGCCCGACAACGGCCAACGCCACAGCAGGCAGGGCCCAACTCCGGCGCGGTATGGAGGGAGCTGCCGGAGGCGCCGTTTCGGTTGAGTCCGTCGGCAAGTCATAAATATAGCCACGCTTCGGCAAGGTCTTGATTATCTTGCGGTCCACATCACCAATGGCCTTGCGGATTTCCGTGATGCATTGGACGAGGCTGTCATCCGTGACGACCACATCATGCCAAACATGGCTTAAAAGCTGCTCTTTGGTTACAGCTTTGCCCGCGTTTTGGTAGAGGATCTGCAACACCGCCATCGATTGCGGACGCAGAGCAATGGCTGCCGTTGAATCCGGCCCCGCCAATCCTCGGTGCCAATCAAAGTAGAGACCCCTTGCGGCAGCGCGACTGACCTCTGCCGATATCTCACTCACAACGCTCACCACTTGACCGGTACTCCCCAACTTGCATCTTATCGGCTTTTTTTCGTCTTTTTGGAAGCCCCAACGACGTTTTCGCTTAATTTTCGGATATTTTCGGAACTTCATCTGGGAGGCTTCAGGACAAGGCGTGAGGACTGCTGCACACTACAAATGCGCAGTTCACGGCTGGGGGCAATGAAATTCGCGATTGGACAATGCATTCCCAGCGTGAGAGCAGCGTCATCGTTTTGATATACGAAGAAGACATGAAGGTTAGGGGTTCGGTTAAATATTCAGTCTCAGGAGAACGGTCGGAGCCACGATTTCAGACCACCACGGAATGCAAACGCCCCTCGTATCAACATTCGGGCAGTAATGAATACGGAGACGCCGGGTGGTCTTTATCGGAAGCAAGGGCAAGAGTGCTTCGTTTGGCCGTTTTCTGAGACTGGGACTAATTCAAATCCGGAGTTTCGCACCGCGAAACATCGGTCGTTAAGGCCTGCCAGCTGGGTAAACGCCCCCGGATGCTCAGCATGGCAGGTCTTGATCGCCGGTCAGCGCCCAGCGTGAACAGCCGCAATCAACTTCACAGATAAGCTTTGATAATGCCGATGAAATCGACGGCCTTGAGACTGGCCCCGCCAACCAATGCGCCATTGACATTCGCCACGCCCATCAGTTCCACCGCGTTTGACGGCTTGACCGAGCCGCCGTAGAGGATGCGCGTGGCAGCGCCCTCTCCGCCCATGGCCTTGCCCAATTCGGCGCGGATATGGGCATGGGCTTCCTCAACTTCCTTGGTCGTGGGCGTGAGGCCCGTACCGATGGCCCAGACCGGTTCATAGGCGACCACCGTGTTGCCAGCTGTCGAACCTTGTGGAACCGAGCCCTTGATCTGGGTGGTCAAAACATCCAGTGTTTTGCCGCCCTTGCGCTCGTCCAACGTCTCCCCGATGCAGATAATGGCGGTCAAGCCAGCACGGTGCGCAGCAACGGCCTTGGCAGCAACCATAGCATCAGTCTCCTTGTGATTGGTGCGGCGTTCAGAATGGCCGACAATCACCGAAGTGGCTCCTGCATCCTTGAGCATTTCGGCAGAAATATCGCCCGTGTGGGCGCCCGAAATCGCGGCGTGGCAATCCTGCCCGCCGAGCTTGACCTTCGAACCCTTCATCACCGACTTGGCGCGGCGAATGAGCGTGGCTGGCGGGCAGATCATGACATCGCATTTCAGTTTCACATCACGCAACATGCCAGCCAGAAGGCGCGGTTCACGCAGCGCGGCCGTCGTTCCATTCATCTTCCAGTTGCCTGCAACCATTGGGCGGATCGTCGTCATTCTCTGTCCTCAATCTTCTTGTGGTTTTGGCGCGTCTTAGCAAAGTGATCCCGCACTTGCGAGAGAAAACATGCGTCCCTATAAGCGGGGCTCGCATGCTTCGGCCCATGCCCATGTGAATGGCCGTTCGAAAGGTAGACCTATGCTTGAATCCATGCGCAACCTCGCCAAAACCTGGATTGCTAAAATATTGCTAGGCCTTCTTGTGGTGGCATTCGGCGTGTGGGGAATCAGCGGTATCGCCGGTTCGGCTTTTGACTCTGCCCTTTCCCTCACCGGCTGGGGTCCGAAGGACTTGGCCCAAGTTGGATCGACAACCATCAATGGTGACGAATATACCAAGAACCTGCAGCGCATGCTGAAGAACGCTTCGCAGCAAAGCGGCCAAAACCTGACGATGGATGATGCGCGCAAGTTCGGCTTTGACCGGCAAGTGCTCAACAACATGATTTCTCAAGCCGCGGTCGGCACCGAAGCGAAGAAGTTGAAACTTGCAGTGTCTTCACAAGTGATCGATAGCGAGATCGTGTCGCAGCGGCAATTTCAGGATACGACTGGCAAGTTCGATCCGCTGGCCTTTGAGCGCGCGCTGCAGAACAATGGCCTCAACGCGCAAACTTACCGCGCCATGCAAACCCAAATGCACACGGATGCCGCAATTCTTGGCACGGCTTCGGGCGAACTCACTTTGCCAAAAGCCTTCGCCACCGCCCTCGGGCAATATCAGGGTGAAACCCGTGATGTGAAATATTTCGACGTCAGCGCTTCCGAAAGCGATGTCGCAAAACCCACCGATGCCGACCTTGATACGCAATATAAGAAGACTCCCGATGCCTATACCGCACCAGAATATCGTAGCGCCGCGATGATCAGCGTTGATGCAGCGGCATTGGCCCCCAAGCAATCGCTGACCCCAGAAGAACTCCAAGCGGGTTATGACAAGCACAAGGCCGAATACGCAACGCCGGAAACGCGCGACCTGGTGCAGATCTCATTCCCCACCCTTGATGCCGCCAAGAAAGCGAAGGATCGTATTCAAGGCGGCGAGGACATCATGAAGCTCGCAACCGAACTCGGCTTCAAAGACAGCGATGTGACACTCAAAGGAAAAATGAAGGGCGACTTCCTCGATCCAAAAATTGCCGAAGCCGCTTTTGCTGTGCCTGAGGGACAGCTCAGCGATCCCGTGCAAGGGGGCTTGGCAACGGCCCTCATCAAGGCCATCAAAGTGACACCCGCAAAACAGCCTACCCTCGAAGAGGTCAAGGACAAGCTCACAGCACAATTGCAAATGGGCAAAGCCAAGGAACAACTGCAACAAGTTTACAACGCGGTGGAAGACGCACGCGGCCAAAGCATGAAGTTTGAAGACATTGCAGATCGCGCCGGCGTGAAGTTTACCCTTCTGCCTGCCGTGTCGGCACTTGGACAAGACAAGGACGGCAAGGAGATCGATGTGCCGGGCAAACCCGATTCACTCAAAGCCATTTTCGCCAGCGACGTGGGCGTTGAAAATGATGCCTTGAGCATGGGCGAAGGCTATGTCTGGTATGATGTGCGTGCCGTTGTGCCCTCGGCCCTCAAGCCCCTCAATCAAGTGAAGGACCAAGTGTCCAAGGACATTCTGGCCAGCCGTGTTCGCGATGCTGCCGTTGCCAAGGCCAAGGCCGTTGTTGACGCGCTCAAAGGTGGCAAGAGCATGGAAACGCTTGCACAAGAGAATTCTGTCACCGCTAAAACCACGCCGGGCCTGAAGCGCAACCAGCAGACACCGGAGTTTGATGGCGCAGCACTGAAAGCCGCTTTTGCGATTCCCGATCAGGCTTTCGCCAGTGCGGCCGGAGGTGACGGCAAGTCAGCCCGCGTCATGCAAGTGGTCAAGGTCACTTTGCCTGCGGTCATGGCCACTTCGCCGGAACTGGAACAGGCCAAGAAGCAGGTTGAGACTGACTTCGGCAATGACCTCCAAACAGCATTGGTCAAGGCGTTGAAGAAGACCGCAGGCGTAAAGCTGAACGAAGCCTTGTGGAAGTTGGACACAGGCGGCGAAGCACCCCCGGTTGAATGAGCCATGTTGATTTCCCCCAGCTATGAGGCCTTTGCCCGTGCCTATGACGCAGGCCACGCCCAAATTTTGCTGACCCGCTTGGTGGCAGATTTGGAAACGCCCGTCTCGGCGATGCTGAAACTGTCTCGCAACGCGCGCTATTCCTTCCTGCTGGAATCGGTTGAAGGCGGCGCGGTCCGTGGGCGCTATTCCATCATTGGCATGAACCCGGACTTGATCTGGAAAGTCGAAGGCAACAAGGCCTCGGTCAATCGCAAGGCCTTGGTCGACGACAAGGCAGGCTTCGTGACTTTGGGGACAGACCCGCTGACTTCGCTGCGCGCCTTGCTCGCCGAAAGCCGGATAGACCTTCCCGCCGATGCGCCACCCATGGCGGCAGGTGTATTTGGCTATTTGGGTTATGACATGGTTCGGCTGATGGAAGAGCTGCCAGCGCCACCACCAGATACCATGGGCCTGCCAGACGGCATGATGATCCGCCCCACGGTGATGGCGATTTTCGACAGTGTAAGAGACGAAGTGACGGTAGCCGCACCCGTCTATGTCGATCCTGGCACTTCGGCCCGCGCCGCCTATGCCCGCGCCTCAGAACGAATTTCCGAAGTGGTCGATGCTTTGGACCGCCCAATTGATATGGCGTTGCGCCAGACAGAAACACTTCCCATCACACCGTCTCAATCCAACACATCGCCGGAAGCGTACCGCGACATGGTGGTGAAGGCCAAAGAACACATTGCAGCGGGCGACATTTTTCAAGTGGTGCTGTCACAGCGTTTCGAAAGTGATTTCACTTTGCCGCCCTTTGCGCTTTACCGCGCGCTCCGCCGGGTAAACCCATCGCCGTTCTTGTATTACCTCGACTTTGACACTTTCGCGGTTGTGGGTTCCAGCCCGGAAATTCTGGTGCGCGTGCGCGAAGGTAAAGTTTCTATTCGACCTATTGCCGGTACGCGCCGCCGTGGTGCCACGCCGACTGAAGATCAGGCCTTGGCCGAAGAGTTGTTGGCAGACCCGAAAGAGCGCGCCGAACATTTGATGCTGCTCGATCTGGGCCGCAATGATGTGGGCCGCGTGGCGGAGATTGGTTCCATCAAAGTCACCGACAAATTCATTCTCGAATTCTACAGTCAGGTGATGCACATTGTTTCCAACGTCGAAGGCAAACTCGACAAGAAGCATGACTTGATCGACGCGCTGATTGCAGGCTTCCCCGCAGGCACGGTTTCAGGTGCCCCCAAGGTGCGGGCCATGGAAATCATCGACTCCTTTGAAGTCAACAAGCGCGGCATCTACGGCGGCTGCGTCGGCTATTTCGGCGCGGATGGTGAGATGGACACCTGCATCGTGTTGCGTACTGCCATCGTCAAAGACGGCAAGATGTATGTTCAGGCAGGCGCTGGCGTGGTGGCGGACTCTGTGCCCGAGAGCGAATTGCAGGAATGTGTCAACAAGGCCAAGGCATTGTTTCGCGCCGCTGAAGAAGCTGTGCGCTTTGCGGGCCGCGCCGGGAGGGGTCAATGATCATCCTCATCGACAATTACGACAGTTTCACCTGGAACCTCTATCACTACTTGGGCGATCTTGGTGCAGAGACGGTCGTTCACCGCAATGACAAGATTTCGGTGGGCCAAGTCATGTCGGCCAAACCCACCGCCATTGTGATTTCGCCCGGGCCCGGCGTTCCGTCGGATGCGGGTATCATCATTGATCTGGTGAAAGAGGCTGCCGGCAAGATTCCCGTCTTCGGTGTATGTTTGGGATTGCAAGCGATTGGCGAAGCCTTCGGTGCCAGGGTGACGCGCGCGCCTACACAAATGCATGGCAAGGTTTCAAAAGTGCATCATCAGGACAAGGGCATATTCAAAACCCTGCCCCAGGATTTTGCAGCCACACGTTATCATTCGCTGATTGTTGATCGCGCCAGTCTGCCAAACGAGTTGGAAGTGACAGCTGAGACTGATGGGCTCATCATGGGCCTGCAACACAAAACCAAGAACGTTCATGGCGTGCAGTTTCACCCCGAGAGCATCGCTTCCGAACATGGCCACCAGATTTTGAAGAACTTCCTCGACACAACGAAAAACGCGCAACATGGCTGATCTCAAACCTTTCATTGCCAAAGCGGCCAATAGCCAATCACTTTCCCGCGGCGAGGCGCGCGAGGCCTTTGACGTGATGATGTCTGGTGAAGCCACCCCCTCACAGATCGCCGGCTTGCTCATGGCTCTGCGCGTGCGCGGCGAGACGGTCGATGAGATCACCGGTGCCGTAGAAATCATGCGGGAGAAAATGCTGCCGGTGACGGCGCCCGCCGATGCCATCGACATTGTCGGCACAGGTGGTGACGCCTCGGGATCATACAATATCTCAACCTGCGCCGCCTTCATTGCAGCTGGTGCCGGGCTGAACGTGGCCAAGCATGGCAACCGCGCCCTTTCCTCCAAGTCAGGTGCTGCCGATGTGTTGATGGCGCTCGGGGTCAAGATCGATATCCCGCCGGAGAAGATTTCAGAATGTATCGCTGAAGCACGGCTCGGTTTCATGTTCGCACCCGCGCATCATTCCTCGATGAAGTTTGTAGGACCGACGCGGGTTGAACTGGGCACGCGCACGATCTTCAATCTCCTCGGTCCGCTGTCCAATCCTGCCTCTGCCAAGCGCCAGATAACCGGGGTCTTTTCGAAAACCTGGGTTGAACCCTTGGCGCAGGTCTTGAAGAACCTCGGTTCCGAGGCCTGCTGGATTTGTTACGGCGAAGGCGGCATGGACGAGATTGTTCCTTCCGGCACCACATGGATTTCTGAACTCAAGAACGGCAACATCCGCTCCTTTGAATTGACGCCGGAAGCCGCCGGGCTGACGCGCTCCAAGCCCGAGGCACTCAAGGGCGCTGACGCCGCGCATAATGCTGACGCACTGCGCCATGTTTTGTTGGGCCAACCTTCGGCCTTTGCTGATGCCGCACTGATGACAGCGGGCGCGGCCTTGGTGGTGGCTGGCAAGGCTGGGGACATCAAGGCAGGCGTTGTCGCGGCCCGTGAAGCTGTGAAATCGGGTGCAGCAGGACAAGCATTGGCAAAGCTGATCAAGGTTTCAAGCAGCTGATGGCCACGATCCTCGACAAGATTGCGGATTACAAGCGCGAGGAAGTGGCCGCCGCAAAACAGGCCGTTTCCGAAGCGGCGCTGCGCGCGCAGATCGCCAAGCAAGCGCCAACGCGCGGCTTCTACAATGCGCTCAAAGCCAAGGCGGCGGCTCGCCACTATGGCTTGATCGCCGAAATAAAAAAGGCCAGCCCCTCGAAAGGCCTGATCCGCGAAGACTTTGATCCGCCTTCTTTGGCGCAGGCCTATGCACAAGGTGGTGCGGCCTGCCTTTCGGTGTTGACCGATACGCCCTCCTTTCAAGGGGCACCGTCTTTCCTGGCCGCCGCGCGAACCGCTTGCGCCCTGCCCGCCTTGCGCAAAGATTTTATGCTTGATCCTTATCAAGTGCTGGAAGCACGCGCCTGGGGTGCAGATTGCATCTTGGTTATCATGGCCATGGTGGATGATGCGCTGGCAGTCACATTGGAAGCCACGGCTCTCACTTTAAGTATGGATGTGCTCATCGAGGTCCATGACGAGGCCGAATTGAAGCGCGCTTTGAGATTAAAATCACCCATGATCGGCATCAACAACCGCAATCTCCACACGTTTGAAACGCGGTTGGAAACGACCGAGCAACTTGCGCCGATGATTCCGAGAGACCGGATGATTGTCGCAGAGAGCGGTCTCTTCGGGCCCGCCGATCTTGCACGCTTGGCAAAAGTCGGAGCCACAACTTTCCTCATCGGTGAAAGCCTAATGCGGCAGGCCGATGTGGCCGCGGCCACCAAAGCCATTCTGGCGGCGGCATGAGCAAGCTCTCCCATATCAACGCCAAAGGCGATGCGCACATGGTTGATGTGTCGGATAAAGCCGTCACTAGCCGTACGGCTATTGCCCGAGCCCGCGTCACCATGAAGCCCGCTACATTGAAGCTCATCAAATCAGGGGCTGCCAAAAAGGGCGACGTGCTCGCCACAGCGCGGATCGCCGGAATTCAAGCAGCCAAGAAAACCTCCGACCTTATTCCCCTCTGCCACCCACTCATGATTTCCAAAGTGACGGTGGATTTCAGACTTGCAGCAAAGCACATTGATGTTGAGACCCTCGTCAAAGTTGAAGGCAAGACGGGTGTTGAAATGGAAGCATTGACCGCCTGTTCCGTTGCCTGCCTGACACTCTATGACATGGTGAAGGCAGTGGATCGCGGCATCATCATTTCCGATTTGCGACTGCTGGAAAAGACCGGCGGCAAATCCGGCACCTTCACGGCCAAGTGATGGCACTGCTTCCGATCGACGAAGCACGCAACCGAATTCTGAATACAGCGCGCCCGCTGTCTGTCGAAACCATCCCGCTGGAATCTGCCTTGGGCCGCGTGACGGCACAAACCATCGCAGCCAAACGCGACCAACCGCCCTTCAACGCCTCAGCCATGGATGGTTATGCGGTGCGCTATGCAGATATGGCCCGGCTTCCAGCCCGGTTGGATGTGATTGGCACCTCAGCGGCAGGCCACGCCTTCAAGGGCAAGTTGAATTCCTCTCAAGCGGTTCGCATCTTCACAGGCGCACCCGTGCCGCAGGGGGCGGATACCGTCGTGATCCAGGAGAACGCCACTGCGGATGGCGATCACGTCACCATCGACGAACCAACCGCACTGGGCCGCAATATTCGCATGCGCGGACTGGATTTCGCCAAGGGTGATGTACTGGTGCCTGCGGGTACAAAATTGAACGCCCGCGACATTGGCCTCGCCGCATCCGGCAACACCCACATGATCCGTGTACGGAGAAAACCACTGGTGGCCATCCTCACCACCGGTGATGAGCTGGTTCTGCCCGGCACCAAAGCGCGGCTCGACCAGATTACTTCATCCAACAACCACGCGTTGATCGCCTTCGCCCAATCATGCGGCGCTGATGTCTTGAACCTCGGGATCGTTCCCGACAAATTGCCGCTCATTATCAAAGCTATCAAACACGCAGCGCGCGCTGATGTCTTGATCACCACCGGTGGCGCTTCGGTGGGCGATCATGATTTCATGCAGGAAGCCTTGAACAAATCCGGCGTGAAGATCGCTTTCTGGAAAATCGCCATGCGGCCAGGCAAGCCTTTCATGTTTGGCACCAGGGGCAAGCTGCGCGTGCTGGGCCTTCCCGGCAATCCTGTTGCAGCATTGGTCTGCGCGCGTCTGTTCTTGAAACCACTGCTGGCCATGATGTCGGGCCTGCCAATGGAAGATGCCCCACACCTCGCGCAGTTGGGCAACGACCTCGCGGCCAATGATCAACGGCAAGATTATCTGCGCGCCACACTTATCACGCAACCCGATGGAACCCGCATCGCCACGACGGCGACAAAACAAGATTCCTCCATGCAGCGTGTCATGCGCGAAGCGGGCTGCCTGATCATCCGGCCGCCCCACGCGCCAGCGGCCAAGGCAGGCGAGTTGCACCCGGTTTTGCTGCTGGATTGGTGATCATAAGCGAAACACTTGCGGAACTTTGCGCGAACGTGTAAGGATGTTGTGGGTTTGTTCCGATTCTGTGAGGTTATCATGCTGACACGCAAACAACTTGAACTTCTGCTTTTCATCAATGAACGGCTGAAGGAAGAAGGCGTTCCACCATCTTTTGAAGAGATGAAACTGGCGCTCGATCTGCAATCTAAATCTGGCGTGCACCGTTTGATTGTGGCGCTCGAAGAGCGTGGCTTTTTGAAACGCATGCCAAACCGGGCGCGGGCCTTGGAAGTGATCAAGCTGCCCGAGTCACACACACCAAGCCTAGTCAAGAAACAAGGCTTCACACCCAATGTTATTGAAGGTTCACTAGGGCGGGTCAAGCCCATGCCCGCAGCCAATGATGGTGCACCGCGCGCCACAGCCATTCCTATGATGGGGCGGATTGCGGCAGGCGTTCCCATTTCGGCCATTCAGGATCATACTGCCAATATCATGGTGCCACCTGAAATGTTGGGCGGCGGCGAGCATTTTGCCCTCGAAGTCAAAGGTGACTCGATGATTGATGCCGGCATCTTTGATGGTGACACCGTCGTCATCCGCAAGGGCGACACGGCCAACAACGGCGACATCGTTGTGGCTCTGGTCGATGAAGAAGAAGCAACCTTGAAGCGCCTGCGCCGCAAAGGTGTTTCCATCGCTCTTGAAGCTGCCAACGCGGCCTATGAAACGCGCATCTTCGGGCCGGACCGGATCAAGGTTCAGGGCCGCCTCGTTGGTTTGATGCGGAAGTATTGAGTCAAAAAGAAACCCGGGCTTTCGCCCGGGTGCCCTTGCAGGGGACTCTCGTTGTGTTTTGCGTTTGTTACTTCGATGCGGTTGCCGCATTGAGGAATGTGTTGGGATCAAGCGCTGTCGCACCCTTGCGCACTTCGAAATGCACCTGTGGGCTTTGCACGGCACCCGTCTGGCCAGCAGTGGCAATGACATCGCCGCGCTTCACCAGATCGCCTTTTTTGACAAGCAGTGTAGCGGCGTGGGCATAGGCTGTTACATAACCGCCGGGATGGCGGATCAGAACGAGATTGCCATAGCCCTTGAGTTCATTGCCGGCATAGGCAACCACGCCGCCTTCAGCGGCCTGAATCTTGGTGCCTTCGGGAACCGCGATATTGATGCCTTCATTCTTCATGCCATTGGGCTTGGCCCCAAATCCAGAGATCACCTTGCCGCGCACCGGCCAACGCATGGCAAGTTGGGCATCAGAGGGCGTTGCAGCCGAGGGCATGGCTGCAACTTGTTCAGGAGTCTTCGTCTCTTTGGGCAGGGCCAAGAGTGCTGGCTTCGCAGCCGCAACCTGCTGGTCTGACTTCGGCACATCCTCAGCAACAGCTGGCGGCGCGTTGACATCAGGCGTCACCGCAATCTGGCCCTTCTGTGGAATCGCAATCACTTTGCCCAAGGGCAACGGCTTGTCACGCGCCAGGCCATTCGCTGATGCGATGGCAAAGGGTGAAATCTTGTATTGACGGCCAAGTGAGAAAAGTGTGTCGCCCTTCGCAATTGTGTGCTGGGTGACATTGTCGGCCACAGCAGCCACCGGGGCTTGCGGCTCGGGCGCTGGGGTTGCAGCGGCTGCCACTTCCGGCAACACTGCCTGTTTCACGCCCGGCACTTTGATCATGCGTCCGGGTGAAACGATATAGGGCGCTGCAATGCCATTGGCACTCGCCAATTGCTTGACGCTCATATGGTTGGCTTTGGCAATTCCAAAGAGCGTCATGCCCTGCGCAATCTTGATTGTCGCACCCGTGGAGGTCTTGGGAGCCATCAGTTTTGGTGTGGCAACAACGGGCGCAGTGTCAGCGCCATCCGCGACCTGCTCATTGGCGATCATAGGCGTTTTATAAGTTGGCTTCTCGTAAGTGGCAACTGGCGCCACGGATTGTTCTGCATCCTGCGCAACAACAACAGCAGCGGGTTTCGGACCTTTGTTGAAAGCATATTTTGGCCTGGCATAGATGGGAGCCACAGGCACTGGAGCAACTGGAACTTCTGCGTCCGCCGCCACCTGCGGCTGCTGATAGGTTCTGCGATAGGCGTTGGTGTAATCCACTTGGGGTGCCGACGCCAAAGGTGCGCGCGCAATCGGGTTTTGCACAATTGGTTCTTCAGCCTGCGAAACCTGTGGTGCCTCATAGATCGGGGCGCGGTAGATTTTCTTGATCGGCTTGGGAATCGAAGCGGTATAGACCGGATCGCTGTCTGAGGGGTTGTTGTAATTTGAAGAAAAGCGCTCAATCGAATCTGAGCAGCCCGAAAGCAGCATGGCGGCAAAGCCAACCAAAACCAGCTTCAAAGACGTTGCGCCACCAAAGGCGCCTGATGCAACATTACGCATACTCAACTCCAATACAAACTCACAAACCTGGGAGAAATTCTCCCTAACTCTCAGGAAGAATGACGGCTCTTGGTTAAGGTTAAGTTTATGATGAAAAAGATCCGACGCGATTTAATCAAATTATTCAACGACGACCTTGGCCCCGACATTCACCAGATCATAAAGCTCCGTCACATGCTCATTCAGCATGCGGATGCAGCCCGAGGAGGAGGCTTGGCCGATGGTCCACGGCTTGTCGGTGCCGTGAATGCGGTAATCACTGTCACCCAGATAAAGGGCCCGCGCGCCCAATGGGTTATGTGGCCCGCCTTTGACCAAGGCCGGAATGATGTGGCCGACTTCGGCTTCCCGTGCAATCATTTGCGGCGGTGGGCGCCAATCGGGCCATTCAGCCTTGCGTGAGATTGCATTGGTGCCGTGCCAGGCAAAGCCTTCGCGGCCCACTGCCACCATGAAGGCAATGGCCTTGCCATCCGGAAGAATGAAATAAAGCTTGCGCTCGCCCGTCCTCACCAGAATGGAACCAGGGGCAAGCGTGGTCGAAAAGTCGACGAGCTCACGGGTTGGTCCCTGTGCAACGGGGCTGGCATCACCACCGACGTGATGCGGGACGGCCGAAATATCCGAAACATCAATTGCGCCGATGATGGAAAATGGTTTGGCCGTGGCAGTCGTTGCAAGGGGGCAACCCACCACAAGCGCCATGGATGTTGAAAACACAATTCTACGCAACACACAGTTTCCTATTTGGGGCGGAACATGCGGCAGAAACTTTAATGCGTTGCTAATGGCCCAAGGCGCGCAACATTTGGGTTGGCGTTTGGTGGTGCTGTGGATGTTTCCAGCGCGCGACAATTTCACTGAGTGGCACCAAAACAAACGCGCGGTCGGCGATACCCGGATGTGGCAACACAAGACGCTTTTGCACGAGGCCGCGGTGCTCTCGGGCCAGGTCATGATAGACCAAGAGATCAAGATCCAATGTGCGCGGGCCCCAGCGCCGTCCGCGCTTGCGGCCAGCCTGGCGTTCAATCTGATGCAACTTTCGCATCAAGCTTTCCGGGGAGAGCGCCGTTTCAATGCGCGCCACCGCATTGACGAAGTCCGGCTGGTTGGTCACACCGAAGGGCTTGGTGATCAAAGGCGCTGAAGCCGAGAGGCAATGGAGCGGAAAGCGATTGAGCGCTTCCAGCGCGCGCGCAACAGTTTGTCTCGGGCTGCCCCAAGGGCCAGACACGTTACTGCCCAATGCAATGAGGATCACTATTTCTCTCGCAGCAGGCGGGATTTCTCGCGGTTCCAATCCCTGATTTTGATGGTCTCGCGCTTGTCGACATTTTTCTTACCCTTGGCCAGAGCAATATCCACCTTCACGCGCCCTCGCGGATTGAAGAACATTTTGACAGGCACAATCGTCAAGCCCTCGCGCAACACTCCAACGGAAAGGCGCTTGATCTCTTTGGCATGAAGCAGCAATTTGCGTGGCCGCTTCGGCTCATGGTTGAAACGGTTCGCCTCGCGGTATTCCGGCACGTTGGAATTGAACAAGAAGAGCTCTTCGCCCTTCATCGCGGCGTAGGCTTCAGCCAGATTGATGTGGCCAGTGCGCAGCGATTTTACTTCAGAGCCTTGCAACTCAATGCCTGCTTCAAACTTGTCGAGAAGCTCATAGTCAAAGCGGGCGCGGCGGTTGTCCGCCACCACCTTGATGCCTTCTTGTTTGCGGGCTGCCTTGGCACCCCCGGCCTTGGACGACATGTCAGTTGATCAGGCCCGCATGGACCATGGCCTCGCGCACGGCCTTCTTGGTCGCGTCCTGAACTGGAACCAAGGGCAGCCGCGCTTCTGGTTCACACAGGCCCAAAAGGCTCACGGCATATTTGACCGGACCGGGGCTTGATTCAACAAACAGCGCATGATGCAACGGCATCAGCTTATCTTGAAGTTTGAGCGCCTTGGCATAGTCACCCTTCAAGGTCGCTTCCTGGAACTCGGCACAAAGACGGGGCGCCACATTGGCCGTCACCGAAATGCAACCAACTCCGCCATGGGCGTTGAAACCCAGTGCCGTGCCATCCTCACCCGAAAGCTGGATGAAGTTTTCACCCGAAGCCAAACGCTGGCGCGAGGGTCGCGTCAAATCAGCCGAGGCATCCTTGGTGCCCACAATATTTTTAAAATCATGGCTGAGGCGCGCAAGCGTCTCTACAGAAATGCTGGCCACCGTGCGACCCGGCACGTTGTAAACGATGATCGGAATGTCAA
>JAYUEP010000218.1:0-3145 GCA_043739165.1 Hyphomicrobiales bacterium
GAGCTGCCAAGGCCAGTGAAAGCCATGACGATTCCGCGCCACCAAGTGTCGCAAACCCAAAGCACTTCCGATAAGGCATAAGCGACAAGCGATCAGGCATTCAAGGCACCATGGCAACGCATTCAGCAAACCAGTTCGACTTTATCATCATCGGCTCCGGCTCTGCCGGTTCCGTGATGGCAAAACGCCTGTCGGAAGACCGCCGCAACAAGGTGCTCGTGCTGGAATATGGGGGCACGGATCGTGGACCATTGATCCAGATGCCTTCCGCCCTGTCATACCCCATGAACATGGGCCTCTATAACTGGGGCTTTGAAACTGAGCCGGAGCCACGTCTGAACAACCGACGTCTGGTCACGCCGCGCGGCAAAGTGATGGGTGGTTCTTCTTCGATCAACGGCATGGTCTATGTGCGCGGCCATGCACGCGATTTTGACACCTGGGCCGACATGGGTGCCACAGGCTGGTCTTTTGCGGACGTGCTGCCCTATTTCAAACGGCAGGAACGCGTGGAAGGTGGCGAGCCAGATTGGCGCGGTCATCACGGCCCGCTCTATGTTAAAAAAGGTCTGCGCCAGAATCCACTCTATCAAGCCTTCATCGACGCAGGGCGCCAGGCAGGCTATCCCGTCAGCCAGGATTACAACGGCCATCAGCAAGAAGGCTTCGCCGCCATGGAAATGACGGTGCACAATGGCCTGCGCTGGTCTGCCGCTAACGCCTATCTCTGGCCCACCATCGCCAAGGGCAGCATCGACATGGAAACGGGCGCAATGGCAAGGCGCATTCTGCTTGAAGGCAAAAAGGCAGTCGGCGTGGAATATGAGCAGGGCGGCGAAATCAAAACCGCCTATGCAACGCGGGACGTGATCATTGCCGCCTCCACCATCAATTCACCTGCCCTGCTGCAACGCTCCGGCATAGGCGCGCCAGAAGTGTTGAAGGCCGCAGGTGTTGAAGTGTCCCATGCCTTGCCAGGTGTTGGTGAAAACCTGCACGATCATTTGGAAATTTATTTCCAGCATCGCTGCCTGCAGCCGATCACTTTGAATGCCCAACTGGGTCTCTTCTCCAAGGCCAAAATCGGGCTGGAATGGCTGCTCTTCGGCACGGGCCTCGGTGCCACCAACCATTTTGAGAGCTGCGCCTTTATCCGCTCCCATGCAGGGATTGATTATCCCAATATCCAATATCACTTCCTGCCCGCCGCCATGCGCTATGACGGCACCGCCGCCTTTGAGGGCCACGGCTTCCAGGTGCATGTCGGGCCGATGCGTACCAAGTCGCGTGGATATGTGCGCATCAAGAACGACGATGCCAAGCAAAGCCCGAAGATCCTGTTCAACTATATGTCCCACGCTGACGATTGGGAAGAATTCCGCGCCTGTGTGCGCCTGACGCGCGAACTTTTCACCCAAGAAGCAATGAAGCCCTTTGTGGGCGAAGAAATCCAACCGGGGGCTGCGGTGCAATCAGACGCGCAGATTGATGCCTTCATCAGGGAACATTGCGAAAGCGCTTTCCACCCCTGTGGCACTTGCCGGATGGGTTCACCCAAAGACAAGCAGGCGGTGGTAGATCCCGAGTGCCGCGTCATCGGCATGGAAAATTTGCGGGTGGTTGACTCATCCATCATGCCGCAAGTCACCAATGGCAACCTCAACGCACCCACCATCATGATCGGCGAAAAGGCTTCCGACCACATTCTGGGCAGGCAGCCCCTGCCACCTTCCAATCTCGAGCCTTGGATCAATCCAAACTGGAAAACCCGTCAGCGCTAGCCTCCTCCATCGGCGGGCTTGACCCGCCAATGGACAGCTAAGTCGTCGGCTTCCTGATCTTGTAGATGCCAACGTCGATCAGCCCCTCGGCAAATCCCGCCTCACAATAGCAAAGATAAAGCGTCCACAACCGCTTAAAGCGTTCATCAAAGCCAAGCGGCTGAATTCTGGGCCAAGCCGCCTCAAACCGCACCCGCCATTGCCGCAACGTTTCGGCATAGCTTAACCCAAAACACTCGATTTTCTCGAGCAACAGGCCTGCCTTCTGGGCCTGATCACGGATGATTTCTTTGGTCAGTAACATGCCGCCCGGGAACACATAGCGCTGGATGAAATCCACTCCTGAGCGATAGGTCGCAAAATTCTCTTCCAGAATGGTGATGCCTTGAATGGCAGCGGCACCACCAGGCTTCAGCCGATTGAACACTGTTTTGAAATAAGCCGGCCAGTGAGGCTCACCCACCGCCTCAATCATTTCAATCGAGGCGATGGAATCAAACTGTCCGCTGGTGTCGCGGTAATCCTCGATCACGAGCTCCACCTTGTCGCCCAATTTTTCGGTGTCGATACGCTTCTGCGCAAAGGCCAACTGCTCCTTGGACAGCGTAATCCCGCGCAACTGCGCCCCTGCCTTTGCGGCCATTTCAGCAAAGCCGCCCCAGCCACAGCCAATTTCCAGAACTTGGGCGCCAGGCCTCACTTCCGCGGCTTCCATCACACGTTTGTATTTGAGCTGTTGGGCCGCCTCAAGGCTATTGGCCTTGCCATCAAATATGGCTGAGGAATAGCTCATCGTGTCATCCAACCACAGCCGATAAAAATCATTACCCAAGTCATAATGCGCGGAAATGTTCTCCTTGGCGCCCCGATGATCATTGTCGCGCAACCGGTGCCAAATCTTGTCAAAGAAACTGGCTGTGAACATGCCCGACGCCCCGTCCAATCCAGCTCGATTTTGCAGGTAAAAGCGAAAAAAAGCGGTGGGGTTGCTGCTTTCAATGTCGCCTGCGAGATAGCGGTCGAAAAAGCCCAGCTGGGCCCGCCGCAAACTCGCCCATAAAACCTTGAAATTGCGCAATTTGAGATCGGCGATTTCGCCAGGTATCGTCCCGCCCAAAGTTACAAGCCGACCAGAAGGCAGCGTCAAGTCCAGCTTGCCCTTGAAGCTCCCCGGCAACAGCTTTGCCGCCACTGCCACAACCACGCGCTCAATAACAGATTGCGCCATATCCATTCCCCAACGCTCAATGGCGAGTTTGTAACAATCCAACTCTGTGACGAATTTCAAAAACTTGCAAGACCCTCAAATCACGGAAATAAAATTTGACCATCCGGCAAACCCGTGCAAGCATGTACCTCAAGAA
>JAYUEP010000219.1:0-9351 GCA_043739165.1 Hyphomicrobiales bacterium
GGGACCCCGCATCGCCGCGCCAGCAATCACCAACGGCCTTTCGGCATGGAGCAACATTTCCCGCAGGCGTTCGATTGCTGCGGCATCCAGTCCGGTTGACGCGGCTGGATAGGTCAAAACCTGTGGGTCATTCACCTCATCGCGCAGCATGTCTTCGGGCACGGGCAAGATCACCGGGCCGGGCACACCTTCGATGGCAAGGCGGAAGGCACGGGGCAGCATTTCAGGCAAGCGGGCGGCATCATCTAATTCAAACACGCCTTTGGAGAAGGAACCAAACACCGCTGCATAATTCATTTCCTGAAACACGAAGCGGTATTTTTCCTCGCGCGCCACCTGGCCGACGATGACGATCAAAGGCACGGCGTCCTGCTCGGCCATATGAACGGCGATTGAAACATTGGTAGCGCCCGGCCCACGGCTGACGAGCACCACGCCGGGCACCCCCGTCATCTTGGCTTCGGCCACCGCCATGAAGCCAGCACCCCCTTCATGACGGCAGATCACCACTTGAATGCCGTTGTCATGCAATGCATCGAGCAGGGCCAGATAGCTTTCGCCCGGCACGCAATAGACGCGCTTCACGCCGTGGGCCTTGAGACTGGCAACAATGAAATCGGCTGCGCGCATAGAAAACGTCCCCTCTTTTGAAGGGGACGTTTTGCCGGGAAGTGGACGGCTTGTCGAGGCCAGCTATTGGGCGCTTGTGACACCAGCGGCGGCGGCCTTCCTGTACCAATCGGCCGCCTTCGCAGGATCAGGCTGCAAGCCACTGATCTTCAAATCGGCAAAGACTTTGGGATCATAGCTGCGGGCCACGCCGAAAGCGCCCTTGCCATTGCCAAGGCTTGCGGCCTGCATATAGATCTGGCGGGCCGAGATGATATCGCCCTGGCCCATGAGGGCATCGGCGCGGACCAAGAGTTCAGCGCCCGGTGCGGCCACGGGGGCTGGAATCGCTGCGGGGGTTGGCCCGGCGGTGGCCACAGCAGCTGCGGCGGGCTTGATCGCCACGGGGTCGTTCTGGCCTTCGGGCGGAGCCGAGACTGGCGTGATTTTTACATCGGAGAGTTCAACTTGCATGCGCTGTGCGGGGGCTGCGAGGCTTCCCGAGGTTTGTTCAACAGCGGCAACTTCAAGATCAATCTTCTGGGTTTCCGATTGCGCCACGACCAAGCGCAAATTGGCTACGTCTGGGCTTTTCACAATCCAACTCCCCTCGGCGGTTTGCTGGCCTGCGGTGAGATAGGCGGAGGACGGCAGGCCCGAGATCATCAGATCAATGGGCTGGGTGGCGTCGGCTGGCGTTGCCGAGAGGGCCAGCGGGATCATGCTGTTCAAAGCACCGCGCACATCGGTGACCGAGAGAGAAGCCATGGTGACTGATTTCTTGGACAAGGTTGTGCTGCCGCTGGTGCTGGCGGTGACCGCCGCAGCGGTGGCCGAATTGTCCGCCAAGGGCTTGGACACATCGGCGACCCATTGGCGGGCGTGGTTCACACTGCCTTGGGTAAAGGTGTAGATGGAAGAGCGGTTTGCAAAGCCCAGACCTGCTGTTCCACCCAACACCATGGCCAGTGCGGCGTAGGCTGCATACGTGGCGAAGGGGGTTCTGCCATTCGCATGCACACGCGTGGGCCGAACGGGGGCTTCACGCACATAGCGTTCGCTCAGGTTCTCAATTGTGCCCAACGGAAGTGTTGGCCGTCTGGCGCGGAGCTTAACTTCGGTTGCCAGAGGCTCGGTTGAAGCTGAAGCCGAAGTCCCATTTCCCGGCTTGTCATAAATTCGCTTCGCGGCCTTGAATTTCTCATCGAGCTTGCGGCGATAGTCTTCCAGCTCTTCATCCTGGGTCTTTTGCAGCGCTTGTTCACGCGCCAACCTATCCCTGTAATGATCAGCCATCTGATTCGGCGTGTCAGGTTCCGCTGGGGTGTTGAACCAGCTTGGTGTTGGCGGCTCAATCAAAGCTGTTGTCTCGTGCTTCTCGGGGGTTGGGGTGTTGGGCGCATCTTCAAGGCGGGCTGGCGAATAGCTCATGGAGTCGCTCCTGTCGGGGTAATGGTTGCAGAGAGTGGAAGGGATTTGAGAAGTGACGCGGCATTGGCCTCGCGCGTCCAGCCCGCCACGTCGTCATGCAGCGGAGTCACATCTGAACTGGCCAGTTGTTTGAAAAGCTCGTCCTCGAAGGCCTTGAGGGTTTTGTGCTGATCGGGGCTTGCGCCTTGATCATTCACGGCGAGGATCAAGGCCGTTGAAACCGTGTCCAACGCCTGGCTTGCGGTGATCAGGCCGGGGGCATCTTTTACCGAGAGTTTCGCGGGCTGATAGGTCTCCGCCAATTGCTGGGGCAGAACCAGTGGCAAGAGATGGAAATTGCTGGCGCTCAACCGGTCGAGATTTTGCGGTGTACCCAAAACCAGTGCCGCATCGGCCTTGCCTTGGGCCAAGGCCTCAATGGCCTTCTCCTGCGCCAAGGGTACGCGCAGGAACGGCACTTCCATCGCCCCCAGAAGCAGCTCACCCGTGGCGAAGCTGGCGCTTTCTGCGGGGCCGGTTGCAATTCTTTTACCGGCAAGCGCCGTCACATTGCCAATGTTGCGCCGCGTGACGAGGAGGATCGGCAGAGGCTTAATTGAGGTGATGTAGGTCAGTTTTTGGTTTTCGCCTGCACCCAAGTCCTGCGCGCGGACATAGGCCGCTGAATCTGCGGTGATGATGGCGGCATTGACGACGGAGAACTGTTCGAGATCTTCGATGGCGCGCAATCCGCCCGCGCCAACAATCGGCATGACGCGCAAGGCATTCTCATGATCCATCGCCTTGGCGATTAATTGGGTTTCAGGAATCCACGAGGGTTCACCCACCAAAATTGTAAAAGGCGTCTCAGTCTGGCCCGCGTGCGAGACTGTTGCACTCAACGCCAAAAAGCTCAGCCCAAGCAGAATGTTCTTCATGCCTGTTCCCTCATACTTACACTGCGCCATCCCACACCGCGACCAACTGGGCCCTCGCTGCTGGTTAACCTTCCTTAGGGATTGTGGCGATCAGCGGGCAGAAAAGGGGTGATGTCGGGGCATTCCCCTGACTTCACGCGCCGCGCCTGACAATTGGCTGATAGTCGCGCGCGGGCGGGCCATCGTAAAGTGTGAGAGGGCGGATGAGGATATTGTTCTGCAATTGCTCGAGGCATTGCACCACCCAACCAGGCACGCGGCCCACGGCGAAGATGGGCACAAACAAGTCTTGCGGGATGCCGTTCAAATAATAAATCACACCCGAATAGAAATCGACATTCACGTTCACGCCAAAGCGGGCATAGGGCTTCATCGCTTCGACGACGGCTTGCAAAATGGCATACCATTTGGGTTCGCCCATTTCGCGCGAAAGTTTTTCGACGCCATCGCGCATGTGGCGCGCGCGCGGGTCTTCGGTGCGGTAGACGCGGTGGCCAAAGCCAGTCACCGCATCGCCCGCTGCGCGCTTGGCTTTGACGTAAGCCGCGGCGTTTTCAGGCGCGCCAATCTCCTGGGCCATGCGCATCACATCTTCTGCTGCACCGCCATGGGCCGGGCCTGAAAGGGCGGCGATGGCTGCCGTCATCGCGGCATGAAGATTGGCCTCGGTACCGATCACCACACGCGCGGTGAAGGAGGACGCGTTGCTGCCGTGTTCGGCATGGAGGATCAAGTCGCGGTCCATCAATTGCGCGGCATCGGCGGAGGGCTTGCGCCCAGTGATCATCCACAGGAAGTTGGCGGCGTGGGAGAGTGTTGTATCGGCAGCGGGCAGGGGCTTGCTCGAGCGCAGTGCATGGTGCGTGGCGACAATCATTGGGATTTGCGCGGCGAGCCTGATGCCCTTGGCGCGGGTTGCATCAATACTGTTATCGCCAGCCTCAGGGTCTGAAGCGGCGAGGGCTGAGACCGCCGTGCGCAAGACATCCATCGGATGGGCGTGTTTGATCAGCGTGATGAGATCGATGATTTCTCGGGGCAAGTGGCGCGCGGTGACCAGCGCCTTGGTGAAGGCGCGTAATTGGGATTCGGTTGGCAGCTCACCATGGAGCAGCAAGTAAGCCGTTTCCTCGAAGGTGGAATGTACCGCCAGATCGTGAATGGAATAACCGCGATAGCGCAACTCGCCCGCCTTGCCATCAATGAAGGTGGTGGCGGAGCGTTCAAAGTAGATGCCCTTGAGGCCGCGGTTGATTTCAATTTTCTCAGGCTCGGACATGTGGCAGATACCTTTCCATGTCGGATGTGATCGAACAGGCGCGGGCGCGGATCAAGGGCCAGAAGTTGAAGCTCGTCATGCCAGAGGGCGACGACGGGCGCATTATGGCGGCAGCGGAAATTCTGCGGCGTGAAGATTTGGCGGAGCCGATTGTGTTTACAGGCGACGCACCCCAGCCGGCGGCGGGGGCAGTTCAAGCGCTGATGGCAAGGCGCAGTAAACTGAGCGCGGCGATGGCTGCAAAGCTGCTGCAGAAACCGCTCTATGCGGCGGGCGCTTTGGTGGCTGAGGGGAAATCAGATGCCATGCTGGCCGGTGTCGCGCATCCCACCGCGCGGGTGATCGAGGCGGCGCTGATGACCATTGGCTTGGCCCCGGGTCTCGAAACACCTTCGAGCTTTTTCCTGATGCAATGGCCGGACAAGAGCCTGGTCTTTGCCGATTGTGCAGTGAACATCCAACCCAGCGCCGAAGAACTGGCCGATATCGCGCTGGCCTCGGCGCAAAGTGCCAAGGCTCTGCTGGGTGAGGCCCGCGTGGCGCTGTTGTCCTTCTCCACCAAAGGCAGCGGCAAACATGCCGATGCGGACAAGGTTGTGCAGGCGCTGGCGATCGCGCGGCGCAAGATGCCGGAGCTCATGATTGACGGCGAATTGCAGGGCGATGCGGCTTTGTCGCCATTGGTGGCGGCGCGTAAGCTAACGGGACAAAGCGAAGTGGCAGGCCGCGCCAATGTGTTGGTGTTCCCCGATTTGGATGCAGGAAACATCGCTTATAAATTGGCACAGCAATTGGGTGGGGCCAAAGCAGTGGGGCCGATCTTGCAGGGCTTTACCAAACCAGTGTCCGATCTCTCACGCGGGGCAAGCGTGGAGGAGATTGTGGATACGGCGTGTTTGCTGCTGGCGATGGTGGGGTAGGTTTACACTTGTGAGTTAGATGCAGAACTGTCTTCTATTCCGCTGTGATATTGCGGTCCGGATAATTTCGGAACTAGATCGTTCTTATGAGGGCATAGATGCAATTCAACTACGGAGACTTATGATGAAATGCTTGCGGGTTTACTCAACAGCTGACGGAGAGTCTCACTTCGATGAGGTTGAAATCGCGACAACCCCTCGACAGGTTCATCCCAGTGCCGCCGTATTTGAAGCTTCTTCTAAATACATGGCCTCAAGCATCCGTTTCACCCAAATTCCGGCAGACGCGGGACAGGTTGATTGGCACACAGTTCCAGAACGCGTACTGACTGTGAGGCTTGATGGATCGGCAGAGTATCAGACAAGTGATGGAGATGTGCGAAGCGTGCCAGCGGGTAGCTTCGTGTTGTTTGAAGACGTAAATGGTAAGGGGCATAAATCGCTGCATTCGCCACAAGAGCAGAAAGTTCTTTGGATTAGCATGCCGCAAGGTTTCAATGAATCTTGATGCTTATTGCAAAGGTGTCAGTTCGCTGAACTTAGTTGCCCTCCACACCCGCATTGAACCTTTCGCATTCCCACGTTACAACACCCGCTATGTCTTATTCAGCAATCGAAAGCCGTCATAAAACAATCGGTGTTAGAGTTGGTGCCGTCACCGTGGGCGGTGGTGCGCCCATCGTGGTGCAATCCATGACCAATACCGACACGGCGGATGCCGAGGCCACAGCGAGGCAATGCGCGGAACTGGCGCGGGCGGGATCGGAACTGGTGCGCATCACCGTGGACCGCGCGGAAAGTGCTGCGGCGGTTCCGGCGATTGTCGAGAAGCTCGCCAAGATGAATGTGAATGTTCCCTTGGTGGGCGATTTTCATTACAACGGCCATCTCTTGCTGGCGCAATATCCAGACTGCGCCCAGGCGCTGGCGAAATATCGCATCAACCCCGGCAATGTTGGCTTCAAGGAAAAGAAAGATCGCAACTTCGCCACGATGATTGAAGTGGCGATCAAGTATGACAAGCCCATTCGCATTGGCGTGAATTGGGGTTCACTTGATCAAGCGATGCTGGCATCCTTGATGGATGAGAATGCAAAATCTTCAGCGCCCAAGGATGCGCGTGAGGTGATGCATGAGGCGATTGTGCGTTCCGGTGTTGAGTCGGCGCTTTATGCTGAAGAATTGGGCCTTGCCCGCAACAAGATCATCATCTCGGCCAAATGTTCCGAGGTTCAGGATTTGATCGCGGTCTACCGCCTTCTCGCGGCGCGCGCTGATCACGCTTTGCACTTGGGGCTTACCGAAGCGGGCATGGGTTCGAAAGGCATTGTGGCCTCGACAGCGGCACTTTCCGTTTTGTTGCAACAAGGCATTGGCGACACCATTCGTATTTCGCTCACGCCAGAGCCGGGCGGGGACCGCACGCGCGAGGTGATCGTGGCGCAGGAAATTCTGCAAACCATGGGGCTTCGGGCTTTTGCGCCGATGGTCATTGCCTGCCCTGGCTGTGGGCGCACGACCTCGACCGTGTTTCAGGAATTGGCGCGAGATATTCAAACCTATGTGCGCGGGCGCTTGCCGGAATGGCAGATGCAATATCCCGGCTTTGAAAACCTGTCGCTGGCGGTGATGGGCTGCATCGTGAATGGGCCGGGTGAATCGAAACATGCCGACATCGGGATTTCGCTGCCGGGCACGGGCGAACTTCCGGCAGCACCTGTCTATATCGACGGCAAGAAGGTAAAAACCTTGCGCGGCGAAAATATTTCTGCCCAGTTCCAAAGCATTGTCGAGGATTATGTTGCCAAACGCTGGGGGTGATCCAAATTTTCCGATGACGGTGAAAGCGTTTTTTGCTGACGCAGACCGTTATCTCAATCGCGGTGACATTCTGTTGTCGCGTAGTCCTCTGCTGGCTTCGCGGCTCATCCGACTTTTTTCAAACGGCTTTTTCAGCCATGCGGCCTTGGTGTTCTTGCTGCCGCAGAAGCACGAACATTTCACCAATACATTTGTGATCGAAAGCCTGTTCAAGGGCGTGGGCATTGCCAATCTCGAGACCTATGTGAACGGTCGAAGCCCGATTGAGGAAGTTGGCATTTTGCGGATGGAAGGTGCGGGCTTCTCCCAGGATTTTTTCAAGCGGGCCAATGGCATTTTGCTGAATGAAGTGAACAAACCTTACGACTTCAATCGCCTGTGGCGCATTGCCTTTTCAACCTTGTTTGGCTTGCGGCAGGCGGTGATGCGTTTGCAGCGCAAGCCCAATGTCTATCGGCGCTGGATGCCGCGGCAATTCATCTGCTCGGGCTTTATCCAGTTTGGTTTTTATGAGGCGGCGCAGAATGACGGCATTGACACAGCGCGGGTCGTGCTGCGGCGCGGTGTTGTCAGCCCCAGCCCTGATGAGATGATGGGAACTACGCCCGAAGACTTGGCCATGTCTGACAAGCTCACATGGAAATATGTGATCCGGCGCGGCTGGGTTTATGAGGCTGCAAGTTACGAAGAGGCGAAGCGGGTTATTTCCGGCGCGCTATGATGAAATCTGCGGCGGCGCTGAGGATGGCGGCTTTCGTACGGTAAGAATTCAAAGCTGATTTTGCTTGGTTGACCAAAGCTTGCGCTTCCAGCTTCGCGCCTTCAAGACCAAGGAAATCGACGAAGGTGGCTTTGCCCTTGGCTTTGTCTTTCTGGGTGGCTTTGCCCAAGGCCTCGGCGCTGGATTCGACATCGAGGATGTCATCGGCGATCTGGAAGGCGAGGCCGATGTTGTGGGCATAGGTCTTGAGTGCAGTCGTGTCGGCGCCTGCCATGACTGGGCCAGAGGCACAGGCGAATTCGAACAATGCGCCCGTCTTGCCGCGCTGCATGCTTGAGATTTCGGCGAGCGAGGCGAAGCCCTTGGTCTCGGCTTCAATGTCCAACATCTGTCCACCCACCATGCCTTGCGGGCCTGAGGCCCTTGCGAGGGCGGCGATGAGGGCTGGTGGCTCATTGGCGTCAGCCAATATCTCGAAAGCGAAAGTGAGCAGCGCGTCGCCTGCCAAGATGGCGGTGGCTTCATCGAACTTCTTATGCGTGGTAGGCTGGCCACGGCGCAAATCATCATTGTCCATGGCGGGCAGATCATCATGCACCAGTGAATAGCAGTGGATCATTTCCAAGGCGGCGGCCACGGTGAGGGCGCGGGCCTCGGCGACGCCGTGAAGCCGCGCACTTTCCAAGACGAAGAAGGGGCGCAGGCGCTTGCCTTGGCCCAAAGCTGCATAGCGCATCGCCTCCTGCAGGCGGTGGCCGGGCAGGGGCGGCAAGAGGGATGCGAGCTTTGCTTCCACCTTTGCCGCAGCAACGGCGAGCGCCTCTTCGAAGGGTATTGCCAAGCAGTTCCTCATGTGCGGAGAATGACGTAAAAGTCACCTAATGGCATTTGGCGCGAATCTCAAAGCATTTTGGAATGACGGCCCGCGCTGGCGGGTTTGGCTGAAGCGTGTCGTTGTGTTGGTGGTGGCTTGGCCATTGGTGATGACGCTGGTTTACGGCGTATTGCCCGTGCCCTTTTCCAACCTGATGATTTTGCGGCTATTCGCAGGCAATGGCCTTCACAAGCAATGGGTGAGCATCGACCGCATGTCGCCGGATTTGGCGCGTGCGGTGATCTCGTCGGAAGACCAGCGCTTTTGTGATCATCACGGCGTTGACTGGATTGAGTTTCAGGATGCGATGGATAATGGCGATGAGGGTCCCTCGCGCGGGGCTTCAACGATCTCGATGCAGGTCGCCAAAAACATGTTTCTCTGGGATGGGCGCAGCGTGATCCGCAAAGGCCTCGAAATGCCCTTGGCCTATTATATGGACGGGGTTCTCACCAAACGGCGGATGATGGAGATCTATCTCAACATTGTCGAATGGGCGCCGGGCATCTATGGGGCGGAAGCCGCAGCCCAGCACCATTTTGGCAAACCGGCGGCAAAGTTAACGCGGCGCGAAGCGGCTCTGTTGGCGGCTGTCCTGCCCAATCCAATCAAGCGGCAGGCGGGCAGGCCTTCCGGCAAGGTCAACCTGATCGCCGCCCACATCATGGACAACATGGATGGGATTGACGCGTATCTCGCTTGTCTCCACTAGAATCTTGCGCTATAGGGCACCCAACACTTCGGGGCGTTTTGCGCCCTTTTTATTTTATGTTTTGATT
>JAYUEP010000220.1:0-9298 GCA_043739165.1 Hyphomicrobiales bacterium
GCCGCCGAGGCAGAATTTCTCGGAGCCCTGCGCAAACTCATGCTGATCCCCGGTGTTGAGAAGTTTGAAGTACTGCGCCAGACAAGCCCCAAGTGTGAATTTCATTTCGCCGTGTCGATGGAGTTCGCAGACCAGACGGCCTATTCATTCTACAATGAACACCCGGATCATGTGGCCTTTGTTAAAGCCCGCTGGTTACCCGAAGTGGCGGCCTTTACCGAGATCGACTACGTGCCCCTGTGAGCAGATGAGGCCACTGGCGACACCAGCTTCGCTGGCCTTCGCTCCTCGGCAGCCTTGAACAGACCAAAGGTCTGGTTCACATAATTGACAGCGCCTGAAATCATATCGAGATATTGGCGCAGCTCCGGTGTCACTTGCGCCTCAACCACCTGAACAGCACGTTCTTGCGGCGTCGTTTCAAACGTCACATAAAACAAGGGCTCCCCACGCTTCAGGATCAGCGGTTTTGAAATGTCGTGCCATTCAAAGGCCCAGAGCAATCGCCTTGGCCAGACATTGATCGGAAAGCGCCCGCCAAAAATCGTCCCCGGCATGGGCTGCGCCGCATAATGCATGAACGGCGCAACTTGTGACATGTAAACCGGCTCATCCGAAATGAAGATATAGGGCAGATTGAGCTGGATGGTCGGCTGGTCCTTGTGCCGCCACTCGCTCTCGCCCACCAGATGAATGAGATCCCACAATTTCTTGGGGCGCACCGGCGTGTCATTGCCCATCAGGTTCTTGAGCTGCGCTTTACCATTCTCATCGCGGGTGAACTGAAGCTGAATGTCATAGGGGCACTTCACTTCAAAATAGCGGCTTTCCATATTAATGACGGCCGGGCAGCGCGAGGCGGATTTGGCATGTGTGCGGTTGACATCGACAGAACGCACCCGTGTTGGCGCATCAAAGATGATGGTGGATTCCTTTTGGTCCAGCAGCCAGCCGACCACGACGGGCCCTTGCGATTTTAAGCCACTGTCCGGGCTTTCAAGTGAAACCGAAATCTGCATACCGATCAAAACTCCAATTCAGCCAATATGCACCAGAAGACCTAACGCTCTTTAAATGCGCGGGAAATCTGGTCTTGGAATGGCTTGAACAGATAGGAAAGCGCTGTGCGGCTTTCCGTTTGGATAAAGGTTTCCACCAACATGCCAGGCATCAATTTCTTGTCGCCCAACTTGCCCAGTTCCGAAGCCGTCACCTCAACCTGCGTCACATAGAAAACGCGACCCGTGGCTGGGTCCGTGCTGGTCGCAGGAGAAATGAAGGCGACAGTGCCAAAAATATCAGGCGTGTTGCGTGAACTGAAGGCCGTAAACTTCAGCTTGGCCTTCACCCACAAAAACCTGATCAATATCATTGGGCTGCAACTTCACTTCGATTTGCAACTTGGCATCCTGAGGCACCAGGGTGAGCAGTTTTTGAGCCGGCGTGATAACACCACCGATGGTGTTGACGTTGACTTCGTTGACAATGCCAGCCACCGGGCTGCGGATTTCCATCCGGGTCAAGCGGTCTGCATTGGCGGATTTACGTTCCACCAACTCGGCAATGCGCGGTTCCAGGTCGGAAAGCTGCTTCTGGGCCTCTGTCCGCGCTGTCTGATCCAGATTTTTTTTCTGCAGATCGAGCTCGCTGTAATGCGACTTTGCTTTCGCAATATTCGCCGTCAGCTGGTCGTGTTCACCTTTGATCTTGTTAAGGTCTCGCGCCGCGCTGTAAACGCGTGAATTGTCAATCAACCCCTTTTCATGCAGGCCCGCAACCTTAGTGGCTTCTGCCTGAACCAGGTTCAGTTCCTGCGTATTTGATTTTTCTTGGGCCAATAAACTGTTCAGCTCCTCGTTGGCCTGAAGCATGCCCTGTTTCAGCTGCGCCGATTGGCTGGCGCGGGTATCACGGTTGCCATTGAAAAGGCGCAACTCTTCGGCAAAGGAAGGCGTATTGGTGAGATCGACCCCATATTGCGGGGCACCGGGTTCCATGGTCTCTGCGCCATCGCGTTCCGCCAACATGCGCTGGCGCTTGGCCAGCAAATCCAAAAACTGCCCGGCAATGATCTGGCCTTCGGCCTTCAACTGCGTATCATCGAGGGTGAACAAGGTCTGGCCTTCGGCAACGATATCGCCCTTTTTGACGCTGATGCTGCGAATGATTCCGCCATCCAAATGTTGAATGGCGCGCAAGTCCTTGTCGACCATCACTTGCCCTTGGCCTACGACGGCGCCAGAAAGTTCGGTTGTTGCGGCCCAGCCGCCAAACCCGCCAACCAGCAAAACCATTGCCAAAGAGCCAACAAAAACCCGCGAACGGATGCCCAAGGATTTTTCCTTGGCAAATGACAGATCGACTTCAGACTTTTTGTCAATTGCCGCACTAAGCTTGGCCATAACCTACCTCTGTGAGTGTGGCACACTTTCGTGCAAACCACGCGCTGCCCCCGTCTCCGGCTCCATATAACGCGAAATCGTCTAAAATGCTTCCGTTAATCGATATGATTGTTAACGCGCCAAGCATGGTTACCATTACCTCCAGCATCAATCACTCGGAACGAGGTTGGTCAGTTCAGAACGGCTTCAATGTCCATTTCGATCTTCGGGCCTCCACCGCGGATAACCTTAAGATGCCCACGGTAACTTCCGGGCGGCCAATTTCCAGCCTTGGACTTTGCCAGCGCACCAAAAGCATATTCGGCCTTGTCATGATCAAGAATTTGAACCTGCTCGGCCAGCGGGCCGCTGGGGCCCGTAATTTGCAGGCGCAATTCATCGCCAGATTTGAGGTTGATCGCCCGCATGTAAACAATGAGTTCAGGCCAAGCCGCTGTCGGTGTGGCTGAAGGGCCATCCCCAAGTTCAAGCGCATCAAAGCTGATCCCATGTGGAGACCAGCCGAATTCCAGAATGTCAGAATCGTGATAGGCAAGCTTCTGCTTTGCGGCAGGAGACCAGAAATTTGTGGTTGTTGCTCCACATTCTGCCAGCAGTGGGCCACTGAATGGGTCGAGCTTTTGTGCTCCATGGCGCAGAGAGAAATGCAGATGAGCAAAAGCAGCAGCACCTGAATAGCCAACTTTTCCCAGCGGTGCCCCAACAGCAAGGCGATCACCAACCTTTACCGCAACGCTGCCTTTGCGCATGTGGCAATATTGCGTTTGATAACCGCCTTCATGAGCAATGACGACGCCGTTACCGCATTCAATTTTCAGCACGGAGCGCAACAATTCTGGCGTTGTGGCAAGGTGATCTTCCACCCCATCTCGAACCGCGATCACCGTTCCTGCCGCTGCGGCAAGCACAGCAACATCGGACTTTGTGTTCAACGCCCGGAAATCAGTGCCGTCGTGGCGGTCATAGGTCTCGCCGCCGCATTTGTAATCCTTGCCACCGTCAGTGGCGTCATGGTCCGCATATTGCTGTATCCAGCAATCCTTGCCAATCTCGCAAGCCAGCGGCACCTCAAGCTCCAAGGCATTTGCAGGAAGGGAACCGCCGCAAACAAGTAAACTCCAAACAATCAATCCAACGATGCGCATGGGGCCACGCTAACATGGTCCACCCCATCACACAAATCCGTTTGCCCAATTTTGTGGCAAGAATTTGCAACCATGGTCAACAAAAGCGAGATTGGGGGGTGGCACAAATTAATCCGGCTCAGGCCCTTTTCACAATTTCAAGGGTTATTCAGGACAATTATTTTCAGCCCCATAAGCATTGATTTAGAACGCAAAATCCTTCACAAGTGCCCCCGCAACCAACGAACTTAGAATGTGAATATGAAAAGCGAAAACTCAATCGAATCTCAAATCCTGGCTAAACTCACTTACGCAGTCGGCAAGGATGTTGCCGCCGCAAAAGATCATGATTGGTTGGCCGCGACCATATTGGCGCTGCGCGATCAAGTGATTGACCGCTGGATGGATTCAACTCGCGCCGCCTACAAGGCGCAAGCCAAGAGGGTCTATTATCTTTCGCTGGAATTTCTCATCGGCCGCTTGCTGCGCGATGCTCTGAGCAATCTTGACCTCACCCAAAGCTATCAGAAAGCCCTCAAGAATCTCGGCATTGATCTCAATCTTTCCGAAGCCCTTGAACCTGATGCCGCGCTAGGCAATGGTGGCCTCGGTCGCCTTGCGGCCTGTTTCATGGAAAGCATGGCCAGCCTTGGCATCCCCGCTTATGGCTACGGCATCCGCTACAAGCACGGCCTCTTTCGCCAACTGATCAAAGACGGTTGGCAAATTGAAATGCCAGAGAACTGGTTAGAAAACGGCAACTCGTGGGAATTTGCCCGGCGTGAGTCTGCCTACAACATTTCCTTTGGCGGTGCTGTCGCCACCGACAAGAATTCCGACGGCACCGCGAGAGCCAATTGGGTGCCAGACGAGGTGATGCAGGCGACTGCTTTTGACATCCCGATGGTCGGCTGGCGCGGCAAGCGCGTCAACACCTTGCGCCTCTGGTCAGCACGCGCCATTGACCCCATTCAACTTGACGCGTTCAACAAAGGTGACTTTACAGCTGCTCTTTCAGGCAACAACCGCGCCGAAATCATCACCCGCGTATTGTATCCATCGGATTCAACCCAAGCCGGCCAGGAATTGCGCCTGCGCCAGGAATATTTCTTCACTTCGGCGTCCCTGCAAGACATCATCCGGCGCCACCTCCAGCAATACCCCGATGTGCTTAATCTCGCCGACAAGGCCGCCGTGCAAATTAATGACTCGCATCCCGCCATCGCCATTGCTGAATTGATGCGCCTTCTTGTGGATGAGCATCATGTGGCCTGGAGCAAGGCCTGGGAAATCACCCAGGCCGTTGTGGCCTATACCAACCACACCTTGCTTTCGGAAGCCTTGGAGAGCTGGCCGTTGCAGCTGTTTGAGCGTCTGCTGCCGCGCCATATGCAGATCATTTTTGCCATCAATGACCAAATCATTGTGCGTGCCCGCAACCTCGTCGATTCAACGCCGGAGCTTGTGGCTTCCGTCTCATTGATTGATGAGCATGGCGCAAGGCGCGTGCGCATGGCGCAATTGGCTTTTGCCGGCTCGCACAGCGTAAACGGCGTCTCGGCCTTGCATACCGAACTGATGAAGAAAAATGTCTTCCGTGATTTGAATACGCTCTTCCCGGGCCGCATCAACAACAAGACCAATGGCATCACGCCGCGCCGCTGGCTCCACACCATCAATCCGGAATTGTCAAAATTGCTGACCGAGGCCGCAGGCCCTGAATCGCTTGATAACGCCGAACTCCTCGTCAAGGCCTCGGCGCGATCGGGCGAAGCAAATTTCGTAAAAAGATTCGCTGCCATCAAACTGCAGAACAAACAGATTCTGGCCCAACTGGTCCAAGCGCGAATGGATATCAAAATCGATCCTGTGGCCATGTTTGATGTGCATGTGAAGCGCATGCACGAATACAAGCGCCAGCTCTTGAACATTCTGGAAACCATCGCGCATTATCAGGCCATCAAGGCAAACCCCACGGCCAATTGGGTGCCACGCGTCAAAATCTTCGCAGGCAAGGCAGCGGCGTCTTATTTGCAAGCCAAGCTGATCATCAAATTGATCAATGATGTGGCCAATGTCGTCAACAATGATATGTCGATCAAGGGCGCACTCAAAGTAGTATTCCTGCCGAACTATAATGTGAGTCTGGCGGAAGTGATTGTGCCAGCCACCGATCTCTCCGAACAGATTTCGACCGCAGGAATGGAAGCTTCTGGCACGGGCAACATGAAGTTTGCCCTCAACGGCGCGCTCACCATCGGCACATTGGATGGTGCCAATGTTGAAATGCGCGAACACGTTGGTGCCGATAACATCTTCATCTTTGGCCTCACCGCCGATGAAGTGGATGCGCGTCGCGCCAAGGGCATTGATGGCCGCGCCGTGGTGGAGTCTTCGGTAGCCCTCAAGGCGGTTCTGCAGGCCCTCGCTGCCGGAGAATTCTCGAAGGGCGACACCAACCTTTATCGCCCGATCGTCGATTCCATCTTTAATGGCGACTGGTTCATGGTGGGTGCCGACTTTGATTCCTATGCAAGCTGCCAGCGCAAGGTTGATATTCTTTGGCAAGATCAAAGGGACTGGACGCATCAGGCAATTCAGAATAGCGTCCACATGGGCTGGTTCTCATCAGATCGCACAATCAGGGAATATGCCCGCGATATTTGGAATGTGCCGACGGAGTAAGAGTAAACGGATATGGCCGAACCGAAGTGGAAGACAAGCGGCCCTGAAATCGAAGCCATCGTCAATGGCCGACATGCGGACCCATTTAAAGTTCTGGGATTGCACCCCGTGGGCAAGAGTTGGGTCGCCCGCGCTTTCATTCCAGGGGCCGAAACCGTCAGCGCGCAATCTCTCGATGGCAAGAACCTGGGTGAACTGACCCGCGTCCATCCCTCCGGCTTTTTCGAGGGCAAAGTCAAAGCCAGCAGCCAGCAAGTCCTGCAATATGCTTGCGCCAATGCGAAGGGCAGCTGGACGGTTTCCGATGCCTATTCCATTGGCCCCGTGCTCGGCCCACAAGACGACTACTTCATGGCCGAAGGCAATCACCTTCGGCTTTATGACAAGCTCGGCGCACATCCACTCACCATGGATGGCATTACCGGCGTGCATTTTGCCGTCTGGGCACCAAATGCCGAGCGCGTTTCCGTGGTCGGCGATTTCAATCTTTGGGATGGCCGCCGCCACGTCATGCGCAAACGCATGGACGTTGGTGTCTGGGAAATTTTCGTGCCGGACGCCCGCGAGGGCCAAGGTTATAAATTTGAGCTGATCGACAAGCAGGGCGGCTTGCATCTGAAGTCAGACCCCTATGGTTTTGCCGCCGAACTTCGCCCCAATACGGCCAGCAAAGTGACGCGCACCGACCAGTTCAAATGGTCAGATGCTACTTATCTCAAATCCCGCACCGCGCCGGACAAGCGCCGCGCACCGATGAGCATCTATGAGGTTCATCTCGGTTCCTGGCGCAAGAAAGATGGCGATGCCTTTTTGAGTTACGATGAATTGGCCGATCAACTCATTGCCTATGTGGTTGATCTGGGCTTCACCCATATTGAACTGCTCCCCGTCAGCGAACATCCTTACGATCCATCCTGGGGTTATCAACCCACAGGCCTTTTCGCACCCACCTCGCGCTTTGGTGATCCTGCTGGCTTTGCCCGCTTTGTCGACAAGGCCCACGCCGCCAATATCGGCATCATCCTCGATTGGGTGCCCGCGCATTTCCCGACCGACCAACACGGCCTCGCCCATTTTGACGGCACAGCGCTTTATGAACATGCCGATCCGCGCCAAGGCTTCCACCCTGATTGGAACACGGCGATCTATAATTTCGGCCGGAAGGAAGTGCAAAGCTTCCTGCTCAACAACGCGCTGTTCTGGCTTGAGCGCTATCACCTTGATGGTCTGCGTGTCGATGCCGTGGCCTCGATGCTCTATCTCGATTACAGTCGCAAGGAAGGCCAGTGGATTCCCAATCAATATGGTGGGCGCGAAAATCTCGAAGCCATCGCCTTCCTGCAGCGCATGAACCATGAGACCTATGGCCAGCATCCAGGCATTGTGACGATTGCCGAAGAATCAACAGCTTTCCCCGGCGTTTCCAAACCCACCAGCACGGGCGGCCTGGGCTTTGGCTTCAAATGGAATATGGGTTTCATGCACGACACGTTGCAATATATGCAGCGCGATGGCGTGCACAGGAAACACCATCACAATGATCTGACTTTTGGCCTCCTCTATGCCTTCACCGAGAATTTTGTCCTGCCGCTCTCCCACGACGAAGTGGTGCATGGAAAGGGCTCGCTGCTGGCCAAGATGTCGGGCGATGATTGGCAGAAATTTGCCACCCTGAGAGCCTATTTCGGTTTCATGTGGGGTTATCCTGGAAAGAAGCTCCTGTTCATGGGCCAGGAAATGGCACCGTGGATGGAATGGAACCATACCCAAAGCCTCGATTGGAACCTCCTGAACCATGCCCCACACAAGGGCATGCAGTCCCTCATTCGTGATCTTAACCATCTTTACCGCCACCACCCGGCCCTTCACGCCCGCGACTGCGAGCCAGAGGGCTATGAATGGTTGATTGGCGATGATGCCGAGAACTCGGTCTTCGCTTGGGCGCGCCATGCCGGTAACGGCAGGAGGCCCGTCGCCGTCATTTCAAATTTCACCTCGGTCGTGCGCGAAAATTATGTGCTGCCCTTGCCAAAATCTGGAATTTGGCGTGAAGTCTTTAACAGTGATGCTGAAGCCTATTGGGGTACAGGCAAAGGTAATCACGGGAAAATAGAAGCAGTGAACGGGCCGTCGCATGGCAAACCAGCGTCAGCCCGGATTACATTGCCACCCTTGGCAACAATGTTCTTTGTTGCTGATGACTAACCGCTGGACTGGGAGATACAGCAATGAGCGACTTGAGACGATCTGCACCACTGGCTCGTGATGCAATGGCCTACGTGTTGGCTGGTGGCCGCGGCAGCCGATTGATGGAACTTACTGACCGCCGCGCCAAGCCGGCCGTTCCCTTTGGCGGCAAAGCCCGCATCATTGATTTTGCGCTTTCGAATGCCATGAATTCCGGCATCCGCCGCATTGGTGTCGCCACCCAATACAAGGCCCACAGCTTGATCCGCCATTTGACCCGTGGTTGGAACTTCTTCCGTACAGAACGTAACGAGAGCTTCGATATTCTTCCCGCCAGCCAACGTGTGTCGGAAGATCAGTGGTATGCCGGCACGGCCGATGCCGTCTATCAAAACCTCGACATCATTGAGGCCTACAACGTGAAATACAGCGTTATTCTCGCGGGCGATCACATCTACAAGCAAGACTATGAGCTGATGCTGCAACAGCATGTGGATTCCGGGGCTGATGTCACGATTGGCTGTCTTGAAGTGCCGCGCATGGAAGCCACGGGGTTTGGCGTAATGGCCGTGGACAAGGAAGACCGCATTATTGCGTTCGTTGAAAAGCCAGCAGATCCGCCGGGCATTCCCGACAATCCGGAAGTGGCCTTGGCTTCGATGGGTATCTATGTTTTTGAAACCAACTTCCTCGCCAGCCTGTTGCGCCAGGATGCGGCCACCAAAGGCTCAAGCCGGGATTTCGGCAAGGATATCATTCCCTATGTGGTGAAAAACGGCAAAGCCGTGGCCCACCGCTTCACCAAATCATGCGTGCGCTCGCCCTTGGAAAAGCAGTCCTATTGGCGCGACGCCGGAACAATTGACGCTTACTGGGAAGCCAATATAGACCTCACCGACA